>JAHFNM010000039.1 GCA_023267415.1 Candidatus Nomurabacteria bacterium
GCATAAGATCCCAACTTTCGTCGACATACCGTTTCGGACCATAGATCACGTAAGATTTTACATCAGGTACAATCTTCAAAAGTGCATCCTCCGGAACATTAATGTCTATATCGGCCAATTCTCGTACCGATCCGTACATACGCGCGGCAAAACCGCCGTCGATTTGATATGGAATTGAATGCTTCTGCAGAATCGAGATAATCCATCGAAATGCGGCTTCTGTGTTTTTCATTATTACTTTACCGGAACAAGTTCAGTGCCGTTCAATTTCAAGTATTTTGAAACACCTACTGATGGCTGCGCGGTCATAGGCTCGCCCGGAGCGCGATCGGCATAATTCACTACCAACTGCGCGCCATGGATCTCTGTCGTCTGCGGAGCAATCCTGTCGCCAAGGAGAACGGCATTTGTGCCGGTATAGGTATCGTCGCCATTATTCAATGCGACAACTGCATAATAAAAAGTTCCGCTTCCTGCACCGCTTTGCGTTAGAAGAAATGCGATATCTTCCTTGCCGTCACCGTTAAGATCGCCATGCGCTTCGTTGCCAAAGTACTGAGTGACGATCTTTGAGGCAGACCCGGGAGCAGCTTCTTCTTCGGCATATCCCTGTACCAAAGTCACCGAGTGCCCGTCGATACTATATGAGGCATTCTTATATCCGTCCGCAGTTACCACGGGTTGAACGTTCTTTTTTGAAAAATAATGAGCCCCTGCGACAATGATTGCGAGTGCCACGATGGCGATAATGATATTTTTATTCATACAGTTATTCTAACCCAGAATATGCTTCGGCACCAAGCCGAGCGCGAGATAGTTGTCGCGAAGCTTTTTGGGCAAGGACTTGAATTTGCCGACCATCTTACGGCAATTCTTGCTTCCGCATTTGCATTTCATCGTCCAGCTGTCGTCAGCGGCAATGATCGTAGAATAGTCGATGGCAACTTCTTCCCCTTTGGAAATAAGACTTATCGCAACAATGAAAAGTTTTTTGTCCTTTTTTACCACCTTGGCGTTTGGTTCGCATGAATGATTCAAAAAATCTCCCATCCTTCCCTTTGGACTAACGAACCAATCCTTACTGATGCGGATGGCATTTGAGCGAGTCTGTTCATCTGTATCGTCGTCCTCGTCACAAGCAATAAGCTCACCAGCGAACTGGAAAATACTCTGTCCCGGCTTGAAATTTTTCTTCACAAAGACACCTTTGCCATTCTTCGCCTTTTTAACGGCAAGCTCCTTCTTTTCTTTCAGTGTTTGGTACATGCCCATTATTCTCTATCTACCAAAAACGTCAGTATATACGCGTTCGGATCCGGCTGAACTTTTGCCATTCGTGGAGGATCTATTTTTGTGATCGAAATTTTGTGTCCTTGGAATGTTTGCGGAACTTCGTCGCTCGGCATGTTAAATGTCTTCACTGTCGGACCCATACGAAATGTTACATTTGCAGTGACGGCGCCAGCTTCGATGCAGAGCACATCTATCGGACAACGATTGTCCTGCACAATAGAGTTCAGCGTGATCGATACGCCATCCTGCGTCTTGCTCTGACCAATGCCGATCATGACAGATCCCGGCTTGTTTATAACGGGATCATTGTCTACTTTTTTTATCGAAACAACATCGATGATACCAACACTCTGATACCGATCACTTTTTTCGAGCGTAAGCGTTCCCGTAACTTCCACAGGCACATTCATTGGTGCAGCTGAGATTGTTGTATACGTCGGATCAGAATCATGAAGAGCATAGTAGATTCCATTGTTGTCCTTCAACCCAAATGCGCATTCCTGTGTCTGCGGACCTTCCGTATTGATATGAGGGAGACATACCATGGCGCCAAGAAGCACGACCGGACCTGCTGCTGGAATCTGCCCTGAAGGCGGTGTGGTGTCAGTCGCCGGTGCAAATACATGGTAACGCACGGCAAAAACGCCTAAAATTATAACCAACAAAATGATAGGTATGGCGATTGAAATGTGTTTTTGTGTCATATGCCCATTATACCAAAATCCTCCCGGCTCGGGAGGATTCGAAACATTCATTATGACTTATACGCCATGATGTATGAAAAGGTACAGGAGCACGGGAGCTCGTGACAGATGTGACAGTTTTCCGAATAGCGCTTTGAGAACTCGTCGGCGATATCGATACCGAACGAGTTGCAGACACTGAAGAAGCAGGATACGAGATCCGATGATTCGAGAATGATATTGGCAAAGTCAGCATCGCTGTGAGTGCCTTTGAATGCAAGGAATGCTTCGGACAATTCTCCCATCTCTTCCGCGAGGTGAATACCGGCATGCTCCGGAGTGCGGCCTTCTGGGGGATATATTTTCCAGAACATTGTCTGGAACTCGCGAATCGTATGCGGACGCTTGCTTTCGTCGACAACAATGGCTTTACGGTTCTCAACTTTAACCTTCTTGCAAGAACACGGCACGCTTCCGCAATACGAGCACAGGTACGGGAAACGATTCCAAACGATATCCTCAACATCAATATGGTACTGATTCATGAGCGACATGAACCAGCTCATGGAGATGAAGACGTTCTCGATGGTCTTAGCCTTGTCTTCCTTGCGAATGCCTTTGATCGCACGCATGAGAAAGCGCTCCACATTGACCAACATGTCATCGGAATTGAAGTGCTGGGCATTCGATTTGCCATACACCGCTTTGATGAAATCCTGATATTCGCGGATGGTTGAGTTACTGATGAGCTTCATGGTTTTGAGAGGCAAAATGCCCTTGTGTCCATACTATACATGCAAAGACCCCCGGATTCAAATATCCGGGGGTCTTTCAAAAATGCCGATCTATTGATGATTCTTGTCGAAGCTGATCATCCACTTTATATCATAGGCATCGTCCACCATTCCAAAGTATGCGCCCCAGAACATGTCTGTCATCGGCATGGCGACTTTTCCGCCTACAAGGAGTGCGTTGAACAATTTGTCCGCTTCTTCTTTGGAGTCCACGCTGAGCGAAAGGCTCACGTTGTTGCCCACAGTGAGTGTGTGGCCCATCGATTCGAGCGCATCGGTCGCCATCAATACTTCGTTGCCGATCATGAGAGACACATGCATGATCTTCTTCAAATCTTCCGGGCTCATCTTCTCCTTTTCCGGCAAGTTCTGCACGTTCTCAAAGCGCTGCATCATGACGAATTCGCCGCCAAAAACTGACTTATAAAAATTGAAAGCTTCTTCCGTCTTGCCCATGAAATTGAGATATGGATTGAGTTTGATCATAAAAATAATAACTTAATAATAAATTCTATTCAAAGCTGGGGGACTTGGATTCGAACCAAGATAGCCTCCTTCAAAGGGAGGAGTCCTACCATTAGACGATCCCCCAGCTTTAAATGCAATATATTTACAGGCTACAGCTTATCGTTTTTTAGGCCAAAAAACAACCTTAAGGGAGCGGGTGAACAATTATGCAAAGTTATTTATAGTCGCCCAGAATTTTGATGAGGGCGAGCTCGAGCGGCAATTCGTCGATGAACGCGTGCTTTTGTAGCGCGAGTGCATCAAGAAGCGTGAGCAAAGTTTGCGAATTAAGGTGCGCCGACTCCATCTTTGAAAGACGGGTGATGAATTCCTTTTCTTCTTCGGAAAGTCCATCGATCTCCCCTTTTGAAAGTGCCGGTGCAACTTTCAGCAACAGTATTCGGCGGAACGTATGAAGCACGAGTTCGAGCAATGTCTTCGGCGCAATGTTCGATGCGCGGGATTTTTCCACGGTCATGAGCGCTTCGGAGAGTGCTCCGCGGGCTATCGATTCAATGATGTCGTGAACGATCGATACAGGCGGCGCGCCGGTCAGGCGCGCCGCATCTTCAAGCGTCACTTCCCCTTTTGTAGCCGTAATCACTTTCTGCAGCGTGCCGAGCGCATCACGGAAAGATCCATTGGCAAGCAGGGCGATAAGATTCGAAACGCCGGCGCCAAGCTTGGCCTTCTCGGCTTTTGCAGTCTTTTCGATCACGGTGCGGAGTACGGCTTCTGATGGCTTGCGAAAGATGAAGGTCTGACAACGCGACACGATCGTGTCGGGCACTTTTTCTAGTTCAGTCGTAGCGAGAATAAAAATCACATGGGCAGGCGGCTCTTCAAGCGTCTTCAGTAGCGCATTGAATGCGGCCTTCGAAAGCATGTGCACCTCGTCGATGATGTAGACCTTGTATTTTGAATCAAAAGGAAGCGTGCCGACATTCTCGCGGAGTTCGCGAATGTCGTCCACACCATTGTTCGAGGCCGCGTCGATCTCATAGATATCGCTCGGGCTCGATCCGAGTGCGCTCGCTACGATCCGGGCCGATGTCGTCTTGCCTGTTCCTCGACTGCCGCAAAAAAGATACGCATGCGCGATCTTGTCCGCCTTGAGCGCTCCCTCAAGCGCTGCCACGATATGTTCCTGACCCACCAAGTCGACAAAGGCTTCAGGGCGGTATTTGCGGTAGAGAGATGTGTGTTCCATACAGAGCCGATTATACCTGCGAACGCGTTTTCAACAAAATATGCTTAATTGACTTAGTCATTTAAGTATGATTAAATAATGAAAATCTCACATAAAACAACTTGGTTATGGAACTTCCAAACTTAGATTTCATGATTGTCAGCAATGATCTTTTCCACATCGAAAACGTTCGTCGGATATTATCGCGTCTGGGCATATTAGAATCTTCAATTCACGCATATGAAGATCCGAATGACGCATTAACCTTCCTTTCAAAAAACGAGCTACGCGCCAAAGCGAAAGTGATCGCGCTTGTGGATATCACAATGACCCCTTGGACGGGATGGGAATTCTTAGACCGGGCATTCCAGCAAAAACCAAATGTTGGAAAGGATTATTTATTTCACATGCTATCAACTTCCGTAGACCGAAAAGAAATGGAAAGAGCAAATGCTGACAAACGAGTCGAATACTACATGGTAAAGGCTTTGACAAGAGAGTCAATCAGACTCATCATTCATGTCTTATCGAAGAGAAACAAAATTGCATAAAGCTAAAACAGTTATTCAAAAATACGCTTCCGAGCGTGTTTTTTATTATACAAAAGAGGAAAGAAAATCCTTTACGACAAC
>JAHFNM010000012.1:0-18021 GCA_023267415.1 Candidatus Nomurabacteria bacterium
TCGGTGACAGGGACGATTTCTTTCTGGGGAAAGATGTCCGAATCTGACAGGGTGGTTATTTTTTCCATATTCGGCCATTATAGCAAAAAAGCCCCAAATTGTGGGGCTTTTTCTAATCTAAATAGGATCCATTCTTAATAAGGGTTCCTCCGAACTGAAAGAATCGGTGACTGGATCATAGACCAATTCAATTGTGTAGCAGTTCGGTGGATTTCTGAGCCACTGAAAGTCCTTTTCGCTCAAAGCGAGCAAGTATTTCAGAATGACCCTAAGGGCAAACCCATGCGTGATAAACAACAGCGTGCTAACTTCCGAATCATGAACTTTGGATGGAGCGACTACGCTTTCGATAAAGTCATTCAGCGAGCTTACATAATCTGGTGTATGGTCACCTTCAGGAAAGGTGAAATTCAATACTCCGGCTTCATAACGCTGAGCCTCAACCGTTGCCCTGTTTTCAAGTGTAATGTTACCCCAATTCAGATTTCTGATCCTTGAATCAGTAACAGCATTTTGCGATGGCGTGATATGAGTCGATAGGATCGCCCATGTTTCTTGCGCCCTGAGCGCAGGAGAAACATACACGTTGAAATTTTCAGCTTGCGGAATCATATTTTTAAGATTCAGACCGAGCTGATTGGCCTGTTCTTTTCCTATGTCGGTCAACTCAGCAATCTTTCCGTTGTTGATGTTGTGCAGGGTTGGGTCAATATCCTCCAAGGATTGCCCATGTCGCGTGAGAATTATTCTCTTAAGCATTTTCACCTCCTTTTTGTTTTTGAATGTACTCGTGAATAGAATTAACAAACTCAATTTCCGCCTTACTTTTTTGTTCTACACGAACCCATGTATCTCCAGACTTCTGGAAATAACAGTTGGAGCGTTGAACCGCGCGTTGCCCGAACTCTACAAATTGGAACTCAAACAGATAACATTGCTTTCCGTCGTAGCCAACATCGATCGAGATGAACGGAACATCAAAATAAGTAAAGGCACTTTTTGCAAAATCCAAGACTGCGTCGGGCAATTCATCGATAAAGGTGTAATTCAGGGTACCGCTCGCCCGAAAATCGTTTAATCGGTTCTCTCGATAGAAGGTAAAATACCTGCCTCCATAGACAACTATTTTGTAGTCACCGGGTATGTCTCCGACGAAATCCTGAACAATGAACTTACCCCTGTTGTTTGATATCGGCAAAAAGCCTTTTTTATCAATCAAGTTTTCGCGCTCCAATTTTTGATTAAAGCTCGACGGGGTCGATGAGATTTTTTTCGCAATCTTATCCGCTTCTTTCTTTGAGCGGGCAATAAACACGTTACTTCCTTTTGAGCCTGCCGCTGTCTTGAATACTATTGGGTATGATGCCGGAGAATAATTTTGTAGGTATTCTTCGTATGTTCCGTAATATTTCGCCGAGGGCATTCCAAATTTTTCTTTGAGCGAACTCCGCATGATCTCCATAAATACTTTGTTGTGATGAGCACGAAAGTATTGGAAATCAGGAATAAGAATCGCTCCTTGATACAGCAAGCCTAAAAGGATGTCTTCGATGTAGTCTTTATACCGTAACGATGGGTCTTCTGAGGATTTGTACAGGACAAGAGTGTCCTTGTAGTTCTGTCCGTCAAAATCAACCTCGCCATACTGTTTTACGGAAACATGATATCCTTTTTCTTCAAATCCATTTTTGATCTGTTCGAGATCCAGCGATGCCCCTCTTTCAAGGGTAGACGAGTAAAATTGTGAGCGATAATCTATGAGAATCAGTAGCTCTTTTGACGAGTAATCATTCTTTTTTCCATTGTTCATGTTGTTAAGTTTTCTTCAAACTAACAGCAAAAATATAATCTGTCAAATTAACAGATTATAGGAGTTTAGAAATAATTTAACTTTTAACACTACCATTTAATTTTAAGAAAAGCGTTTTCCAGTTCTAATGAGCGCACAGGATCGACCTGTTTCAAAAACGCGATTTTCCCTTTCAGCGACTGGCACTCCTTAATGGGATTTGCTGTCTGCAATCTCTCGAGGCCGTAAGTAGCCAGATCGTTTATGTACCCTAAAATTTCATCCGTATTTTTAAGAAAAAGTTTTCCTTTTAGCGCGCAGATACCGTTAATTTCTTTTGTCTCACCCTTCTCGTACAAAGCTCGTTTGCTTTTCTTGGTTTTGTATCCTTCTTCAACAATGATACGGAGGATATCCTTTTCGATGACCGTAACGCGCTTGCCACCGGAAAAAGAAAGATCGTCGAAATACCGAGTGTAAAAAAGATTGTTCTTTCTGGCAAGAGAATAAAGCCGATGATCCAAATTCGTAAGCGCCAAGCTCGCTAGAAAAGGGCTGGTCGGCGCTCCTTGTGGCAACTGATGCTCAAGGGTGGTAAGCCTGCAAAGGACGGCTGCTATATTCCCTAGTCCGATATCTGCATATAGTCCCTTTACTCTTTCCATATGAACACTTGGAAAGAAGTTTTGAAGATCCAGATTAAGAAGATGGTCGCTTTTTGAATGCACTTTTGCATTGGCGACGACAGACGTTGAACTAGAAAATCCATAGACGCATGGTAGTAATTTTATCCCCGAGAAAACCTTATCAAGCAGAAGTCGCTGGATGATCTTGAGCTTTTTCTGAGGCGCATTGATGAGTCGGGTTTTCCCATCCTTCTTTACAAGCTTGATTTCGCTATAAAGAACAGCCGCGTTTTCGACACAATGGTAAAAAACACCATCCTTAATGTCGAGGGTAGCGATCAGATGATCGAGCGTATCGATTTTCTTATTGATTTTTCTGTGGGTAATTATTTTCTTCATAAACAAAAACATCGCCCTGTACGAATACAAGACGATGAGTTCGAAGGTACAGCTGAAGAATTCCCCTGATCCTATGTATCATTTCCATGACAAAAAGAAACAGAAGGAAAACTTCAAAAAGCACAGATTTCAGAGTCTTCAAAAAGGTTTTAAACTCCTTGAGCCACTTTGTCATGTCTTTCATCGTATCCTGCGAAAAGGCCGGCGACGTGAGCCGCGAGCCTTCCCGAAATTACTTTAATAATATCGACCTCTAAGCTAAATCACTTCAGCTCAGCGACAATATACTGGACAATCTTGACGACGATAACATGCAGGTCGTGATTTACCAGACGTTACGTCTGAAAAATTCGTACACAGACACGAGCAGTTCGTGGAACAGGTTCGGGAATGCGAACTTCGAGCACACCGTTACCGTGCTGGTCAACGAGGAGCAAGAGCATCCACATCTTTGAGACATGTCTTTTCCGGACAGCCAGGATTAGTTCCTATTGGAAATCGCTTGCGCGATGAATCGGGAAGGCATAATTATTAAAGTTGACCTTCATTATAGCACGCCGCTCCATCATGCTTAGTGCAAAACATGGAACTTGGACTCGAACTTCCGGAGAAACAAAAATACCCTCAGCTACGAGGGTATTTTTGTGAATTCGGACAAATTCCGAATTTTTGAGGTGTCTCGGACTCGAACCGAAATTTTGCGAACTAAGTTGCAAAATAAGGCGTCTCGGTCACTCTCACTGTTTTGCTGCCAGACTTGGACTCGAACCAAGATACTATCCTCCAGAGGGATAAGTCCTACCATTAGACGATCTGGCAATACGGTATAACCCAAGTACAATACCGCAAAACAAGGGTTTTTTCAAGGGATTCTCTTTTATGATAGAATTACTCCATCATGACAGACCAGCCAATCAATAAGAATGTGCTATCCCACCACCATCAGACGCCTGACGAAATCAAGGCTCTCTGCAAAAACATTGATGGAACGACTCCCGATGGCATCCGCATTTGCCGAATCAACGAAGAGCTCCAGCAAGGAATAAAGGAGATGGAACAATATACAAATTCCGTGACTTTTTACGGATCGGCACGCTTCAATGAGGGAGATGAATATTACGAAAAAGCTCGCGCTCTGGCGGAACGAATCTCAAAGGAACTCGGGCTTACGATCGTCACAGGAGGAGGGCCTGGTATCATGGAAGCGGGCAACCGCGGAGCATACGAGGCCGGAGGAAAGTCCGTGGGGCTCACGATCAAGCTTCCGATGGAGCAACGGAACAATCCGTACATTACCGACGAGATCCCCTTCAACTTCTTTTTTGCGCGCAAAATGTCGCTCTCGTTCTCTTCCGAAGTTTTCATTTTCTTCCCTGGAGGATTCGGCACTCTTGATGAATGTTTCGAGCAGCTCACACTTCTTCAAACAAAGAAACTCTCCGGGATTCCCGTCATCCTCTATGGCAGCGACTTTTGGAACCCGCTGGAAAATATCTTTAAGACAATACTGTTTGAAAAATTCCATACAATAAACGCCGAGGATATATCTATCTTTACCATCACCGACAGCGACGACGAGGTAATGGAAATCATCAAAAATGCAAAACCGAGAGACAAGAGCATTGAAGACTAACAAAAAAACACCCGAGCGGGTGTTTTTTTGTTAGTCTTATTTCTTTCTTTCGATTGCAGCTTTTACGAAAGCAGTGAATAGTTTGTGCGGTGCGAGCGGGCGCGACTTGAACTCAGGATGGAATTGCGTGGCGAGGAAGAACGGGTGCACACTCTTCGGCAATTCGGCAATCTCCATGAGCGTTCCGTCGGGAGACTTTCCGGAGAAGACCAGTCCGGCCTTTTCAATATCGGCCACATATTTTGAATTAACTTCGTAACGGTGGCGGTGGCGTTCGGAAACGGTTTCGGATCCATATGCTTCCCGAGCAATCGTGTCTTTGCCGATATATGCCTCGTATGCACCGAGACGCATGGTGCCTCCATAATTGTTGGCATCGAGTTTGTTCTTTTGCGATGCCATGATGTCGATGACGAGATGCGAAGCGCTTGGATTAACCTCGCGAGTGCTAGCATCGCTCCATCCGAGCTTGTGACGGGCATACTCGATCACAGCAAGCTGCATTCCATAACAAAGGCCAAAGTACGGGATCTTGTTCTCACGTGCATATTGAATGACGGAAATGAGTCCTTCGATGCCACGGGCTCCGAATCCTCCGGGCACGATGATGCCATCATATTTGGAAAGTTCCTGTACTTTTTTTGGATCTGCCTCGAAATCAACGGCGTTGATCCAGGTGAGCACGGGCTTCCTGTTCTGGCCATACGAGGCGTGGCGGATAGCTTCGATCACGGAAATGTATGCATCTGAAAGGACGTAATTGCCAGTATCAAAATATTTTCCAACAACAGCAATATTGATTTCATCGGTTGATGAGTGAATACGATTGGTGAAGAGATCCCACTCTTCGGCACTCTTGATGCGGGAATTCTTGCAAGTCATAAAGAGAATGTCGCAGAGCATATCGGAGAGATGTTCCTTCTCGAAATTGGCAGGAATGTCGTAGATGCTGTCGACGTCCGGAGCGGAGATAACGCGGCCAAATGGAATGTTGCAGAAGAGCGAAAGCTTTTCCTTGCGCTTTTCATCGAGAGGATCGTTTGAACGAGCAATGATGATGTCAGGCTGGATTCCAGAACCGTTCAGCGTGCGGACTGCATGCTGAGTCGGCTTGGTCTTCATCTCACCGACCTTGGACGGCACAGGAAGATACGAAACCATGACGAACGCGACATCCTTGGGATGGCGAAGCTTCATCATGCGGGCTGCTTCAAGAAAGAGCATGTTTTGGTACTCGCCTACCGTTCCTCCCACCTCGATCACCACAGCATCTGCTTCGGCGTTTTTCTGCGCAGCTTCAATGCGGTCAATGACTTCCATTGGAATGTGCGGAACCACTTCCACGCACTTGCCCTTGTATTCAAGATTGCGTTCCTTGTGGATCACCGTCTCATAGACGCGTCCAGTAGTCATGTAGTTGATGCGCGAAAGATCGGTATTGAGAAAGCGCTCGTAGTTGCCCATGTCCTGGTCAGTCTCATCGCCATCGTCGAGAACGAAGCATTCGCCGTGCTCGGTCGGATTCATGGTACCGGCATCAAGGTTGATGTACGGATCGATCTTGATGGCCGTCATCTTCAGGCCGCGATCCTGCAGGATCTTGGCGATCGAGCTAGCCGTAATGCCCTTTCCAACCCCGGAGATGACTCCTCCCACTACGAAAATATATTTTGGATTTTCTTCCGTCTTTTTGGTGAAAAACATGAGCTAGAAAGTAGATAGTAGTAAGTAGGTAGTAGTGAATGCGAACGTTTTTTGATCTTTACACCCTCAGATATTTTCTGGCTGCCAGGAAACTCGAGAGTGCTCCAACGCCCACACCGAACACCACAAGAACAATGAGAAATTCATAGATGTGCGTGAGGTAGTAGGTGAAAAGATTGATACCCTGGAAGAAATCGGTCATGTGTTTGCCGAACCAGTATGTGATGGGCAGGAATATGACGAGAGTGAGCAGTGTGGCGACAATACCGTAGAGCGTGCCTTCGATGACGAACGGTCCCTGCACGTGGCCTCTCGAAGCTCCTACGAGGCGCATGACGGAAATCTCCTCGCGCGCGAAGTAGATGGCAAGTCGAACGGTGTTGAAAGTGACGACAACTGAAAGCGCAATGAGGACGAGCATAAGGAGGAATCCAAGTGAGCGTCCTTTTTTGAGGATTCCATTGATCGTGTCGATCTCGGCTTTGTTCTTGTTGTAGTCGACATGATCGATGATGGATGCCGTGCCGGTGCCAAGCGTGCCGGTGTCTGCAAAGAAATTGGAAATGCTTTCGTATTGAGAAATATCCTTGGCTTTGATCTCAAGCAGTCCGCCAATAGGATTCTGGTCGAGCACGTCGAGCGCTTGGATCGTAGTCGTATCATTGGCATGGCGAGCACGGAAATCCGCTAGGGCATCCTTTTCGGTGACATAGTCGGTGCTTGCCACCTCAGGAAGCGCATTTACCTGCGTCTGCAATGAAAGAATGGTGGGCTCATCGGCACCGGGAACAAAGTACACAGCTACGTCTACGTTGTTCTCGATGTTTACAAGCGTTGTCTCAAGCACATGCTGGAAAAGAAGAACACCAGAGAGCACGGAGAGAGTGATGGTCATCACGATCACAGACGAGAGAGAGACAATGCCGTTTCTCATGAAGTTGAGAAATCCGGTTCGAACTGTTCGCTTAAAATTGACCATTGGCATATGTGTATTGAGTATAAAGTAAAAAAGTAAAAGCTGAAAGTTTTAGGCGCCTGCGGCTAGATCATATATCTCCCATCCTTGTCGTCGCGTATGACCTTGCCCTTCTCGAGGGTGATCACCCGCTTGCCGATAGAATCCACGACACCCCGGTTGTGAGTGGTGAGAATAATGGTAGTGCCAAGATCATTGATCTTCTTCAAGATCTGCACGATCTCGTATGTATTGATCGGATCGAGGTTGCCGGTCGGTTCGTCGGCGATGATGACTTCAGGCTGGTTGATGATGGCACGGGCAATGGCCAGGCGTTGCTTCTCTCCACCCGAGAGCTGTCCGGGAAAATGCTCGCGCTTTTCCAGAAGTCCGACAAGGTCCAGCACATGCGGAACGTCCGCTGCGATCTCTTCGTCGGTCTTACCCGAAGCCTCCATGGCAAAGGAAATGTTTTCGTATGCAGTCTTGTTGCCAAGAAGTTTAAAATCCTGAAAGACCGTGCCGATGCGGCGGCGAAGCTCGGTAAGCTGACGATTCTTCAAACGGTTGACGTCGAGCGATTCGAAGAACACCGTGCCTTCGCTTGGCGACTCTTCCGCAAGGATGAGCTTGATGAGCGTGGTCTTCCCTGCTCCGGAGTGACCGACAATGGAGACAAACTCTCCGGCGTTGATGGAGAGCGTAATGTCTTCAAGAGCGACCGTATCTTTTGGGTATTCTTTTTTGACTGAGTTGAAGTAGATCATGATCTAGAAAGTAGGTGGTGATTGGTCGAAAGCAGTGAACTGCAAACACAAGTGCCATTATAGCATATTCAAAAATCCTACCGCTGCATGTAGGCGGGGTAAAAACAATTTCTTATCGGCCAAGCATTTGCTTGAGTTGTTCAAACGATATTTCGGGGTTGACCGAATAGCCAGGATGTTTTTTGAAGAGCAATTCCCCAACAGCTGCGGTATCTCCTGGACTCATGATGAGAAGCGTTTTTTTCAGGAGCTCGGTCGTCTTTTGCTCTCCTGCCGATCGGGCTGTTCTTTCTTCTTCTCCCAATCTGTCATCTGCGGGAACATAATCAATCAAATACTCAGGACCAAGCACTGTATCAAAAATAAGCTTTGTTCGAGGTAAATGAAAAAGAGATGTCACTACTACGATATTTTTCCAATTATTTTTTTCCAAAATGTCGACTTTTGTAAAATAGGCATTGCCAATCGTATCCTTTGATGATCTTTCCATAATGATATCTGGAGTGGAAACCCCGAGAGACTCAGCATACTCTTTCATCGCCTCCGCTTCAGAGCGTGGAGGTATGGTTTTTGCATAATCAAGCCAAAAGCCGTAATTTCCGGACAGAATTATTTTTGAAGCGATTTTTTCTTTGTATAAATCTACTCCTTTTTCAACACGCTTTTTAGTCAACTCCGGCAAAGAACCGTCATTGTTTATTCCTCCGGCTAAAATTATGATTGCATCTTTCATAGTATCCATATCAAAAAGATCTAAAGCTTTTGCTCTGCTTCGATAAACATATCCAGATCCCCTTCGTCGAGAACGCCCTTGGTATCGCTAGTTTCTACGCCAGTGCGAAGGTCTTTGACGAGCTTGTAGGGATGGAGGACATAGTTCCTGATCTGGTTCCCCCACTCGATCTCCGTGCCACGCGTGCTTTGCATACTCTCAACAAGACTCTTGTGTTCGTCTTCGGCTTTCTTGAAAAGCTTTCCGCGCAAGATCTCCATTCCGCGCTCGCGATTCTGTTCCTGGCTGCGCTCTTCGCGCACAAGGATCGAGATACCTGTCGGCTTATGCAGGATGCGCACGGCTGTTTCGCGCTTGTTCACATTCTGCCCGCCCGGACCGCCAGCCTTAGCAAATTCCACTTCCACATCGCCATCAGCAAGTTCGGGCATAGCCGTCTTTCCGATCTTTGGAATGACTTCAACCAGAGCGAAGCTAGTGCTTCGCTTGCCTTTGGAATTGAACGGACTGGTGCGAACGAGACGATGCACTCCGCTCTCCCGCTTGAGCATGCCGTACGCATTCTTGCCGCCGACTTCGAATGAAATGTTCTTGTAGCCGTTATGGTCGTTGGGATGCGAATGAATGACTTCGTATGAAAGATTCTTGCGGGCGAGGAATTTGACGTACATATCGAACAGCATGCGAGCGAAGTCTTCTGCATCGTCACCTCCAGCGCCGGGGATGATGGTAATGATGGCGGAGCCGCGGTCGAAGACCGCGGCTCCCTCTTTCTTGGCCTTCAATTCGCCAAGTTCACGGATCATCGCCTGGGCCATATCCTTGTCAGCCCAAAAATCCGCCCCAACCATGGCGATTTCGATTTCAAGGATGCGGGCGTCAAGGTTAGGTGCTTCCATATTTGAGGATTATAGCAGAAATAGAAGCCAGAACGTCTCCATTTCGAATACCTTGATTTTTATTGGAATCATAGTATTGTAACGAAGAATCTAAAAAGTCACCCTTTAACAAAAATTGTTATGGCAATAACTCAAAAAAGCCCAGGGGTAAGAACTCCCCGCCAACAGATAGCAATGTACCTCCTGAAACATGCGAATGGCAATCAAAGGCTTGTTTCAAAAGCATTTATCTTCCTTCAGAACGAGAGGAACGCCGGACAAGAAGTCCCTGAATATGCCTGGATGCAAGTAGTCAAAGCATATATACGATTAGGCCTTGCTCCGCTCATGGAAGCTGCTTATCTTTATATACACATCTCAGGCAAAGAAATCCCAAGGGATCAATTCCTGGCTTGTGGGAGGAATGCAATCAAAAATGGATACCTGCCTTCATCAGTGTATGCATATACGAAAGCAGAAGCGAAAATACCAAGAAAGAAGATCTTTGAAGCAGCGGAGACTCTTGTCCTTAAAAAAGAAATGTCTGTTTCGGACATGATAAGTCTCTATCAATTGCTCGAGGCGAAATTACCAGAAAGTATCCTACAAAGGGAACTTCAGAACGCCCGTGCAACATATAATATAGCGGCATATGTCGGACTCTGCGAATTTTCCGGCATTGAAATGGAAAAATCTTTTCTGGAGGAATGCTTCAATCACTATGCGAGTGAATATGAATATAATTTAATGCTTTATGTCGCTGAGCTGCGGGAACTGAACAAGAAAATATCAAATGCGTTCATGCTGAATTTTGTAAAATCAGCACTTACAGCGGGTAAGGTAAAAAATGTTGAAGCATACCTGAACGAAGCGTTTGGCATATAAATTCATCATCAAAAAATACAAAAAACCTCCGAAATTCGGAGGTTTTTTCATTGCTTTTTTCTTGAGCCACCCCGGAGGATCGAACTCCGGACCTACCACTTACGAAGCGGTTGCTCTACCAACTGAGCTAGGGTGGCTTATTTTATCTTTTTAACAAACAAGCGAGCTTCCTTAACCCTTTTACTCATTGAACGATTTTTTCTTCCGTTACCTTTGTTAAGAGCAGAATATGTTGGAGTAAGAGAATCACAATTTGGACAAATCAAACGTAAATTATCTTCGGTATTATTTCTCCAATTACCATCAATATGATCGGCCACAAGAGGAACTTTTCCTGTCTTCATGTTCTTTTTCGACCACCCACACAAACAACATTTATCGCCAAACTTATCACGCAAATATATTTTAACGCTCGTGGAAACTACTCCTGTATTCTGCAACCCATGAATCTTTCCTTCCTTCCATTTTTTAATATAATTTTTTCTTTGATATGCAACCTGACAGGCATTAGTGCAATACTTATAGTATGCACGCGCCGGTTCTTTGCCACAATACAAACATGGTGTTCTCGATTTTTTAGGATTCGACATGCTGTAATTATATTTCAAAAAACGACCAATTACAAAAACAAAAGTGGTCGTATTTTAAAAATCATTTCAAGGAAAAGGGAGCCGTTGTCCGGGATTGAACCGGAGACCTCGTTCTTCGCTTTCTACCTCAGTTTCGCTCGCTTGAGCTTATAAGAGGGCTAGACTGTATCTTACGCATATCTTTCGACGTAGCGTCCCTTGTCAGTCGTTCGGGCGAAGCACAAACATGTGCTTCGCCACGGTCTTACCCATTTTGCAGGGCTTTAACCGTAATTCGGGATTCGCGAGCAGGTTTCCCCGCTTGTGGGCTATTCAATAACCAAGAACGTGCTCTACCAACTGAGCTACAACGGCTTTTGTTCTATAAAGTCGGCCTTAGGGCCGACTTGGCAATACTACTAGATTATCAGGCTTTTTTCAATCTTCCGCGAAAAATGAAGACGCACATGAGAATCGAGAAGAATGTGAGATACGCCGGAAATATCAAGATTCCGTAGCTTGGACGAGCGAAAGCTGCGGCCAAAGAGAGACAATTCCCGATAAAAATCAAAATCCAAGTGAGACCGTCTTCGGAAGCTGGATCAAGATATGCTTTTTTGAGTGTCGGTAAAAAGGCAAAGAAGTCACCTACCAGATTGAATGACAAGGCCAGGGTCGCATCATGAGTAACTGCATATATTATGACGGCGGCAAGAGAAAGCGCCAGACAAATCTTGTCGAACCGCGAAAGTCCGCCCTTCCAGTATCGCACAGATACTATTGCAATTGCGAGTGGAAGAATGAAATTGAGAACCGCTAGCGGGACTGTTTCGTGCGCTCCGATGCGCAAATACAGAAAGAGTGTCACTCCACCAATAAGTGCCCAGAGAACCCAACTTACAGGATGGGGCCTGGTTTTTTTCTTTATTATTGAAAGCACATAGGGCAGGTAGGCAATCACATACACACAGCCCGAGACAATGCCGAGAATGCGAAAAATGGACATATCTCACATGGTAGCATGGTCTCCCTTTTGGCGCAGTCGGCGGGGCTCGGCTATTACTTAGCCAGGTACTTTTCAATTCGCAAGCGAATAATGAAAAGTCTTTCGAGCCCCGCACGGAGCAAAGCAGTTTGCTCCTCTCCGGCCAGGTATTTTTGTATCTGCGCAGTCGGCGGGGCTCGAACCCGTAACCTCTCCCGTGACAGGGGAGTGCTCTAACCAGTTGAGCTACGACTGCATTTTCTCGGATTTTCCGATGGTGTCGGGGGCGAGGATTGAACTCGCGACCCCAGGCTTATGAGTCCTGTGCTCTACCAACTGAGCTACCCCGACATTCTATTTACAAACGTGTTGCGGGGAGCCGGATCGAACGGCTGTCTTAAGGTTATGAGCCTTACGAGATACCACTTCTCTACCCCGCGTGTATTGCAAGAATATAGATTTGATTTCTCCGACTTTGGCTCATAACCTTGGTGTTATTCGCTCTATCAGTCCTTCCAGAGATACCACTTCTCTACCCCGCGTATAAGGGAACACTTATGCAAAGCTAATCATTGTCTAAATGAAAAAGCGCCACATCGACGCTTGACCATTGTACTAAAAAAGCGCGAAAAAGCAACCTTGCCTTGCTATATAAACCCCAGCTCCCGAAAAACGACTTCGTACAATTGGATGGTGCGATTTGCAAATACTTGGGTGATCTCGTAGTCGGATCCGTCGTGGGCGATGCGGTTGCGGACCAGGTGGGCTTCCCATGCAGCCTGTATGCTACTGAGATCTCCCGGAGAAATATTCTTAAGCTTCTCGGCAATGCCTCCGCCTGGGATATCCCGAGCCTCAAGCAAACTGTCGAGAACGCTATCGGCCTCGATGATGGCCAAGCGCCAATCGGAATGGTTGGGCGAATTGATAAGATCCTGAATATGATCCCAGCGCTCGTTGCGCTTTACATCCTTGCCTCTGGCCTGCAATTCCTCGCAGGCATGCTTGAGGTGCGCATGCTCTTCGTTGTCGATCTCCACCATGCGGACGAGACAGTAGATGATCATAGTGATGCCGAAGAACGACAGCACATACGAAATGAAGTAGATGACGGGACTGACCGTAAAAAAAGAGGCGTTGCCGTGAAGCAAGTTCAGTATGCCGTCGAGAAAAGAATTCGTATTCGAACTGGTTGGTTCGAAAAGCGGTTGAGTGAAGAGATTGTTCATCTACCTCTATTATACGATGCGCTCAAACTCCTTGCCAATAGCAAAAAGGTTTTCGTCTTCCCATCGTGGTGCCGTGATCTGGACAGAGGTCGGCAATCCCTCTGGCGTCATGCCGGTAGGAAGTGCAATAGCCGGGCAACCCGAGAGGTTTGCCGGAGCGGAAAATACATCGGAGTAGTACATGGCCACAGGATCGTTCATCTTCTCCCCTATCTTAAACGGCAAGGTCGGCGCGGTTGGGGTGATATAAAAATCCACCGATTCGAATGCATGATCGAGCTCCTTGGTGATAGCCGCGCGCAACTTGGTGGCCTGGCGGTAATATTTTCCGTCATGGAGGAGTGCGTGCATGCCAAGCACGATACGGCGGCGAGATTCGGTGCCGAATCCTTCTCCGCGGGTCTTCGAATAGAAGTCAAAAAGCGATTTCGTTCCACTTGCATGATATCCGTAACGAATACCATCAAGCCGCTCGAGGTTGGTCGCAAGCTCGGAAGGCATGACGACATAGTAGACTGCGAGCGAATACGGAAGCAGCGGAAATTCCATCGGCACGATCTCATATCCAAGCTGCTTAAATACATCAAATGACTTGAGAAACGCATCATGCACCTCCTTGTCCATTCCGTCGCCTTTGAGCACGTCGCTCGGCACGGCAATCTTCATTGTCTTTGCACGAGGCTTAGCGATGCGCTGCTCCATAGGGACAGTGGTGCCATCCAAGGGATCGCATGAGGCGAGGGCGTTGTGAATAATCTCCGCATCGGCCACTGTGCGCGAAAGCGGACAGATCTGGTCGAGCGAGTTGGCCATGGCAATGAGGCCGGAGCGCGAAACAGAGCCGTAAGTCGGCTTGAATCCAACGAGTCCCGTACACGCAGCTGGCTGACGGATCGATCCGCATGTTTCCGATCCAAGCGCAGCGAGCGCGCCATGCATGGCAACAGCAGCAGACGAACCGCCCGATGATCCACCTGGCACACGCTCGCGGTCGAGAGGATTGCGCGTCACTCCATAGGCACTCGTTTGCACAGAAGATCCCATGGCAAACTCGTCCATGTTCGTGCGCCCGAGAAATACTACTCCCTGCTTGATGAGGTTTTCAACCGCGGTGGCAGTATACGAGGCGACATAATTTTCCAAGATCTTTGAAGCCGCTGTCACCTTCTTGCCTTTGATGAGCATGTTGTCCTTGATAGCAAGAGGAATACCGGTGAGTATCGTTGCCGTACCGTCGGCAAATTTTGCCTGTGCCTTCTCTGCCTGCTCCATCACATCATCGAACACCTCAAGATACGCATTGATGTCGGCATTCCTTTCTTTGATCACAGCAAGATACGCATCGCAAAGTTCGGCGACAGTGTAGTCCCTTTTTTTGAGCGCATCATGCGCGGATTCGATTGTGAGATTGGTGATATCGATCATAATTATAGAATTTTGGTCACTTTCACAAAGCCGTCCTGTGTTGCGACAGCAGACGAAAGGAGAAGTTCGGTATATGAACCGGAAACGGTCGTGACGATGTCTTCACGCGCCACATTGCGGTGTTCAGGCACGGCAACTGCATCGGCCGAGAGCGGAGCCTTTTCGGATTCATCGATGTATTTGAGCGTCGCCTCAAGGTCGCGAGAAAGACCCATTGCCTCCTCGTCGGACATGGTAATGCGGGAAACCTGGGCCAAATGTTGGATGTCTTTAAGCTCCATAACAGAGGCAGTATACAGCATTTTCAAGGGATTTCGATACATTGACAATGTTTTTTTGTGTAGTAATATTAAAGAAAAAACATCCTATGCAATCACAGATATCGAAGATCCTGGCATCGGACGAATGGTTCGAAAGAGGGTTCTCGCTTGAAAAAGAAAAAACATACGATATTCGAACTGAGTTTACCGGCTTTTCATTTAGCTGCCATACGGTGATAACCGCAGACTATAGTCGAATCGCCGCCTATGGAAAATTCTGGCAGCATGGCAGTGAAAAGGACACTGACTGCGGATGGAGATTGGTCTTCATCGACAAAGAGAGCAAAAAAGCATGCTCCTTTGTCGTCACGGATCCTATCGACGCCGAAACCCTATCGGACAAAGAATTCAAGCTGATGCTGATTCCCAATCTTTCCATCGGTCGCCTACCCTCTCACGAATATTTGTATCCCTAAAAAAGCTGCCCTCACCGGCAGCTTTTTATTTTATATGGAAAGTGGCATAATAACTTCAAATTTCCGCACCATGGCAAAGAAAAAAGTTGCCCCGACCAATAATCAAAGAATCAAGGAGATCATTCGCAGAAACGGCCTTCCCCGACGCGATGAGGCCGGAAAGAAGATCAATCGCAAGCTATTGAAGCAGATTACAAAGAGACTAAACGAAGAAGAGTATTTTTACGACTGACAACGACATTTTCCCCCGCACCATGCGGGGGAATTTTATTTTCTATCCTCCAATTTGAGGCTTATAAGACAAGGCTGGAATTCAATGCATATGACTTGACTTTTATATCTATAAGTGCTATAATAAATTTAAGGTTAAAATGTTTTTTGAAAACAAGTTTAAGTGGTTTTGGATTATTCCCCTGAGGAGCTGTATGGCTTCTGTGGGGAATAATCCAAATTAAATATAACCATTTTAAATAAATAGCATGAACACACTAAACAAAGAAAATCTCGCTGAACTATTGTTGGCACGCATTTTAAATCAGGGAGGCAACGAAGAAGATCTTTTGCAGATCGAACCACTGCTGAATGAAATGGCGGCACGAGCAGCACTGAATGGGATTAACTCTCGTTCGGAAATAAAAGTCTATAGGCTGAAACCTGAGGCTAAGCTATCAGAAATGTCAGGAGAATACTATAGGAATGATTCTGATTTTCTTTCATGGAACCATCCTGCCTCAATTGACGAACAGTTTCCGATGCACAATCTTCAAAACGATGCTTACTGCGAAGTAAGACCTATCGTTATAGGCACACAAGAGTCAATGATTGCCCAAATGGAAACAATGAATCGTATTCCGGCTGAGGCAAATTATCTCTTGAGTTTTGCAAGGGAGAAAGACATTGAGGAATTGTGGGAGGGAATGAGAAATAGCATAATCACTACTATTGATGAAAAAAATAAATACGATTTCAGTAGAAATGAAATGCTCTCAATAGAAAAGCTGCCAATTCAGAGAACCAACAAAAAACGTCCTCAGCTAACTTTTTTGGAAAGCGGCCAGTTGCAAAAACACTACGAAGGAGAAGAGGTGTTGATGTTAGTTAGGTTTAAGGACCTAATTCCATTATAAAATAGTTCCCGGGCTACATCTTGTAAGATCCTGTCATTTTTGATGGGATCTTTTTTATTTTGCCAACTCGAGGAACTTTTTCTCGTCAATGATCGTGACGCCGAGCTTTTTTGCTTCGTCGTATTTACTGCCGGGATTCTCCCCTACCAGGACATAGCTGGTGTTTTTTGACACTGAAGAGGACACCTTGCCGCCGAGCGCCAATATCTTTGCCTTAGCTTCGTCGCGCTCAAGATTTGGCAGCGTGCCAGTAAGAACGAAAGTAAGTCCTGCGAGCTTGAAGCTTTGGGTCGTACGCTTTGGAATTTGAATATGCACCTGCTCGAGTAGATCTTTTACCACTTTTGTATTATGCGCGTCGGCAAAATAGTCGATGAGTGACTGAGCGACGCGCGGACCGACGCCATTCATCGCTTCGAGCTCGGCGCGCGTCGCCTTTCGCAGTTTTTCAATCGAGCCAAAATGGTTTGCCAAGTCGCGAGCAGTCTCCTCTCCCACTTCGGGAATGGATAGTCCGACGATAAAGCGCTCGAGCGAGACAGTGCGGGCCTGCTCGATAGCTTCGAGCATATTGTCGACAGACTTCTCGCCCATGCGCGGAAGAAGAAGGAGGTCGCCTTTTTTCAAGGTGAAAATATCGGCGCGACCGGCGATGAGTCCGGCATCGAGGAGAAGGTCCAGATTCTTTGGACCGAGATGCTCAATATCGTACGCATGCTTACTTGTGAAGTGATACAAGGTGCGGCGGTCTTTTGCCGGACAACGAGCGTTGCCGCAATAGAGCGCAGCGGATTGACCGTCCTTGGTGCCGACCGATCGCTTTCCAAGCGGAGTGCCACATTCAGGGCATTTCTTCGGCATAACGAACAGTTTGGAATTCTTTGGGCGAAGTTCAGTAAGCACTTGCACAATATCGGGAATCACATCACCCGCTTTTTGGAGAATCACTGTATCGCCGATTCGTACACCGAGGCGAGCGATCTCATCTTCGTTGTGCAGCGTGGCGCGCGAAACCATCGAGCCATACACGAGCACGGGACGCAGATGCGCCACGGGCGTTACGACTCCAGTGCGTCCAACCTGGAGAGCAACATCTTCCACTACAGTCGTCACTTGTTCGGCCGGGAACTTCAGTGCGATTCCCCATCGAGGAGCCTTGCCGGTATAGCCGAGCGCTTCTTGATACTGTCGCTCGGAGACTTTGACGACCACGCCATCGATAAGATAATCTTCCTTTTCTTTCTTGTCGTGCCAATTGTGCCAGAAAGCGATCACTTCATCGATGTTCTTGCACTGCTTAAAGTGCGGATTGACCCGGAAGCCGAGCTTTTGGAGTTTTTTTAATTCTTCGGTCTGGGTTGCCGGTACTTCAAAATTGGCATCGGAAATGTCGTAGACGAATACGGAAAGCTTACGCTCCGCAACAATGCGCGGATCGAGCTGACGAATGGTGCCCGCGGTGATGTTGCGCGGATTCATATACAGCTCTTCGCCTTTTTTCTTTTGTGTCTTGTTCAATTTTTCAAACTGAGACTTCGGCATATAGGCCTCGCCTTCAGCCACAAGATCGACCGATTCGTA
>JAHFNM010000012.1:18031-20393 GCA_023267415.1 Candidatus Nomurabacteria bacterium
TCAGTCACATCTTCGCCCACCGTACCATCGCCTCGGGTGGCCGCGGTCACCAATCTCCCTTTTTCGTAGGTGAATACGATCTTCAGTCCATCGATCTTGAGTTCGGCGGTATACGTGGGAGCGGTCGGCTTGCCGAATTTTTCGGCCAGCATCTTTTTCATGCGCGCGTCAAAATCCCGCATATCCTCTTCGGAAAATGCATCATTGAAAGACCACTGTGGAACGCTGTGCCTGACTTTTTTGAATCCGGGAAGCGGGGCGCCTGCTACGCGCTGGCTCGGAGAATCTGCGGTAATGAGTTCGGGAAACTCGGCCTCGATATCGACAAGTTCCTTCTTGAGAGAATCAAGCGCCTCCTCGGAAATAAGCGACTCGTTCAAGACGTGATAGTGATATCGGTATTTTTCGATGGAAGCACGAAGCTTTTCCAGGCGCTTTTGAGCCTCGTTCTTTGTCATAGACAGATTCTATCACAAGGCAGGCCCGGTGGTTGAGAATGGCATAGCGGAGCCGGTACCGGTATAAGTACCGTTAACCGCTTGCGCTGTGAATGTATATGCGGTCGAAGGAGAAAGTCCGCTGATCGATCCGGTAAAGGTTCCGGTCGAATTCGGAATGAGCGCAGTTGAGAGCGTGGTCACGCCATCGCTGACCAGAAAGTAGGTGTTCGCGGTAGGAGTCCCGCCGGTGTCAGACATGGTACCAGTGAATGTCGCGCCCGTACTGGTGATTCCCGAGACTGAAACAGTTTCGACGGTCGGAGCGACAATGCCGCCGGTGTCAGTTGTCGTGGTCGTTGTCGTCGTTCCATCCCCGCCATTTGAATAATTGATGCGCAGCGCGCGCGTCACGATGCGCGCAGTAGACATAGTGCCTGAGACGCAGTTGATCGGGGCAAGACTCGGATCGGCTTTGACGTTGTACCCCACAGCCGAGATCTGCGTGTAATACGGATGGTCTACCGTGCCGTCGGTGATGACGCCCGGAGGAGTGTATTGCTTGTCGGCATTCACCTCGACACACTGGTTGCCGAGTGGAACGATGAATTGGTACGTGGTCGGAGTCGGAGAGACGACAGTAAGTGTCTCGCTATTGCATTCGTATGGATGGGCGAGGCTTCCGTCGAAATATACTTCCTTGTCGAGATAGAGTCCACACTCGATTCCGGTATCGGCGGCGAAGAATGCCTTGTCGGAATCGCGAGCCTCAAGGGAGAACGTGACTTCCTTGAATGAAATATTGGAAATACCGATGGCGACGAGCAAGAGCACACTAGTCAAAAGGATAACGAACAAGAGCGCCACTCCCCGCTCTGTTTTTTGTGTTTGGTTGTCTTTAGGAAATATATTCATGACTAGATATACCAATTAAATAGCGTCTCGGTCTGGGTCACTGACTGCACGACAGTGCCTTCAGTCCATTGTACCGTGGAAGTGATTTGGATCTCGTCGGGATTAAGGACAGTAAGTCGAATGCCGCGAGAAAAAATGGATGGGGTCAATCCGGGGGTTGTAACGACGCCGGTATAGTATCCGGTCGAAGGAACATAGTAGAGATGACAGAATCCGGCCGTTGGCGTACAGTCGGAAATATTGCTTGCAGAAGGATATGGATCGCTTCCGGCATTGTTTGTCGGATCAATATCGCATGAGGCCGTGATGCACAGGCTCGCAAACGCCGGCGAATTAAACGCCGTCCAACCGGCGGCTTCAAATCCCACTCCTGCATTCACCACCGCCGTATCGCGCATCGAACGCATAAGCTCCACTCCTTCATCGGCGAGATAACTCGCAGTGACTTTGTTGCGGGCGGCATTCACATTCAGGCTTCCCTGCACTGCCACCGTAATGACGCCGGCCACGGCGATGGAGAAAATCGTAAGCGAGATGAGCACTTCGACAATCGTGAATCCTTTATTTGCGTTGTTTGTTATTTTTTGTTCCATGTTAATTGTCCAAAGCACGCAACGCTACGCTTGTTTGAATGGCAAAAGTTGAATCCGCTCCTTGATAGGTGACTTTTCCTGCCAGGCGAATGACGACAGTGGGCTGACCAGTGTCTCCTCCCGTACCCGAAGGCAACGCTCCGCGCACAGTGAATCCGGAAAGGGTTGTATCAATCGTGACATCCGGCAGAGAGATGAGCTGCGCCGTGGCAGGATCGTCTCCTTGCTGCTTCATGATCTGATGGCCTGCACCAACGCCAAGCGGCGCACCGAGCGTGATGATGTAAGCAAGATGGTTACCTTTGAGATCATTGAAGAATATCTTGTTTGATCCGGCAGGGCAATTTTTTGGCGTGACTGCACCGGTGGTTGGATCGAATGCGTCTGCATCTCCCGTCGATTCACAGCGAATGTTGG
>JAHFNM010000040.1 GCA_023267415.1 Candidatus Nomurabacteria bacterium
ATTATTGAAGATCTCTCCATATCCTTATTCTAGCATCCGGATGCGATTGAGTAACCCTGCGCTTCGGCATCTGTCTTTGTATTGAAAAATACTTTGTTCGCATCCTTGATACGCTTGGACGATCCGCAGCCGACGGGATAGTATTTCCTACCATTCTTTGAAGCCACGAAGGCTCCGGAGGAGAGCGGGATCGCAGCTATTTCCCCTTTTGCAGGGGATTGCCCTGCCTGGACCACATATGCCTTGGAATAAGGGTTTTGTGCTCCCTGGAGGCTTATAGGAGGCTCAAAATGGCTCTCCAGATGGGCGATATAACCGAGGTAAAATGAGACAATGGCGGTACCGGCCAAAATCCCCATAAAAACCAGGGTTTGACGATGCTCCCCTGCCCTGGTCTTGATTTTTTGGGCCAAAGTATGTATACTCATGAAGTTACTTTAATTATATCGTATATCGAGATTGAGTGTATAGGCGTTGGATGTCCCCTCGCTTAGAAATCATCCCGAGCATAAGAAAACTCACATATGGCACATCGAAAAGCGGGAGGAACCGCGAGAAACCTACGGGACTCAAATCCTAAATATCTTGGAACAAAACTCTACGCCGGCGAGAAAGCTCAGTCGGGTTCGATCATCATCCGCCAGCGCGGCACGGTCATCATGGCCGGACGCAACGTTGCTCTCGGCAAGGATCACACGATCTACGCGATGAAGGAAGGAAAAGTCTCATTCGCAAACAAGCGCAAGACTCACTTCGACGGAACACACTCAATGAAGAAGATCGTTCACGTAGACTAAGCAGTAAATAAATAAACAAAACCCGCACAGTGTGCGGGTTTTGTTTATTTGAGAACAATTATCCTTGAATGATATTCACCGTAATAGACTCCTTCATTCCGAGCGCTTCGATGCCGACAGAAAAGGTTCCTGTCTGTTTTATCGGCTCATGGATCTTGATGAATTCTTCGGCAATGATGATGCGGTGGTCTTTTTTGAGCGCTGCCGCGATGTCCTTGGCATGGATGGCCTTGAATAGGCTTCCGTGTTCGTTTGCTTTTACGGAGATGGTAATGCCGGTCCCGTCTATGGCTTGGAGATTGCGCTTGAAGAGGTCGGTCTGCACTTCCTTTTCCACGCGAATTTCGTTCTGGGCGCGCTCGACTTTCTTGATGGCATCAGCTGTCGCTGGCACGGCAAAGCCCTTTGGAATGAGGAAATTGCGGGCGTAGCCATCTGGCTGATCCTTGATGTCGTTCTTATAACCAACGCCTTTGAGGTCCTTGATGAAGATGACTTTCATGACCCCATATTATATGAAAGTTGCATATTTGTCATATAAAATGAAGCACCGCCCCTCACTCCCCTCCTCGTCAAGGAGGGGAAGAAAAACATAACCTATTTCCCTGTCTTGAAGTAGAGAACTGCGCGATTGAGTACAGGATCGGTATGATTTGCGATGTCTGTATCGCTGACTGTCACAGGAATCGTTGGGTCAAGACCTTTCTTGGAGATCGAGATACCATTTGGCGTGAGCCATTTTGCGATAGTGAGCTTGAGAGTGGTGTTGTCGGTGATATCCATGACTTCCTGGACCGATCCTTTTCCATACGTTGTCTCGCCGATGAGCGGAGCGACTCCGTGTTCGGAAAGCGCGCCAGCAAGAATCTCGGAAGCAGAAGCGGAGCCCTTGTCGACAAGTATCGCAACTTTTATATTCTTCAAATCAAGCAGGCCGTATCCCTTACTCTTGTATACGCGAGGAGTGCCGTTTGCTCCGAAGTCTTCAGTGACCACAGTCTCCCCTTCAGGAAGGAAGAAGCTCGCCATATCTACTGCTGAATCAAGATATCCGCCTGGGTTGCCTCGAAGATCGATGATGAGGTTCTTTGATCCGCTTGCAGAGAATTTACGCAGAGCATCCTGCATGAGAGATGCCGACGATGCGCTGAAATTATAGAGCGCAATGTAGTATGTGCCGTCTGCACGAAGTGATGAATCGAGCGTTGGAATATCGATGACCTCACGAACGATAGAAATCTCGCGTGGAGCTTTTTCGCCATCGCGGAATATAGTGAGCTTAACAGTCGTACCTGCAACTCCGCGAATGAGATCGACGGCAGCATCGACAGACATGTCGTTAGTGCTGGTGGCATCGATCTTGAGAACTTTGTCTCCGGCCTTTATTCCAGCCCTTTCTGCAGGCGTATCTTTGAGCGGAGCAATGACCGTAAGTACCTTATCCTTGATACCCACTTCCATACCAATACCTTCAAAGCTTCCGTTGATGGTGTCATGGAAATCCTTTGAGTCCTGAGGTGGGAAATATACTGAGTATGGATCGTTCAGCGATCCTACAAGGCCTTTTATCGCGCCATATACGCGTTCTTGTGCAGTGATGGCATCGGCACCGGGATGCTTCTGGTCAATGAGATTCCATACTTTCCAGAACGGCTCAAAATCTGCGGTCACTCCGACAGGAACATCTTTGTCGATCACGGAGGAAACACGAGTGACCGAAGGACGATGCGCGTATCCAATATAGATACCGAGAGCAAAGACTCCGGCGAGCAAAACAATCGAACCAGCAATGAACAAAATTTTTGTTTTGATTTTGGTTTTCATGTGCATGTAGTATAGCAATTGATTTTTTTATAGCCTAAAGAAAAACAAAAACTTATTGGTACTGAATGAAGCTTGGTTGCGGAGTGAGTTTGAGAATGTCAGCGGTAGTAAGCATGCGAGTGGAAGGTGCACGCAAGTCGTTCTTGTAGAACAATTTAAATCCGGTGAACTGCACTGGCTGCTTGGCAACAATGTTCGTATAGGTGCCGATCTTCTTTGCCGGCGAACCCCATCCATCCATATCGATTACGACTTGTACTTCAGGAAGCGGAACGATGCTCTTGTAGTTTGTGACCATCGGCATGGTAAAGCGGTGAACTACGAGGATCTTTGGCGGAAGATTATTTGTGCGCACGAGATTTGCAAGATACTGCGCGGTCCAGTTCACATCGGCGGCACTGATGGTTCCGATCTCCGTGCCAGGCTTTGCTCCGCTCTTCATGGAAAATTCAGGATCGAGCGAGAGATGTACTTGTGGCATCTTGAGGTATTTTTCGAGCTGAGGAATTTCGGTTTGAAAAGTAGAAAGTCCCGGTTGTATTTCGAGAAACACTATTCCGTGCACCTTCTCTGCTAGAGCAAGGGCCATATCTATTTGGCTATCAGGCATGCGGAGGCGATACTTGCCTGCAGCGCCAGGACTTCCCTGCGCAGTGACGGCGATATAGTCGATGGCTGGAATGACGGGGGTTGTTGGATCTGCAGCATTCCACTTCGCAACTTCGGCAGTAAGCCGGCGGATCATTTCGTCCGGAGGATATTGTCCGAGCACGCCCATGCCCTTGGAATAGAAATTACCGTAGTAAGCAACGATGCGATTGAATGGGAGAAGTGCGCCGGCAATAGGATATGCGGCGTGCACAGGCCATAAGGTAGGCTTAGGGACCGTCGCCGTAGTGGAAGCGGTTGCAACGGTTGCGGCTTTGCTCCCTGAGGCGGCCGAGGTGGAAATGGTGGCAACCTTGGGCAAAGGATTGTTGGCCAAGGCAAGAAGCTTACTATCGTAGGCCACAGTGTCGAGCACAAGCGGCTTTGATGGAGTTGATGGTTTGCCGTCAGAAGATGCGACATCAGCATCAGCTCGGTTGTATGCAACGCTGAAGATCCGAGGAACAACAAAATAAGCCGCGACAGCTATGACGAGCGCGGCTCCACAGAAAAGCATGTATCGTATTTGAACTGTTTGTTTTTTTTGCATTATGCTATTTCAGTGAATGTTTCTGTCTTTATCTCCATGTGCTCTTCGCGTTCCTGCGTCTTGATCTTTTTGTATTTCAAGAGGCCGATATAAGCAAAGACGACACCGGCAAAGACAGTAAAAACTGTTTTCCAGCTGCTTGGGAAGCCTGTGTACGGAAGAATGATAAGAAAAAAACCGCCTCCGATGATAACTTTTTCTTGGATGTATCTCATGTTTTTAGTATACCAAATTGTTCCTACTTTTTACTAACGATGACGACAAACTCTCCCTTTTGCTTTTCGGGTTTTGCAGCAAGGAGTGCTGCAAGCTCTGCCGGGCTTCCTGACAAAACTTCTTCGAATTGCTTGGTCAGCTCGCGAGCGATGGATACATGGGCTTCGGGATACCACTCCGTGAGTTCGGCAAGCAATTTTACGATGCGATGCGAGGATTCGTAGCATACTGTCGAGTCTTCAGCTTCGCGCATAGCCTTGATAGCAGTCTGTCGGCCTTTTTTGTGCGGAACGAATCCGATAAAAGAAAATCTTCCACTCGGAACAGGAACGATCGAGAGTGCAGCCGTGAGAGCGCTTGGTCCAGGGATGGCTACGATCGTCAGGTCGTCTCCGAATTCTTTTTTCAAATATGAAAGTAGTGGCGAACCCGGATCGGAAACAAGCGGCGTACCGGCATCGGAAATGAGGGCGACATCCTCACCTTGTTCAAGACGATGGGCGATTCCTTTCATCTTGGCGTCGTTCGAGCGAGCATGATAACTTTCGGTCTTTGTACTGATGCCATGATGCGAAAGCAGCACGCGCGAATGGCGAGTGTCTTCGCACAGGATAAGCGAGACTTCTTTGAACACGCGAAGTGCCCGAAGCGTGATGTCTTCGAGATTGCCGATCGGAGTGGCGACAACGTACAAAGTGCCGAGTGTTGAATTATGTTCTCGTGTTTTCATCGTGTAATTAAGAAACGCCTACCATTCCTGCAACCTCTGCAACGAGCTTGTCCGCGACATCGCGAGTGATGCCAAATTGGCGAACCATGTCCCCTGCCTCGTACGTAAGCAGGTCTTGTGCGAGAATAATATTCTTTTGTGCAAGGATAGGAAGCAATGCTTTCGGCAATGAAGGCAGGATCGTGACGGGATACAATTTTTTGTCGGCAATGATGTCTTCCAGGCTCGATCCGCGCGGATAATTCCATCCCGTCAGGCGAAGGCCGCGACATTTTGCATA
>JAHFNM010000013.1 GCA_023267415.1 Candidatus Nomurabacteria bacterium
TTCCTGATTGAGAGCCTTCAAGCGAGGGCTCATCATGGTAAGGAGCTGCATGACGATCGATGCCGTGATGTACGGACCGACACCAAGCATGATTATAGAAAGGGTTGAAAGTCCGCCTCCGGAGAACAAGTTCAGGATGCCGAAAAACTGGTTGTTGGCCAAGAAAGAGTGCAGGCGGGCAAGATCTACTCCCGGAACCGGAATGGTAGCAAGAAGACGGAATGCAACAAGCAGTCCGAGCATGATAAGGAGCCGATTGCGAAGCGATCGGTCATTCCAGATTATCTTTATTTTTCGAAAAAAAGTATTCATGGGTTAGTAAGTAGTTAGTAGAAAGTAGATAGTAGTGAATGCATAAGTATTTTGGTTTTCTATTTTCTACTTTCTATTTTCTATTTACTGTTTTACTGTTCCGCCAGCCTTTTCAATTGCAGACTTTGCGGTCTCGGACATGGTGCATCCCTCAACGGTGAGCTTCTTTGAAAGCGTTCCACGAGCAAGGATCTTGATGCGAGGGTTCTTGCCTCCGCGAATGCGGACGACTTTGTTTGCGATGAGTGTTTCAAGGCTGACAACATCGCCGGCGTTGAATTTTGACTCAAGAGCGTCAAGGTTGATCGGATAGAAATCGTTCTGGATCGATGCAAACTTGTAACCACGGAGCTTTGGGATCTTCTTGATCTCATCGCGCATCTGTGGGCGGCGCTTGTTACCCGCGCGAGCAGTCTGACCCTTGCCTCCTCGGCCTGAAGTCTTTCCGTGACGGCCTCCGCGGCCGAGCTGGGTGTGCTTTTTCTCTTTCGTATTTCGTTTTACCTGATGTATTTGCATATAATTGAAAGTTATTCTGCCGCTGGAAGTCCTGCTTCTTCAGCAAGAGCCTTTGCTGCTGCAAGATCTGCGGCTGCATCAGCTTTTTCCGTTGCGATCTTGTGATGGATGACACGCTTGCCGACAAGCTCGAATGCCTTCATGGTTGCGCGTGCGATGTTGAGCTTGTTCTTCGAACCGGTGCTGATCTTCGAAGTCACGTCTTTGACGCCTGCAAGAAGGAGCATGTCGCGAGTAGCAGAACCAGAGATGAGTCCGCGTCCGCGGTTTGGCATCATCATAAGCTGTGCGCTTGAAAACTTTGCCTCAATGTCGTGAGGGAGCGAGCTCGTCTTGGTCAAGCGAAGCTTGAGCATGTTCTTCTTTGCGTCTTTCTGTGCCTTCTGGATAGCCATCGATGTGTCGATAGCCTTTCCAGTACCGAGTCCTACCATTCCCTTGCGGTCGCCGATAGCGAGCGCTACAGAGAAGGTCATTCGGCGTCCTCCTGAAACCACGCGAGTAACGCGTCGGATAGCAAGGATCTTCTGATCGTACTCAGGCTTCGCGCGCTCAGTGAAAGGGCGTCGTGAACCTCCGCGTGCACCACCTGTTGGTGCGCCTCCGCGCGATCCTGAAGCACCTCCTCGTGAAGGTCCTCGTGATGCTCCTGCTGCTGGTTTAGTTGTTGGTGTGTGTTCAGCCATATGTATTAAAAGTTAAGTCCTGCTGCTCGTGCGGCGTCGGCAAGGATCTTGACCCGACCGGCATAGCGGAATCCTCCGCGATCAAACACGACTGTCGTGATCCCCTTGTCCTTCAAAAGCTTTGCGATGGTCTTGCCTACGAATTCAGCTCCTGCAACCTTGGTTCCCTTCTCGGTGGCGTCAGATGCTGCAACGATCGTTGCCTGCTTTGAATCATCAATAGCCTGAGCGTAGATGAACTTGTTCGAACGGAAGACTGCGAGACGTGGGCGCGCAGAATCACCGGAGATTCGCATTCGGATCTTCTTCTTCAAACGCATTCGCTTTTCAGTTTTGATGTTTTTTGATTTCATAGTTTTTTTGGGCTCCTACTTTCTACTTACTATTTTCTACTTTCTAGCTATGCTGCCTTCTTTCCCTGCTTGCGTCGGATGACTTCACCTTCATAACGGAATCCCTTACCCTTGTACGGCTCAGGCTTTTTCATTGCTCGGATCTTTGCGGCAAACTGTCCTACTTCTTCCTTATCGATACCGGTAGTGGTGATGACGTTCTTTTCAGCCGTGACAGTGAGTCCTTCAGGAATTGGAACGACTACGCCATGAGAGAAACCGAGAGCAAGATGAAGATCCTTTCCTTTGACTTCGCTCTTGAATCCCACTCCTTCGAGGATGAGCTTCTTCGCGTAGCCAGTGTTTACGCCGGCGATCATGTTCTTTACATGAGAAGCGTATGTTCCCCAGAGAGCGCGAGAAAAGATATCTTTGTCGTTCTTTGGCATAAGCGTGACCGAAGCGTCGTCGAGGACAACCACAACATCCTGCTTGAATGGGCGTGCAATCGTTCCCTTTGGGCCTTTCACAGTGAAAATGCCGTCAGTGAGAGTAACTGTGGTGCCTGCTGGTATTGGGATTGGAAGTTTTGCGATTCGTGACATATAGATTTACCAGATGTTAAACAAAACCTCGCCGCCGACGTGTTCTTTGCGGGCTTCCTTATCGGTCAAAATTCCTTTTGGGGTTGAGAGAAATGCGACTCCGCGGCCATTCTTGACTGTCTTGATCTCGGCAACGCCTGTGTACATGCGGCGGGATGACTTCGAAATACGCTTGATCTCGGTAACCTTTGGCTCGCGATCGGTCGAAAGGAGGGCTACTTCGAATACTGGGCGTCCTTTGCGGGTCTTCTTCGAGATCGCGCCGATGAAACCTTCCTTCGAAAGCTTGTCAGCGATCGCGTACGTGAAGTTCGAGTAAGGAAAAACAACGCTCTCGCGGAGTGCGCGATTGGCGTTCTTGATTCCTATGAGCATGTTTGATACGTGGTCCATGATTAAAAAAGTAGAAAGTAGTTAGTAGAGATTACCAAGATGACTTGCGGACTCCTGGGAGCATGCCTTCGTTGGCAAGCTCACGGAAGCAGATTCGGCAGAGGCCGAAGTCGCGCATAAATCCTCGTCCGCGACCACACTTAAAACAGCGATTCTTGGCTCGCGTAGAGAACTTTGGGACGCGCGTTGCGCGATATACAGTTGATGTTTTTGCCATACGATAAAATGCGAGGCTTGCCGAGAGGTATCGCGCTTTTTTTCTCTCAATCCTTAAAAATAAGGGCCAAAAGGAGAAAAGCGGACCAAAACGACCTAAAACTGCCTCGAGAGCTATACTAGCAGATTTGAAACCAATGTCAAACTCTGTTAAGTATTATTCCCCTCCTGTACACAGGAGGGGTGTTTTGTAATCAAAACAGGGTGATTACTTGACATTTTTTGATATTCTTGTAATCTAAAGAAAAAACAAGTCATATGGCAAAAAATAATATGGTAAGTGCTTCTCAGTTATTCCTTTTGTGCGCAATGCGAGCAGGGTGTGTTCAGGCAAAAAACGTCTTGGTACATGATTGGACAATCGAGCACGAAACGGCATTCGCCACTTCTTTTAATGAGAAAAGTAAAGATATGGTGGAATTAGAAGAATTCATGAATCTGAGCAAAGAAATGAGGGAGGATTTGAAAAAAAGCATTCCCGTACTTTTGCCGAAAATAAGATCATTTTATTTGCATAAAAATGACATGGGTCATGATCTTGCCGAAAAAGACGGTATCACATGGTACCAACCAGGCAACACAACGAGTAATGAATGGGATTACCGCGGAAAATTCAAATTAGAAATTCCGCTAACGGAAGAAGAATCATTTGTGCTGGAGCATTATCAAGCACCACCAGTTTTTCCAAGAAGAAATCTTGAATGATTAACACTACAAAAGCCCTCGGTGAGGGCTTTTTTAATACTCTAGATCGTAATTTCACATCGCCACAGGAAACAACTGGGCAAATAAAAAGCGCCTGCGATCGCAGGCGTTTTCTTTATTGTTTAAGAAGCACAATTTCACGAGGACCGGCTTCTGGGTCATTTGAATCAGCATAGCAAGACAGAAAACTAATTCCGCCGCTTTCAAAGAGGAGAGGGCCTGCTAAAACATAGTTTTTCGTAGTGACCCTTTTGCATGTGCTCAACTTTGTCCAATGCGCATCATTGACGTTACTAATCCGATCAAGCCAACATCCATTCCGGTATTTGTTAAACGCCTGCATATACAGATATTCTTCAGCGCTTGCAAAGAGAAAACCAGACTGAATTGCTTGGTTGTAGGATTTTCCAAGATGCTTTTCGTCCGGAAACTTTTCCCCCACATAGGCGAACGCGTACACGGACTTCGGACGCTTCTGTTCAGTAATATAATCAGCTGCATTAATAATGTTGGTCTCCCCGCCTCCCCACTTTGCATTGATTACATTCAAAATGTGACCCACGGTGAACCCTCCAGGATTCACCATATACATCGGAAAACCTTTTCTCTCCGGAAATTTTATGTGCGAAAAATCCAGCGCACACTCAAACACATCGAGAAAAAATTGCTGCAAAGTCTCGCGGATGATTTGCTCCCTTGAAACAAGATGTAAATAGTCATCTGCATTTTTGAGGGCTATCGATCTGATCTTCTCCTTGTCTTCAATCAAGTCTTGAAGATCTTTGGAGGTAATGTTGCTTTCCTGCAAATAATGGCAGGTTTCGTTTGCGACTGAAGACGCGAAATCAAGGTACTGCGTACCACTTGGAGCTGTGTTATTAGGCATAACTATCTCATTGATTTTTTAAAGAAATGCACCCTGATCAAGCCCAGGATGGTGAGGCTTATCATGAGATTACAGCAACAAGTCCTTATGTCAAACCTCGGCCTTTGTGTAGTCCCCTATTTGAGTGCGCACGAGCGAGTAGAGGCAAGCACCAGTGCCGAGAGCCGTTCCGAGGTCTTCGGCAAGCTGGCGAACGTAGAATCCGGAACCTACGGTTATCGTGACGAGGATAAGTGGAAGCTTTTCCGGAAGCTCCAGCGAGCCCCACTCCTCGGCGATTTCCGCCTGGCGGAAATCGCCCTTCACACTTGCCACAACCTCTCCGACACGCACAAGCACGTCCTCCGTTTCCACTTCTTCGATTGAAAGATCTTCGTATGAGACAAGTTCCACTTCATGAGGAGGAGATACCTTTCCGGTATCAATATTCTTTGAGGAATAGTGCGGGTAGTTTTGTATGAATTTGCCGATATGAGCATCGAGATATTCCTGAATCTCTTTTTGCATTGTCATCCCGGCCTCCGAGCCGGGATCCATTTGTATTTTTCGTGGATTCCGGATCAAGTCCGGAATGACAGAAGGTACTCCGAGCAAGTCATGACTATCCGTCGAAACGCCTACCAGGATCTCTGCCATATACGTCTTTGGAAGAGAGGTATATGCATCTTTCTTCTTGCACGCCTCTCCAGAAAGCACGATGAGCAATCCTTCTGCTGCAGGATCAAGCCGGCCAGCATAGGTCAGCGGCACCGATTTAGGAATATCGAGATCATTGGCAAGACTGGTAAGTGATTCGAGCGGAGTCTCTCCCAGATTTTTCCAGACGATGTATTTTTCTTTTATTGAGCCATCAGCCATTTATCGTATCCTTCCAATATCAATTTTTCAACCGCCTGGGCGTCGTTGGCCTTGGTATCGATCACAAGATCAAAATGCTTGGGGTCGAAATGGTTCTCAATGACGTAGTATCCATAGTAGCGCTTACGTTCGCTTTCAAATCGCTCGGCGAGGCGGGCTTTGACGTCTTCAAATGTCTCAGGAGTGCCTTGCATCTCCCCTCCCCGAGCCTTGTTTTCAATATCAGCAAAGACACGGCTCGCTGCAGTGTCGAGATCAAGAGTGAGAAATACTTTGAACGAATCCGGTGCCCAAAACCAGCCGAGGCGCGAATCGATAACGAATTCGTTGTTTGTATTCATGAAGTCCTTCTGTCGGCGGTCTATCTCCTTGTCTATCTCAGGATCGGTCTCAGCAAGAACGGAAAAGTCGGCAAGTGAGATCCCGCGCTCGGCGGCCATGGCGCGCATGAAATCTCCCCCGGAGAAATGCGAATAGCCGAGCGCTTCGGCGACGCGCTTTGCAGCTGTCGACTTCCCACTCCCAAGCACTCCGCAAATAGTGATGACTTTCCTCTTTGGCATGCAATGAGAATAGCATGACGAGAGAAAATAAAAAATACCGATACAAAAAGAGACGCCCGGCACATGCCGGGCGTCTCTTTTTGGTGTGATTTATTTCTTCTTTGAATCTTCTTCTTTCTTGAATGGAACACCGAGGAGTTGGAAGAATGCCATTCCCTCTTCCTTGGTCTTTGCAGACGAGACGAGAGTGACTGAGAGGCCGAAGACGTCTTTGATATCTTCATCGGCTGTCTCTGGGAAAATGGTGTGCTCCTTGATTCCGAGAGTGAGGTTTCCGATCGCGTCTACGGCAGTGCGGTTGAATCCACGGAAGTCCTTGGTGCGAGGCACTGCAATGTTGAAGAATTTTTCAGCAAAGCCGTACATGCGAGGACCGCGAAGCGTGACCGAAACACCTACAGGATCGCCTTGGCGGATCTTGAATGTTGCGATCGACTGCTTAGCACCCTTGAGCGCAGTCTTCTGTCCGGTGATCTTGGTCAAACGGTCGGCGACGAGCTCGTTGTGGTTCTTGTTGCGCTTCATGGCGCTACCGGTTCCCGACGAGACGACGATCTTCAAAAGGCGAGGCGCTGCCATCGCATTCTTATACCCAAAGTCTCCCTTGAGCGTGTCGTATGATTTTTGTGCTTTTTCTTTGATAGTCATAAAGATGGAGGATTCAGGTCGAAAGCAAAGCTCTCACCTGGTACCTATTATTATTTAAATTTCTTGTCCGCTCTTCTTGGCTACGCGGATCTTCTTTCCGTTCACCTCTTTCGAACCGAGGCGAGTTGGCTTGCCTGACTTTGGATCGAGGAGCGCAACATTGCTGCGGCGGATTGGGTGAGCCATATCGATGGTCGATCCCTTTTCGGTGCGGGTAGGCTTCTTGTGGCGCTTCTTCATATTGAGGCCTTCCACGAGGACAGAATTCTCCTTTGGAAACACCTTCAATACCTTGCCTTTCTTGCCAGCATCCTTTCCCTTCATCACTATTACGTTGTCTCCTTTCTTGATGTTCATATAGGTTGTATAGATTAAATGACTTCCGGAGCGAGGGAAATGATCTTCTGGTATCCGCGCTCTGCGAGCTCGCGAGGGATCGGTCCGAAAACGCGTCCTGCGACAGGTTCGAAGCGCTGCTTGCCGGTACCGACAAGAACTACTGCGTTGTCGTCAAAGCTGATGTACGATCCGTCCTTGCGGCGCATTGCTTCACGCTGGCGAACAACGACTGCGCGGTGGATACCTTTCTTCTTCACTCCTTTGCGGGGCTGGGCAACCTGGACCGAGATGACAACCACGTCGCCGATGCGGGCGTAGCGTCGCTTTGACGATCCGAGCACCTTGAATACGCGGCCGACGGTTCCTCCGGCGTTGTCTGCGATCTTTACGATTGTTTGTGGTTGAATCATATAGGTTACTGTTATTTCGCAAGAAGCGTGAAGTGCTTGTCCTTGGAAATTGGCTTGGTTTCGACGATTTGCACCTTGTCCCCTACTTTTGCGGATCCGTTTTCGTCATGCACTTTATACTTCTTCGTGAGCGTCTGGTACTTCTGGTACTTTGGGTGCTTTACGAAGCGGGTGACTTTGACTACGACAGTCTTCTGCATCGATGCCTTCACGACGACGCCATCGAGTGTGGTGTTTCGTGGAGCGGCCTTTGCCTCGCTCTTTGGGGTTGCCTTATTGGTTGTGGTCTTTTTTGTTGCCATACAATTACTTCTGTGCGCCGAGCGCTGTCTTCATGGTTTCCATGCGCGCGACTTCGCGACGGATATTGCCGTGCTCTTTGACGTTCTTTGCCTTGCTTCCGGCCATTCCGAAGCGGATGCCTCGAATCTTCTCGCGGAGATCCGCAAGATTCTTCTCGACTTCAGCTATGGTGGTGATTTCTTTCTTGGTCTTTTTCATAACAGTACTTATGCGCGTGAAATGATACGTGTCTTAAGAGGCAATTTCGTGCCTGCCTTGCGAAGCGCCTCGCGGGCTGTCGCCTCGTCCATTCCGTCGACTTCGAAGATTACGCGTCCTGGGCGGACTTCCATGCAGAATCCCTGCGGATCTCCCTTACCCTTACCCATTCCCACCTCTGCAGGCTTTGCGGTGTATGGTCGGTCTGGGAAAATGCGGGTCCATGCCTTTCCGGTCTTGGTGAGGTGGCGAGACATTGCCTTTCGGGCAGCTTCAAGCTGGTTCGAGCGGATACGTCCGGCTGCAGTAACCTTGATGCCGTATGAGCCATATGAAAGGGTCGTACCGCGGGTATCAGGCTTTGCGAGGGCCATGTTCTTTCGGCCCGTCTGCCACTTTCGGTATTTAATTTTTTTCGGGAATAGCATGTTGGTATTACTTACAGACTAAATTATTTCTTGACTTCTTCTTTCTTCTCGGCAAAAACCTCTCCGCGGTAGATCCAGACCTTGATTCCGATATCTCCGTAGGTCATGTGGGCCTTTTCGCGAGTGTAGTCAACGTCGGCGCGGAATGTCTGAAGCGGGATAGATCCGCGCTTCTGCTCTTCCACGCGGGCGATCTCGGCTCCGCCAAGACGTCCTGAGAGAAGGATCTTTACTCCTTCGACTCCGCGGGTTGCGATGACGCGCTCAACTGCCTGCTTCATGACACGTCGGAACGGAAGACGCTTTTCGAGGGCTTCTGCCACTCCGTATGCCACGATGTGTGCATCAGCGTCAGGATTGGTGACTTCGATGATGTCGAGCTTGAGTTCTTCTGGAACAGGAATGCCCTTCTTCTTCATGAAGTTTACGATTTCAGTCTTGAGCTTTGTAGAACCTTCGCCTGAGCGACCGATCACCATGCCGGGACGGCTGGTGCGGATTATAAAGCGGGTCGATTTAGGAGAACGTTCCATTTCGATCGAAGAGACATACTGTCCACGCATCTTCTTTTCGAGATAGTCGCGAACAAGAACATCTCCCTTGAGATATTCCTTGTATTTCTTCGGCGCAGCAAACCAGCGAGACTTCCAGTCTCGGAGGATCACAAGGCGGTGTGCATATGGATGGACGACTTTTGACATAAATTATTTCTTAGCGGTTTTAGCCTTTGGAGCTTTTTTAACGGTTGCCTTCTTTTCGACTTTTGCCTTCGGTGCCTTTACCGTCTTTTCGGTCTTATCAACCTTTGGGGCGCGAGCGGTCTTTTCGGAAAGGGTCAGGATGACGTGGCTGCTCTTCTTCCAGATCGGGGCTCCGCGTCCGAATGCTCGAGGCATCATGCGCTTCATGACCATTCCCTGGTCGACGCGCACTTCCTTGACCACAAGGTTCTCAGCTTCCGCTCCGGCAACCTTTGCGTTTGCAACAGCTGAAGCAAGGAGCTTTTCCATAGGAAGGGCTCCGCGTTTTGCGAGGTGCTTGAGTTCAAGCTCGGCTACCGCTACTGACTTGCCTTTAATAAGGTTCGCGATGAGGCGGACTTTGCGGGGAGCTTGGCGGTAGTTTTTGAGATAGGCTTTCATATTGGTGGATTATTTCTTAGCTTCGCTTGAGGCCTTTGCCGCCTTTGCAGAAGCGATATCAGACTCTTTCTGCTTGGTTTCAAGCTCCTTCTGCATCTTACCTCCGTGCTTGCGGAAGGTGCGGGTAGGAGAAAATTCGCCCAAACGGTGGCCAACCATGTCTTCGGTCACAATAACCTCGATGTGGCTCTTGCCGTTATGAACGCCAAACGTGAATCCCACCATCTCTGGGGAGATCTGGCAGGCGCGTGCCCAAGTCTTAATAACCCCGGTTGTCTGGGGGTTCTTGCCTTCAATCTTTTTTGTGACGCGTTCGTCAACGTATGGGCCTTTTTTGAGTGATCGTGTCATACAGTAATTGAAATGGCTCACCTGGAGCCATGCCAAGACATACTAGCAAAAAGTGCGGGAATGTCAAATCGACGCGCATTCGGTGTCGTCCCGGACCCCGATCCGGGATCCATGCTCCCCTATTTGACACAAACAGGAACCGTGTGTAGTGTAAAAAATGAATAAAACAGCATCTCTCAACTTTAAAAACAGAAACAAATGAAGAACAGTAAAGAAATCATTGAAATCCTCGCCGAACATAACGGCGACCCGCTGAAAGTCCTCCATGCACTCGGAGGATACTACGAATGCCCGGTCAGCTCAGACGGAAAAAGGCTGGGCCCTTTGGTGGGATACGCTGGAAAATATGATGCCGGCGATGGGACAAAGAAACAGTTCGTCGGCGACGTGTACGCAAACTTTGCCATAGCCGAACAGTATCCTGTCGTCATGTATGAGTTTGCAACCAGCATGGCAAAGAAAATCACCCGAGCAGAAATTGAAGTAGATCGTATCTGCGGTCCGCAAATGGGCGGCATTGCAATAGCGCAAATGACGGCACTAATCGCCGGAAAGCGGTTTGCATACATCGAAAAGAAGATCACACAGCTTGCGACAGAGGCACTGCGCGAGCAATCCGAACTGCTCTTGCAGCGACACAGCATCATGCCCGGAGAGCGCGTATTTATAATGGAAGACGTGCTCAACAATTTCTCCACGACTGCCCAGACGATACAGGTCATCCACGACGCTGGTGGCATCGTTGTTGGCATCGGAGGCTTACTCAACCGCAGCCTCACTATAGAAAGCAGCTATAAACACGGCGAGCAATCGATACCAGTGATCGCATTGGTGCAGAAGGCCATCTTTGAATGGAAACAAGGCGACGCCAACGTAGTGACAGACATGGCGCACGCTAATGTCGTCCTAAAACCGAAAAACGAGTGGGCACGCCTCATGGAAGCAATGGAAAAAGCGGCCATACCCGCACTGTAAAAAACAAACATAAGAAAAGACCACAGGAACTGTGGTCTTTTTTAATGCATATTCTTATTACGCTTTTGCCATTTCCTTTTCAGCTATGGCGGTAGCGATCTCTTCCGTGATCAGTCTCACTGCTTTCAGCGGATCGCCCTGGATGTATTCATGATCCTGCGGCGGAGCTGTTATTGCCCTGCCGATCACCAAATAATCCGCACCTACGATGGTGGCCTCGTACGGAGTCATCACTCGTGCCTGGTCGTTTTTCTGCATCCATTCAGGCTGGATCCCTGGCGTAACCTTCATTAATGACTTCAGCTCGGGATACTGGCGGAGCTTCAGCAGTTCCTGAGGTGAACAAATGATGCCTTGCGCGCCGCACCGAAGAGCCTTATGGGCAAGTTTGAGCACCGCTACTTCGGGAATGCACCCAAATATATCGGTGCATTCTTCGGAAGTTATCGAGGTAAGCACAGTGACCACCAAAACATCCATGTTCCCTCTGTTTTTCACAGCGGCAAGGATTGATTCATTACCGCTTCCAGCATGAACATTCATCATAGTGATGCCTTCGTACTGCAATAGCGCTGCGGTGGATTTGCCGATGGTGTTCGGGATATCGTTGAACTTCCCATCATAAAAAATGGGTACGCCATACTGGGCGGCCAATTGAGCGATGACCGGAGCACCGATCGCCGTCATGGTTTCCAATCCGATCTTGATGATGCCCACATGCGGGCCGAGTGTCTTGATAAGATGCTCAGCTTCGGAAAATGTGCTGACATCGACAGGCAGTATGATCTTGCCTTTTGCTTTTACTAAGTGTTTGGCGGAAAAATGCGTAGATCCCATGTTTTTTATTTTTTTATAAAATGAAATTATTGAGCGAAAAATATCACAAATGCAGGCAGTTGTAAAGAAGCCTATGGCATGATAGGCTCAAGCAAACAAACGCTAAAATTTCCTTGATATGAAACAACAAACTGGTTACTTCGTAATGAATGCCGCCGGAACATGCAAAAACCTGGAGGACGTCATCAATCTGTGCAAGGTCGATGACCTGAGCGCGATACTGCTTGGATCTGTGACAATGTTAAAGCGAGCTGGAAACAGCGGCGATGTCTATAATAGTACGAGTCGGCTGGGAACGCTCAATTCTCTCGGGATGAATAATGCCGGCTTCGATCATTATGCAAGCATACTGCCTGCGATGGTGAATCTGGCGCATACAAACGAAAAAAAATTCGGCATTTCAGTGGCAGCTATCGATGGTATTGAAGAATACATCCAGATGGCAGAGAAAAGCATCCGGCTCGGGGTTGATTTTATCGAACTGAACGGAGGCTGCCCCAATGTGTGGGACAGTGGCAAACAACACCGCATTTTGACGTTTGACCCAATATCCTGCCAGCAACTCTTTTCAGGTATGCAAAAATGTATGCCGAATGACGCCAATGTGTATTTCAAAGTCTCGCCCATTTCCGATCCCGCATACATACAGGATCTCGCGCTTGTCATCAATGAATATCCTGTTATCACGGGCATTACAGCGACAAACACATTTCCAAACGGACACGGAAGGGATTCGACAGGAAGAAAACTCATTTCTGTCGGCAAAGGACTTGCCGGAGTAAGCGGTTTGTCCTTAAAGTACATCAGCAAGGGGCAAGTGCTGCAATGGCATGATTACCTGCTTCCGGAAAAAGAGATCATTGCCGCCGGTGGAATAGACTGCGGACAGGATATCCTTGATTACGGCGCAAACGGTGCGGTCAAGTTTCAAATAGGCACAGCACTCTTCGACAAAGGTCTCTCGATCTTTGGCACAGTGCTTGCCGAAGCCGAACAATTGCGCGAAAGTTACGCGTGACCGACACAACCAAAAGCGTTTTCTCTGACTTCAGAGAAAACGCTTTTTATTTGCCAATTCTACAAATAATGGTAATATCACGACGAACAATTAAAAACTTCAACAAGATGGAATTTACAATCAGGAAGCCAAGCGACTTGCACACCCATGTAAGACAAGGAGAAATGCTCCCGGAAATAGCCCGGATAACAGCATTTCGTTTTGCTTATATCGAAGTGATGCCCAACACGACTCCCTCGAAACAGACAGGGCCGGAAGCGATAGCGTATTACAACGAAATTCGCCCACACACCGGAGACACCGAAGTGATCGTGAGTATAAAAATCACTCCGGAAACGACGGAAGAGATCGTAGAAGAAGCTGTCAGATTGGGAGTCAAAGTCGGAAAACTGTATTTCGGCATCACTACAAATGAAGCTGAAGGCGCTCGCGGCATCGAACCATTCTATCCAGGCCTCAGAGCAATGGAAAAATACGGGATGATTTTGTCAGTACATGGCGAAGCTGCTTACGACCCTGATGGAAAAAAGATCATAAACTTGCGGCGTGAAGCGGCATTCATTCCGATCGCCGAACAGATCATCGCCGATTTTCCGCACTTGAAAGTGATCTTTGAGCACATTACCACAGGAGCAATGGTCAACTTCATCGTGAACAACAGCAGCAACAGATCGATCGCTGCGACGATCACAGATCATCATCTTCGCGACGACATTGATTCAATACTCGGTTTTGTAACAGCTTCTGGTGAAGGAATAAACCCGCACAACTACCGCAAACCGATACCGAAGTTTCCTGAAGACCGCGACGCTCTCGTATGGGCAGCAACAAATGGACTCCCTTGCTTCTTTTATGGAAGCGACAGCGCTCCTCATGCGACAGAAACCAAGGAATGTTGCTGCGGAAAACCAGGCGTATTCTCAGCGATGACGCGAATCGAAACGCTTGCCGAGGTCTTTGAAAAGGCAGGAAAGTTGAACAAACTCGAAGGATTTGCATCCATTTTTGGACCTCTGTTCTACGGAGTCAGCCCATCGCGAGAAACGATCACGCTCGTAAAGGAGCCGTGGCAAGTGCCTGTTGAATTCAACAATGTCACCAATTATCGCCAAGGAGAGGAAATCTCATGGCGAGTGAAAGAATAGTCATCAAACCCTATCGACCCGCCCAATTTTTTGGGCGGTTTTTTTATATGCTTCCCTATTTGACACCCTAATGAGACCGCAGTAGTGTGAGTCAAAATCACACGCTATGGAATCCTTGAAAATATCACTTCCATCAAAAATCGAAACCAGGCTTTTGCAGGCACTGCTATGGTCCAACGCCATACAAGTGACACCGGATCCTCGCTTATATTTTGAATGGTCGCCGGAAATACGCACGCCCGTTTCGATAAATCCAAAAAGGCTATTCGCAACCCCGCACGACCGCGAGATCCTGGCGAAATGCTTTGCTTCTTTTGCAATGCAGCTAAGAACCTCATTCGACTATATCTATGGCGCAACGATCCCAGGAATAGTTCATTCGCAAAGTGTGGGACCCGTAGTGCATAGACCAACCATCATGAGGATCAACCAAGATTTTTACGAATATGGCCCGCATCTGTTTGGCAAAACACCTCCTCCGAACAAAGACGGAAAATGTGTGATCGCCATTTCAAAATCAGCTATTCCTTACGCAATGCAGTATGCGAACATGCACAAGAAAGCATTCGCCTGTATGGCATATGATTGGAAGGATCCAGACAGAAAACTCATCATCGGGCATCTCCTGCCCCAGACACGGGTCATACTGGTGTATCGCGACTGCGCGCCAAAAGAAGTGGAGGATGCAGAGAGGACTCTGCGAGAGAATCTCATTTCTCATATTTGCCGCTTCGATGTTTCGCCTTGGCGATCGCATAGAAAGATCGCTGCGAAAGATTTGAAAGGAAAAACGGCGGTCATGATATCGGATTCGTTCACCACAGCAGAACGGCTCGGCGAAGATCTAACATTTCTGCGCGGAACCGGCGCGATCTGCGAACACAATATCTCTGTGTTTTCCTACGATTTTGAAGCTCCAAAAAAGAACCTGCGGGGCTGTCTCAATCTTGCACTCGTGCACTTCGCTTCGCTGCATCAGTATTTGTGTGTCAAAAACGCCTTTTCCGAATCACAACTTTTAACAATGTGGCTTGAAATAAAAAGAATAGACACATTACTACGATCACTCTAAACCCTCCCCTGCACTGCAGGGCGAGGGTTTTTTATTAGATAAAATAAAAACCCGCCTTTTTAGAGGACGGGTTCTGGAATTCATTTGTATTAAAACTAAACAACTTCTCCTTTTTTGTCTTCAACGATCGCTTCTTTCAATTTGAGCAAATAAGCATACTTTTCGACATCATCGCCTGAATGACAGGCGAGACGGAATGGTTCGATCACATCATCGAGGATTCCCTCAAATTGATCTTTCAGCTCTGCACGCATTTCCAGACTCAAGATGGGATTGGCCGGAATATCCGAAGCTGCCTTGCATTTTTTATACAGATCCGACAATTGTTCCGGCAGTGCGCGAACCAGATCATGTGTGTAACTTGAATAGGCATTCATATCCACCTTGGCAAGAATATCCGTATGTGCGCGTAAAATCTGGAACCATTCTTGGTCGTCAATCTGTTCCGGATTTTCTTTTGCTGATGGAGGACAATGAAAGAATGGTACATTCTTTAGGCTTGCTATGCGGTCGCATATCGTTTTTGATTGATCGCTGCTTGTTAAATGATTGAGATACTTCTGCCATCTCGGCATAATATTATCGTGCAGCGCCAGGCTTCTTGAAGAAAAACCAATCTCCTCTATTGGACTAAAGCGCGGGAAATACTGGTAGTTGAGGTAATCCATGATTGAGTCCGAGGTGTTGGGCAAATTGAGAACAAAACGCTCAAGGAGTATTGCCTGCAGACGCTGTAAAACAATTTTTTGCTGAGATCTATCAACATTCGTAACCATTGGGTCGCCTTTAGATTCCTCTTCAATTAATTCCTTTAATTTGAAATCAATAGTAGCCGGACTTAATTGAGAGATCTGATTAAGGAACCATCTGAGCGACTCAAGATCGTTTAATGCTTTTGTGCAGGATTCCTGCAAGTCCTTTTTTCCCTTTTTGAGACTTCGATTTCTTACAAGGAGATAGAACCCAAGACAAAAACCGGCAAAGATGATAATTTGATACGTTTCCATAAACTATGTTGTTTTTAAGTGATGTTCGAATTGAATTTAACACATAAATTTAATTAGTCAACATATACAAAAGAAGCCCCGCTGGCGCGGGGCTTCTTTTGTATTGTTTATTCCTGGATTATTTTCTCTTCTTTCCGACCACACGGCGGGAAATGATGAGATGGTTTGAATACTTCTTCGGTCCACGAGTCTTGCGTCCTCCAGTGACCTTGCCCCAAAGGGTCTTTGGTCGCTTGGTTCCGCGTCCCTGGCGGCCTTCTCCACCTCCGTATGGGTGGTCGACGGCGTTCATGGCAGTACCGCGAACGGTTGGGCGGATTCCCTTGTGGCGGGAGCGTCCGGCCTTTCCGATGTTCACAAGGTGATGCTCATCGTTCGAAACTTCACCGATCGTTGCCCAGCACTTTTCAGAAACCTTGCGGACTTCCGATGATGGGAGCTTCAAGAGTGTGTATCCGCCGTCGTTTGCCACAACCTGAGCGAAGTTACCCGCTGAGCGAACAAGCTTTGCTCCTCCTTCCGGCTTGAGTTCCACGTTGTACACGAATGTACCAACTGGGATCTTGGTGAGTGGAAGACGGTTTGGCGTTACGAGATCGGCAGTGTCAGAGACGATGAATGTCGCGCCTGGGCGAACAGACTTTGGCGTGAGCATGTAGCGCTTCTCGCCGTCCTTGTAGACGACAAGAGAGATGAACGAAGTGCGGTTTGGATCGTACTCGACTGAGACGACCTTGGCCGGAATGTTCTTCTTGTCGAATTTGAAGTCGACGTCGCGGAAGAGCTTCTTGTTGCCGGCACCCTTGTGGCGCACCGTGATGCGTCCAAGGTTGTTGCGGCCCACGTCGCGCTTGCGACCGTGAGTGAGAGCCTTGTGAGGCTCGTCATGCGTGATCACGCCGCGGTATGTAACCGTGGTCATGTTTCGGCGGGATGGGGTTGTTGGTGCGTATTTTTTCATAACTAAAAAGATTTAAGTAATCCGCGAGTGCGATTACAGGACTTCGATCTTATCGCCCTTTTTCAAATAAACGTAAGCCTTCTTTCCAACGCTTGTAGCGCCAGGCTTACCCTTGCGGCCCTTCGCTGCTTTCGGAGCTGAAGGAACGGCGAGTGTGCGGACAGAGAGTGGAGTCACTTTGTAAAGCGTCTTCACTGCCTTTATGATCTCGCTCTTGGTTGCATCGAGTGCAACATCGAACGTGTATGCATTCTGTTCGGAAAGCACTGCTGCTTTTTCCGTGATGCGAGGATTCTTAAGGATTGATCCGAGATTTTTCATATATTACTTCTTAGAAACGACGCATCGCTTCTCAAGGTTTTTAATGCTCATCTCTGGATCGACCACGATAAGATACTGGTGATTGAGCAAGTCGAATGTGTTCACGTCCTTCACGAGGCCGAGCGTGATCTGCGGAATGTTGCGGAAGCTCTGTGAAGCGACTTTGTCGATGCTTGGGATGATCATCATAGCCTTTGGCTTGCGTGCAAGCTTGAGCTTTTCGAATCCCTTGATGCCGGCGAATGCCTGCACCATTTCTGCAGCGACAGAGGTCTTTGGAGTCTTGTCGAATCCGAGCGAGTCTACAAAGAGGATCTCACCGTCGCGAAGCTTGGCAGAGAGAACAACGGCGAGTGCTTTCGCGCTCATCTTCTTGTTCACTTTCTGCTTGTAGTTCTTCTCGGCGAGAGGACCGTGCGTGACTCCTCCACCCTTCCAGATCGGAGAGCGGGATGAGCCGTGACGAGCGCGTCCGGTTCCCTTCTGCTTCCATGGCTTCTTTCCTCCTCCGCGAACTTCATCGCGTCCTTTGGTGTCAGCGGTTCCGGCACGAGTGTTAGCAGTGATCGCATGCACGACTTGGTGCACGAGGTCGCCGTTCCAGCTCTGTGCGAACACAGCCTCTGGAAGCGTAGCTTCGCCAGCGCTCTTTCCTTTTGAGTTATAGGTTGGTGTTTTCATACGATTATTTCGTGATGATCTCAAGCATAGTACCGCGTCGACCTGGGACTGCACCGGAAATGAGGAGTGTGTTTGTCTCCGGATCTACGGCGAGTACTTTCAAATTGCGTACAGTGATTCGGTCGCTACCCATGCGTCCTCCCATGCGCATTCCTTTTGGAACGCGGTTGCGGAGGCCTCCGCCGATCGATCCTGGTGCACGCTCAGAGTGTTTCTGACCGTGCGAACGTGGACCACCTTTGAAGTTGTGTCGCTTGATGACGCCCTGGAATCCCTTTCCTTTCGAAGTGCCTGAGACGACGACGATGTCGCCAACAGCAAACGCTTCTGAGGTGATCGTGTCTCCTGCATTGATCGCTTCCATATCGGAAGGCTCCATGCGGAATTCGCGTACTTCAGAAAAGAGACCTTTGTCGCCGAAGTGTCCTTTGAGTGCGGCGCTGACTCGGCTCGCCTTGCGGGTGCCGTAGCCAACCTGGACTGCAGAGTATCCATCGGTTTCCTTTGTTTTCTTCTGCGTGACCACGATCGGGCCGGCAGTGACTATCGTAGCCGGATGCACCTTGCCGTCTTCGGCAAAGAACTCCGTCATTTCTACTTTTGTTCCTAGTATGAATTTCATTGTTTTTTTTCAGCGGACCAGAGAGCGGACTAAATCATTTCGTCTCTGTTCTTGAATTGATAGTGGCTACATCATCTTCACGTCAATTTCGACTCCGGAAGGGAGCGAAAGATTGGTGAGAGCTTCGATGGTCTTTGCGCCCGGGTTCAAGATATCGATTACTCGCTTGTGCACGCGGATCTCAAACTGTTCGCGAGTGTTCTTGTAGATGAACGGCGAACGGTTGACCGTGTACTTCTTGATCTCGGTCGGCAATGGGGTTGGTCCGGAGATGATCGCATCATGTCGGAGTGCCGTATCCATGATCTGCTTGACCGAGTTGTCGAGAATTTTGTTCTCGTACGCTCGGACGCGGATGCGGAGACGAACTTCGCCTGACTTTTCAGCGCCGGCAGCCTTTGCCTTTGTTGCGCGAGGCTTTTTGGTTGTTGTTTTTGTATCTGCCATATAAGTATATTTGATTCAAGAATCAAGATTTAGGAATCAAGAAAAATACAAATGCATTATTCTTGATTCCTGCCTCATGAATCTAGATTCTGGAAATAATCGCTTAGGCGATTATTTTAGTAACAACTCCTGCACCGACAGTCTTGCCTCCTTCGCGGATAGCGAAGCGAGTCTGAGCTTCAAGAGCGACTGGAGTAACGAGTTTGACTTTGAGTGCGACAGTGTCTCCTGGCATGACCATTTCCTTTCCTTCTGGAAGGGTAACGTCACCGGTAACGTCCGTAGTACGAACGTAGAACTGAGGCTTGTATCCCGCGAAGAATGGAGTGTGGCGTCCGCCTTCTTCCTTCTTGAGGATGTAGACTTCACATTCGAATTCTGCGTGAGGAGTAACTGATCCGGTCTTTGCGAGAACCTGTCCGCGAGTGATGTCTTCTTTCTTCAAACCGCGGAGGAGGAGTCCGGCGTTGTCTCCAGCCATTCCTTCCTTGAGGTTCTTGTTGAACATTTCGATACCGGTAACTGTCGTCTTAACAGTGTCCTTGATACCAACGAGTTCAACTTCTTCACCAACCTTCACAACTCCGCGCTCGATGCGTCCTGTAACCACAGTTCCGCGTCCTTCGATAGAGAAGACGTCTTCAACTGGCATAAGGAATGGCTTTGCGAGATCGCGTTCTGGCATTGGGATGTATGTATCAAGTGCGTTCACGAGATCCATAACCTTCTGTGCCCATGGATCGTTGTTGTCTGCAGACTCGAGAGCCTTAAGACCTGATCCGCGGATGACTGGGCATCCTGCGCCGTCGAATCCCTGCTTGGTGAGGAGTTCGCGGACTTCTTCTTCAACGAGTTCAATAAGATCTGGATCGTCAACCATGTCGCACTTGTTGAGGAACACAACGATCTTTGGCACTCCAACCTGCTTTGCAAGGAGGATGTGCTCGCGAGTCTGTGGCATAACACCGTCAGTCGCTGCAACCACGATGATAGCGCCGTCCATCTGAGCGGCACCCGTGATCATGTTCTTGATGTAGTCGGCGTGGCCCGGAGCGTCGATGTGAGCGTAGTGGCGAGTAGGAGTTTCGTACTCGTTGTGAGAAAGGGAGATCGTGATACCACGAGCCTTTTCTTCAGGAGCCTTGTCGATTTCTCCGACACCCTTAAGCTTTGAGCTATAGCCATTTCCTGCGCGTCCAAGGACGGTAAGGATAGCTGCTGTCAATGTAGTCTTGCCGTGGTCAACGTGTCCAATGGTACCAACGTTAACGTGCGGCTTTGAACGGTTAAATTCT
>JAHFNM010000041.1 GCA_023267415.1 Candidatus Nomurabacteria bacterium
GGTCCCGTCGCCGGAGTGCCCGCTTGGAACGCGCGGACGTATGGCCATATTTGAAATGTATAAGAACGATATCGACGTGCAGGCCCTCATATTGAAGAAGCCAGTCGAGACCGAAGTGTACGACCTTGTCCGTAAGAAAGGATTTTTGACCATGCGCGAGAATGCGATCCTTCAATGCATGGACGGCAAGATCCCATTCCAGGAGATATACAATTTGTAAGCTCGCCGTATATGGTATAATTTTATCGCAATCAATTAGCGACATTTCTACTCACTCTATGCAACCCAAAAAAATATTCATCGTTGACGACGACTCCTTCTTGCTCGACATGTACGCGCTCAAGTTTAGCCAGTCCGGCTTTGAGGTTGCTACGGCTCTTGGTGCGGTTCCTGCACTCGAAAAGCTTCGTGCGGACACGACATATCATCCAGACCTCGTTCTTCTTGATATCGTCATGCCCGTCGTCGATGGATTTGAGTTTATGGAAAAGATGAAGGCGGAAAATCTCGCCCCCGGTGCCATGCGCATAGTTCTTTCGAACCGTGGCCAGGATTCCGATATCAAGCGTGCGACCGAGCTTGGTGCGATAGGGTACATCGTCAAGGCATCCACTACTCCAGCAGAAGTCATAACGCAAGTGACCGATATGGTCGCCAAGCAAAAGAAATAAATCTATGGCAAATCCTCAAGAACTCATTGATTCCCTCATCGACACCGTTATAAAGGAAGGCGGATCCGATCTGCATCTTTCTGTCGGGCGCATTCCTTCGATTCGCGTTTCTACGCAGCTCATTTCCTTGGTCAATCAGCCGAAACTCACCAAGGAAGACATGATGGGCATTCTCTCTGCCATTCTCGACAAGCCGAAAGTCGATGCCTTTCTCTCCAACCAGGAAGTGGACTTTGCCTACGACCACAAGGGTACGACTCGTCTTCGCTGCAATGCTTTTTTTCATAAAGGAGACATTGGCATGGCGCTTCGCGTCATTCCAAAAGTCCGCACACTCGCCGAACTCAAACTCCCTGAAGCCCTCGCAGCCTTTGCTCGCAAGAAGCAGGGATTCTTCCTTGTTGTCGGTCCGGTAGGTCAGGGAAAGTCCACCACGCTCTCGGCAATGGTTGATCTCATCAACACTGAGCGCTCCGAGCACATCATGACCATCGAAGACCCGATCGAATATATTTTTGAGGAAAAGCACTCCATCATCGACCAGCGTGAAGTGGGCATTGATACGAAGGATTTTCATACTGGACTGCAGAGCGTGTTCCGAGAAGATGTGAACGTGATCATGGTGGGGGAGATGCGCTCGCCTGAAACCATCTCGACCGCAGTCACTGCCGCCGAGACCGGACACCTCGTGCTCTCGACGCTGCATACGAACAATGCCGCCCAGACCATCGATCGCATTATCGATTCCTTTCCCGGAGATCAGCAAGACCAGATCCGCACTCAGCTCGCCGAATCGCTTCTCGGTATATTCTCTCAGCGTCTTATTCCGCGCATCACCGGCGGACTCATTCCTGCATACGAACTCCTTATCAACAACAACGCTGTCGCCAATCTTATCCGCGAAAAGCGCACGCATGAGATCGATGTGGTCATTGAGACCGGCACCGAGCAGGGGATGGTAGACATGAACCGTTCGCTTCTTGACTTGGTTCGCGCGGGCGAGATCACGATGGAGAGCGCGTACCTTTATTCAATGAATCCGAAAGCACTCGAACAAATCATGTAGCGATCGGTTTGGATTTTACTACGTTCTATTTTCTACTTACTAACCTATGACATTCAACTACAAAGCGGTCACGAATACGGGCGAAAAGAAAGAAGGCGTTATTGATGCGCCCAACAAGGATCTGGCCATCGCCGCTCTGCAACGCCGAGGATTCATTGTCGTTTCGGTGAAGGAAGAAGGGGAGCGTTCTCTTCTCAAGACGGCGATCTTCGAGCATGTTCCGCAAAAAGACATCGTCATTCTCTCTCGCCAGATCTCCACGCTTTTCGACGCGCAGGTGTCGGCCCTTAAGGCGTTCACGATGCTGGCATCCAACGCCGAGAATCCGCTTCTCAAGCGCAAGCTCGTTGCCGTCACCGATGACATTCAGGCCGGTCTTGCCATCTCGGGCGCTCTCGCCAAGCATCCTGACGTTTTCTCGGATTTTTATGTGAACATGGTCAAGGCTGGTGAAGAATCCGGTAAGCTCAATCAAGTATTCTCCTACCTTGCCGAGTATCTCGATCGCCAGTACGAACTCAATAGCAAGACAAAGAACGCCCTCATCTATCCCGCGTTTGTCATCGGCGTGTTTATCGTTGTCATGTCGCTCATGTTTGTTCTCGTCATTCCGAAGCTCTCGGCCATCATCCAGTCGTCCGGCCAGTCCGTACCGCTCTATACCCGTATCGTCATCGGCATATCGAATTTCTTCGTCGATTACGGCATCTTCCTGCTTATCCTTATGGTGATCGCCGGCATGTATGTGTTCCACCTCTCTCGCACCGAGAAGGGCAAGAACTATCTCGACAGTGCTCGTCTCGGCATCCCGGTTTTGGGTACGCTCTATACCAAGCTCTATCTCTCGCGCATCGCCGACAACATGGCAACCATGCTTTCCTCAGGAATCTCGATCGTTCGTTCGATAGAGATCACCGGCAAGATCGTCGGATCGCGCGTGTACGAACTCATCCTGCTTGCTGCTGCCGAAGACGTAAAGGCCGGAAGCTCGTTTTCCGATGCGCTGAACAAGCATACCGACCGCGTTCCCCAGATCATGGTGCAGATGGTCAAGGTGGGGGAGGAAACGGGCGGGCTTTCCACCATTCTCAAGACTTCGGCGCAATTCTATAAGCGCGAAGTGGACGATGCCGTAGATACGCTCGTCGGGCTCATCGAGCCGATCATGATCGTTGTGCTCGGTCTTGGTGTCGGAGTGCTCCTCACTTCGATCCTTGTGCCGATCTACAACATCGCCTCATCGATACAGTAGTTTTTCGCCCCATGCTTGTTTTCCACACGAGCCCTTGCCACATTACGAATGCCAAAGGTGGTATAATCAGGGGTATTACAAAGTAAATAGTCGTTTGCGTTGAGGGACGGTATGGCCCTCGATATTTATTAATTATCAATAGCTTATATTTAGATATGAAAAAGAATTCTCAAGCAGGTTTCACTCTCATCGAACTCCTTGTCGTCATCGCGATCATCGGTATCCTCGCTACGATCGTTCTCACCTCGCTCGGCTCAGCCCGCACGAAGGCTCAGGACGCTAAGATCGAAGCTCAGCTCTCAGGTATGCGCGCACAGGCAAACCTTTATACCGGTACTGGAACAGCGTTTGGTCTTACTACCTGCGCTGCCACCCCAAACACTCTCTTCAGCAACGTTGCAGGCGAGAACAATCTTGGATCTATGTTCCCATCTTCGACATTTACTGACACTGCTTGCGTAGCTGCTGGTGGATCTCCTTCGACTGCAGGCGCACACTGGGCTATCGCATGGCCTCTCTCTACCGGATGGTTCTGCGTTGACTACAGCGGTACTGCACGCTCAGCGACTGCTGCCGGCCTAGCATACACAGGTGCTTCAGGTGCATCGCCAGCTGCGATCACCACGGATTCTTGTAACTAACCTTACGGCAATTCAAAAAAAGCCGCCCCGCGAAAGCGGGGCGGCTTTTTTCATTGCCCTGATTTTCCTGTGTGCTAAAATAGAGTGGTGAAAAAATATCTTCAAGATATGTCTCCATCGTCTGATACTCTTGCCATATAACATGATCGAATCCGCAATCAGCATAATCGTTTTTTTCTTCGGAGCCGTTATCGGAAGCTTTTTGAATGTCGTCATTTTGCGCCATCGGAGTGGCCGTACCTTAGGAGGCCGCTCGCTGTGTTTCTCATGCGGAAAGACTCTGCGTTGGAATGAGCTTGTTCCGATCGGCAGCTTTCTTACGCAGAAAGGGAAGTGCGCCCATTGCCGGACTCCGATCTCTTGGCAGTATCCGTTGGTAGAAGCACTGACCGGGATCGTATTTGTTCTTTTGTATGCCCACTTTTCATTTTTGCTTTTGACCACACCACTGTTGTTCGCCGTACTTTTCGTTTACTACGCATTCGTACTCTGCCTCCTCGTCGTGCTTTCCGTATATGATTTGAAACATACGGTCCTTCCTGATGAATGGACCGGACTCTTTGGGATCCTTGCATTCGTCGGGATGTTTTTCATTTCGGGCTATTCGATCATAGTGCATATCCCTTCCTCGTGGCATCTCCTTGCGGGAGTGCTTCTGCCTGCACCATTTGCGCTTGTCTGGTATTTTTCGAAAGGGCGCTGGATGGGGCTCGGCGATGCAAAGCTCATGATAGGAATGGGTTGGTTGCTTGGCATTTCTGCAGGAGCGACAGCGATCCTGCTTTCGTTTTGGATCGGCGCAGCGGTCAGTCTTATTCTTCTCTTGCTCGCTTCTGTTTTGAAAATGGGCAAGATCACAGTGAAGACAGCCATTCCGTTTGGTCCATTCTTGGTACTCAGCACTATGGTGGTGTTTTTCTGTCAGCTCGACTTTACCAGCATTATGAGTGCGCTCGGCCGTTTTTAATATGAAAAAAAATACACCAAACACCGGGTTCACATTGATCGAAGTCGTCTTCGTGATGGCGATCTTCGCCATCATGGCATCCATCGTCCTCTTCCGATTCAACGATTTTGGCACGCGAACCGAATTCGACAATCTTTCGCAGGATGTTGCCCTGCGCATCGTCGAAGCCCAGAAGGCGGCGATCTCAGGCACCGCAGGATCAGTGCTCTCTGGTTCCACAGAAGCGCTTGCTCCGAGCTACGGCGTTTACTTTTCCCCTGTGGGCGATCCCGACAATCTCAACCGCCAATTTACGTACTTTACCGACAACGACCACAACAAATACTATACCGGTAC
>JAHFNM010000014.1 GCA_023267415.1 Candidatus Nomurabacteria bacterium
CCTTCTTCGCTTCAATGAATATTTTGGCTATCATGGCGGTCGTCGTCGTCTTGCCATGTGTGCCAGAAACAGCGATCGTATATTTGCCTCCGGTCACAATATGAAGCATTTCGGGATAACTTTTTACAGGAATGCCGGACGCAAATATTTTTTCCGTGAGCGCGGGATCGTAGTGTTTGATGGCAATGGTATAGACGATGAGATCAGCGTCGGCAGGAATGAGGTCAAAATTCTGTCCGATTGAAACAGTCGCGCCGAGTGCGCGCAATTCGCGAGTCACTTCCCCTTCCGACATGTCCGACCCGTGCACTTCCTTTCCTTCAATAAGCATCATTCGAGCGATAGCCGAAATGCCGATGCCGCCGATGCCGACAAAAAATACTTTTTTGATTGTTGAGAGATTGATATCCATTATTGAAAAAATTGTACCACTGTCATAAACCCTTTCGACTCTTTATCTCTCCGATGGCTCGGCAATGAAAGGTCGGCTCCGGTGTCGCGAGTATCGAACACAGCATGCTCCGGAAGAAGAGCCGCGATGGCATTTTGAAAATCGAACATGATCTTCCCTCCGTCTTCCCGGATATGCTCGCCTGCCCCGGCCTTTTGCATCAGCGCATCATAGCAAAAATCCTTCTGTATTTCGAATGAGTGCAGAAATGGCCCGACATACACAGTCACCTCCTTGGGATCAAAATGGGCGAGCGTCTTTTCAAGCAGCCCCAGAGCATACCCCTGCCATCCTATGTGCGCTATAGCGATCTTCTCTCCGTCGCTAAAGCAGATCGGGGCGCAGTCGCGCGTACGGATTGCAAGCGATAGAGTGCGATTGTCGCACACGGCCGCGTCGGTATCTTTGAGCGACTCATCACCGGAATGGATCTCAACGAGTTCGGCACCGCGGGCCAGATCAAGGACACGAAGCGATTCGTCGGCAATCCCGGGATAGGGATATATGCCAATCTTGAGAGTATTCCCTACTGAAAAAATCTTTCCGTTCTTGCTCGTTATCGTATTCATTTCAATTTCTTCACCAGCGCCAAAAACTGATCGTTCCGATCGTACTCGTTCACAAAGAGTCCAAATGAAGCGAATGCCGGAGAAAACAGAACGATATCACCCTTCTCGGCCGATGCGAGAGCCGTGTCGAGTGCTTCCTTAAGCGATGCTGCGCGGTAAAAATCCTGGTTTTCAATCTTGTCGCTTCCCGAACCAGGAAGAAGGATCACTGTATGTGCGCATGCTTCTGCGGTCTTTAATAGTTCTTTCGTATCGAGATTCTTGTCTGCACCGCCCATGATAAGCACGGTCTGCTTTTTGGGAAATGACTTAAGCGCGGCGACCGCAGCCTCGGGAGTGGTTGCGTTGTTGTCATTGTAAATCTGTATTCCGCGAATCGTTTTGAGGAGTTGCAGGCGTCCTTCGACAGCTGTAAAACTCTCTACACCTGATTTGATTTTGGCGAGCGGAAGCTTGAGTGCGCGAGCCGCGGAGACGGCGAGCGCAATATTTTCTCTATTGTGTTCACCTGGAAGTGGAAGCTTCCAGGACTTCGGGATATCGCGCGCGCTCGCGATGACGAGCGCGCCTTTGAATGACTTAGGAATTTTCTTCGCGATCCCCGCACCCACAACAAGCGTATCTTCGGGTTTTTGGTATTTGAAAATGTTTGCTTTGTCGGCAAAATATGCCTTGCGGTCATATTTATAATAATTCATATGATCGTCTAGAAAATTGGTGAACACGGAAACATTCGGTGAGATCTTCTGCTCGCCAAATCCCTGCAATTGCCAGCTCGAAAGCTCAAGCACGACATAATCACCAGGCTTGGCTTTCTTGAGCAATGCGAGCGTGGCCACGCCCCGGATATTTCCACCAAGATGTACACGCTTGCCAGCTGTTTTTAAAATATGATAGATGAGCGATGTAGTAGTCGTCTTTCCGCGAGTTCCCGTCACTCCGATGATCTTCACACCTTTCGGTGCGAAAGAAACAAAGAGCTCATCATCCATGCGAATCGGGATCCCACTTTTTCGTGCATGGGCGATATATGGCGAATCGAGTGATACCCCCTGGGCCTTAAGGACGATATCGCAATTTTCAAAATCGCTCATATCATGACGCCCGAGCACGAGTCGAACATTCTTGAATTTTTTCAGGACAGCCACAGAAGGAGCGAGCGCCTTGGCATCTTTGAGATCAGTGACTGTTACCTGTGCGCCACACTCAGCCAAAAACACCGTATCTCCCAAGCCTTTGCCGAGAAGGCCCAGGCCGAGCACGGTCACCTTTTTGCCCTTAAAATATGCCTTGGCTTCTTTCATATCGCAATTCTAGCATACCCGCCCGTGTTGTCATTCCGGCCTCCGAGCCGGAATCCAGGCTAATGAACTAAATATAAAACCTGGATCCTGAAGCTCCAAGAGTGATTTTGCTAAATCACAAGTTCAGGATGACCATCGAAGACTACCGTTCGATGGTCACTTTCTTGATTTGAATGTCTTTTCCAAACCATTTATTGGCGAGTTTTTTGAGCATGGGAGTGATGTCGGTAACATAGAATGCCCGGGTTCCCTTCTTTGAAAGCTTTGATGCAATTTCAGGATGGCGAGCAAGATACTCTTTGGTCTTTTTTGGCACGACAGTATCTTGAGAAAGAATCACCACACCTTTTGGGAGTAATTTTTTGAATTCATTTTTTACAATACCGTAATGGGTACAACCTAGGAGCAGCGCATCAATTTTTTTGGAATTGAAGTATTTAAGATAGTCGGCAAGGACAGGGCGCATATGTGCGATATCACCTGATTCGATGAATGGCACGAGAAGCGGAGTGGCGAGCGAAAAAATCTTCGATTTTTTCGCTCGCTTTTTGAATTCTCGTTCATATGCACCCGATGACACTGTCGCACTTGTCGCCACAAGACCCACGCGCGAATAACCTGCACAGGCTTCAGCCATTGGCACTATCATGCCGAGCACGTTCCGCCCCGGATATTTTTTATGAAGGTAATTCTGCTGAAGCTCGCGTAATGCCTCTGCTGATGCGGTGTTGCATGCCACAATGATGAGCGCGCAATCTTTGGCAAAAAGAAAATCCACGCCTTCCTTGAGGAATTCGTAGATCGTCTCGTGGCTCCGCGAGCCGTATGGCAGGCGCTTGGTATCGCCAAGATAGACATAGTCATACTCGGGCAATACTTTCGCAATAGCCGAGAGTGTGAATAGTCCGCCAAGCCCTGAATCGAATATGCCGATCTTCATGGCATTAGTATACGCACAGAATACTTAAAAACAACGCCCAAGCAAAAGCACCCCTCGTCGTTAACGACGAGGGGTGCTTTCTTCGCAATTATTTATTTCCAGATTCAGAATCCTTACAACCCCATCTCCAGCGAGGCTTCTCTCCTGTCGTGTAGCAGATGATTATCAAGAATACCGTAAGGATGTATGTCTGCGGAAAAAACTGCATGAGGAAATCCGAATTTGAAAATTCGTGATTGTTGATATATCTGGTGTTTGCAAACAAGACAAATACATACATAAGGATGATTGCCCATCCCTGCCATGTCACCGGGTACCATCCCCAGCCAAATCGTTTTGCCCTAAACCACAAAGGATTTTGTGGTCGAGCGTCCGGTTCTATCGGACCAGCACTAAACCAAGATTTTTTGTTTTCCATAAATTTATACTGGTTAGAACTTTTGTAAACGAACGCAATTTGATGTGTCGTTTACGGAAGTTCTAGAGCCAGGTTCCAAGAATAAACCCAAACACAACAAGACACACCAGCTGGAAACCTGCCTGAATGAGAAAGCGAGTCCAAGCCACTTTTTTTGAATCGTTGTTCCACATTGACGAACCGGCAACCGTCGGAAGAACGAATCCAGCCCAGACCCAAAGGGCACTCTTGATGCCAACCAATCCGCTTGCCCCAGTGAGATGCGAAAGCACGTAAAGCTGCACGAGGGTCAGGAGCAATTGTACAAAGTACAACGGCATAGCCTTTTTCTGCATTTCCTTGCGCTTTTCTGCATCCATGTCGGTCGCTCCGCAAATGCGCATCCACGCCTTGCCGAACAACGGCCCATACCAAATACTGCCCAGCACGAGCGAAAGTATTCCGGCCCCTATGATAACCAACCAATAGTGTGTAGTCATACTAAAGTTCTATTTATAATTTAATTAATAAAGACTGATGTATTATACCTCATCTTTTTTCAAATCAAGAGAACAGGAATTCACGCAAAAATGTTTTCCAGTGGGAGCATCCATATCGTCAAATATATGACCAAGATGCGATTTACACTTTGCACACACTACTTCGATTCGATGCATTCCGAGACTGGTATCATCGACATACTCGACAGCACCAGGAATCGCTTGATCAAAGCTTGGCCAACCGGCAAGCCCCGGAGTATCGGAATGATATTTTGCATCAGAAGAAAACAACTCACTGCCGCAGATTTTGCAATTGTATGTTCCTTTGGCCGTCTCTGTATAATACTTGTTTGTAAATGGTGTTTCCGTTCCTTTTTCCTGCGTCACGGCATACTCCTCAGCAGTCAATTTATTTTTTAGTTCGTCTTTATTCATACTAAAATCATATCATGTTCTCGTTACCCACTAGAGGGGTGCCGGTATGATTACATTCTCGTTACATCTCTCGGAAAAAAGAGGTGGATCGTCCAATCGACTGCGATCTTTATCTTCTTGGACCAGGAGATGAATTTGAAGAGATATATCGTACGCCAGATGAACCAGGCGAATTTGCCGTACAAATTGACAGTGCCGATGGTTCCTGCCGCCTCCCATTGACCAAGAGAGACCAGCGTACCTTTGGTTTTGTATGCAAACGGTTCAAGTTCCTCTCCGGAAATATGCCGAGAGATATTCTTTCCTAGATGCATCGCTTCCGCCACAGCGATCTGCGCCAGCATTGGATACAGCACACCATCGACATCCGGCACATGGGCGACATCACCGAGCGCAAATATATCTGGGTGCCCAACCACTGAAAGACTCATATCAGTCATGATCCGTCCGCTTGCATCCTTGGGCAATTCTCCACCTTCCGTGTGCAGAGTGTTTGCGCGCACGCCGGCAGTCCAGATCACGCCCTTGGTATCGATAACGGTATTGTCAGCAAGGGTTACATGGTCTTCATCAACGTCGGTCACTTTTGCGTTCAGCATGACAACGACGCCTTTTTTCTCCAAGCTCTTTTTGGCGCGCTCGCGAGTCTCCACAGAAAACGGTCCGAGCAATTCCTTTCCGCTATGCACCAATACGATATGCGCACACTCGCCGGGAAAGAGGTGCTTGTAGTATTTTCGAAACGTATGTTTGCAGAACTCCGAAAGTTCGGCGGCAAATTCAACGCCTGTCGCTCCCCCGCCGACAACGACGAAGGTGAGCATCTTTCTTCGGTCTTCCTTGTTCGTCTCGCGTGATGCCGCTTCGAAGCGTTCGATAATGTAGTCACGGATTGAAATTGCATCGGAGAGATTCTTCAATACTTTCGAATATTTTTCTGCGCCGGGAGTATTGAAAAAATTCGTCGAGGCTCCGATGCCGACGACGAGCATATCGTACGGGCGGTTGCCATGATCGGTCACCACCTCCTTCTTGGCAAGGTCGACAGAAAAGACCGTAGCCTCCAGGAATTGGATCGGTGTCTTGTATATGATCTCACGGATCGATTCCACCACTTGGTGATGCCCAAGGCCGCCGGTGGCCACTTCATGGAGCATCGGTGTAAAGAGGAAATAATTCGTGCGGTTGATGATCGTTATCTCAACAGACTCACCGCAGGATTTAAGAATCGACAGCGCGCTGTAGATGCCTGCAAATCCGGCACCGAGAATTACGATTTGTTTTTTTTGATTCATGTGCTGGGGAGGAGAATTGAACTCCTACGGCCTTTCGGCCACTAGCTTCTGAAGCTAGCGCGTCTACCAGTTTCGCCACCTCAGCATTGTATTATGGATTCTGAACCGATCACGCATAATTTTCTGCTGAAAATTTGCTCGATCCCGCCTCGCACCGTCGTGCTCCGGCTCTGCATATTCACCCCGTGAACATGCAGCACGTATACCAGTTCCGCCACGCGCCCGTGCAACCATGGTACGTTACCATATTTTAAGCTGACTTTCGACCCTCAGGTCGTTTAAGGATTAGCTCGTTCTCTTCCCGTGCATCAGCATTTCGAGTGCATGCTCGAACGAACCTGCTTCGATGACTTCCCCACCATTCACGAAGAAAATGTCGTCTGCATTTTGGATGGTATTAAGGCGGTGCGCAATGATGATCTTGGTTGTGTCTTTTGGCAAGCGCTGCAAAATGTCTTCGAGCATCTGTTCGGTCACTGTGTCGATGTTCGCAGTCGCCTCGTCGAGAATGATTATCTCGGGACGGCGAAGGACGGCGCGCATAAAGGCAATGAGCTGCTTCTGACCGAGACTGATAGAATCGCTTGCTCCGACTTTTGTATCAAGTCCATTCTCAAATCGTGCCAAAAGCGAATCGAGTCCGTGGACTTTTAGATTTTCAAGCAGACGCTCGCTCGAGCCATCAGGATACTCATCATTGCCGTAGAGAATGTTGTCCGCCACCGTTCCTGTAAACAGGAACGGTTCCTGCAAAATGAATCCGATCTTGCCTGTGCGCTGCGCCGGCGTGTAGGAGCGAATGTCATAGCCATCGAGATAGACCGTACCCTTCGTTGGATCATACAGGCGCGCCATGAGTGAGGCAGTCGTTGTCTTTCCTCCGCCAGTCGGACCGACGAGTGCATACGTCTTTCCTTTCTCGAGCGAAAGATTTACATCACGCAATACATCCTTACCGTTGCTATAGCTAAAGAAGACATGATCGAAGGTAAGCACGTTTTGTGTTGGAAGGACTTGTTCCGTGGGAACAAGCTTGATCGTGCTTTCAATATCGAGCACTTCGGAAATGCGATCGAGGGACGCCATGGCGAGCTGAAGCGTCGTCCAGATAGAGGCGAGCTGTCGAAGCGGAGTATAGAAATTGTTCACGTAGAGCATGAAGCCGACGAGAAGTCCGAACGTAACATTTCCGGAGAGAATGAGCGTAAATCCATACGCAAGCAATATGATCTGCGCAACGCTTGAGGCGACGCCATAGAGCGGAATGAGTGTATTGCTTGCGATACCAGAGGCGACCGAGGCTTTGTAGTTCTTATTGTTGGCTTCAGCAAATTTTGTACGGAAAAAATCCAGTCGATTGAACGCCACGACCACCTTGAAGTTTGCAAGCGATTCCTGAATCTCGGCGCTCATTCCACCTGTCGACTGAAGGCTCTTGGTGCTTGTGCGCTTGATCCATCCAGAGAGTATCTGCGTGATTATAATCACCACAGCTGCCGGAGCAAGCGTTGCAAGGCCAAGCTTCACATGCAGCGAGATCATAAAAATCCCCGCCCCAAGCATGATGAAGAAGTTACCCACAAATTGCATGAGCGCCTGCGAAAAGAACTGATTGAGCTTATCAGTGTCATTGTTGATGCGCGAAATAAGATCGCCAGACTTGTTTGCATTAAAGAACGCCACGGGAAGGTTCTGTAGCTTGGCGAAAATCGTATTCCGCAGTTTGAACAGCACTCGGCGCCCAACGCCTCCCATGGCCATTGTCTGCAAATACTGCGCAGCCACTCCAATGATGAATATGCCTCCGAGGATCGCCGAATTGATTAGCACTCCATGAAAATCCTTGCTGGCGATATAGGTATCGATCGTATGGGCGATCATGACCGGAGCCATCAAGTTCGCAGTCGAAGTCACAGCGATCGCAAAAAGAGAAAGCAGGAGCTGGCGCTTTTCGTCGCCAAGCAGGGGCTTTAAGCTTCGGAATGCATCCCGAAGGGTCATCTTTTTTTCGCGCTGTTCGTTTGTTCTAAGAGTGTAATTCATAATTTTCTGTACTCTGCTGTGAGTCATACATTTACACGTATTCCGGTGACGATTCCAAGAGTTCTTTGTGCGTGCCTTGAGCGATAACTTCCCCTTCCATAAGGACGATGACCTGGTCGTAATCTTCTACTGAAGCGATTTTCTGCGTCACGGAAATAAGCGTGATGCCAGGATAATTCAGGCGCACATTCTCCAAAATCTTTTTTTCCGTTCGAGTGTCGACACGGGCAGTAAAATCATCGAGAAGAAGAATTTTTGGATTAAGCGCGAGCGCTCGAGCAAGCATAACGCGCTGCTTCTGTCCGCCAGAGAGGCTCGTGCCTCGCTCGGACACGACCGTGTCGATCCCTCCTGACAATGCGTCTACAAAGTCGCCAAGCTCGGCGGTGTCGATCGCCTTGCGAAGATTCTGTTCGGTTACGCCGGAGCCGAAGGCAATGTTTTCGCGGAGCGTGAGATTGAACATGACGCTGTCCTGGAAGACCAAGCCGACCTGTTCATGCAGTTTTTCCTTGTTGTAGTCGCGGATGTCGCGTCCGTCGTAAAGAACTTGGCCCGAAGTTGGAACGATAAGACCGGTGAGTACGGAGAGTAATTGCGTCTTTCCTGCCGCAGTTGGACCGATAATGGCCGTACGTGTGCCCGGAAGCGCTTCCAGCGAAACCCCTTTGAGCGTGGCCCTGTCGCCAAATTCAAGAACGATATCGCTAAGAGCAATTGAGCCCTGAAGCGGTTCGATGATAGTGCCAGAATCTTCCTTGTCGGGAGCATCGAGCACGGCGAGCATGCGTCCGTATGATGCACTTGCTTGCGCAATGACCGTCGAAGTGAATCCGATAATGATAATCGGGAAGATCATTATCGCAAGATAGCTATTGAATGCCGTGAACGATCCGAGCGTCATGGCACCAGTGATGACAAAGTGTCCGCCGAGCATGAGAATGGCGAGAGTCGCCAAGTTTGTCAGGAACGTAATGATCGGGATCAAGCTCGCGAACAAATTGAGTACGGCAAGGCTGATGTCTTTGGCCTCAGTGTTCGCGCGCAAAAATTTCTGCTGCTCATACTGCTGCGCATTCAAGAGACGAATCAGTCCGGCACCGAGAATGCTCTCGTTGATGACTTTGTTCAGCCAGTCGATCGCAGCCTGCGAACGCACAAAAAGCTTGCGGACTTTTGAGAAGATAATAAAGAATGCGATGCCGATCACAGGAACGATCGCAAGCACAACAAGCGCCAGGCGCCAGTTGGTAATGAGAAGGAGCGTAGCCGCACCGATGATAAGAAAGAGAGACGAGATGATCGATGCGATCCCCTGCGAGACAAAGTTCTTGATCGCATCCGCATCGCTGGTGAGGTTGGTCAGGAGTTTTGAAGGACCGACTTTTTCGATGTATGCATATTCCTGGCGAGAGATCTTTGCCGCGACTTTGGTGCGGAGATCGCGCGCCACCCGCTCTGCTGCAACAGTTTGAACAATACTCTGCAGATAAGTGAAAAGAAAAATAAGCCCTGCCACGATCGAGAACTGAAACACCATATGAGCGATGACCAGGTTGCGGTGAGCAAAGTTGTCGATGGCATGCTCAATGATCTTGGGCACGTACAGGTTGAGCCCGTTGGCAGCCACGGTAAAGAGTACGAGCATGGAAATAAGGCCCTTATAGGGCTTCATAAGACCGAAAAGATTGGGTTTTGCGGCAGTTTTTGGGGGCATAGGAATGACCAGTATAGCACAAAAATAACCCTTAAAAAGGGGTTATTTTTGTGCCAAATCGAGGCTAATACATGGGTGTGACGAGCACGGTTGAGCTAGCCGTCGCACTATGACCAAAATCATCAGTCACAGTAAATGTCGGAGTATATGTACCCGCATAAGAATATACATGGGTGAGCGTCGTAGTAGACGATATCTGGCTTGGTGGAGGGACAGTGAAAGCATTATTCACCGTTGTCTGGTCACCCCACACAACGCTGTAATGAAGACTGGCGGATTGATTACTGGCTACATGCATCGTCCAAGTGCCCTGTGTTCCAATCGGCAATGAATTCGGCGCATCGATTCCCGTAATTGAGATCGGGGTGCCCGAAGAAGATCCGGTGACCACAAAATATACCGTGTTGCTCGTTCCGTTACTATTGGTGGTATAGATCGGGTATGTGCCAGGAGTGACAAGTCGAATATAGAGCGGGCACATCATACCTGGAGCACAATACGGACTTATGGACTGCGGAATGGAAAACGATATGCTTTGGCGAATGCCGGGAATACAAGCTGGATCGGTAGTACAAGCAATCGCAACACCTCCAGACGAAGCAATGTGTGCGATCAGGTTGCCGTCGAAATACACCGTATTATCCGCAGTAAACCATCGGCCGGTAAGAGTGACTTGGGTGCCGACTGGGCCACTCGAGGGTTCAATACCGAAAATAACAGGCGTCGAAGATTGGCTGCCGCCGCAAGACAACGCTTGGATCTGTGCGCGAGTTAACGGGCCGACAAATCCTGTGTTGATGATGCCCTGGCTAGCCTGAAAATTCTGCACGGCACTAAACGTGAGCAGACCAAAATACCCTGTCGGCACATGATTGAGATATCCTCGCCCATTCAAAAATACCTGAAGTGCAACTACCGCTGTGCCGTCATACATTCCAATGCGAAGATTATATGCAAGGGCTGTGCAAGCTGCGGGATTTTGGGAGATTTGCGCCTCGGCATGCTTAAAAAAACCAAATGAAAAGGTTCCTAAAACAATAGCTATCATAAGGCTTGCGGTAATATGGCGGGTTCGTATTTTCATATAGACAGTATAACGCAGATTGGAGCGTGTTGTGACAACACGTTCAACGAGTATGCTAAAAACAGCTTCTGTGTTAAATTACGCACACAGCAGGAGAGATGCGTGAGCGGTTTAAACGGCAACCCTGGAAAGGTTGTGTATCGGAAACGGTACCGGGAGTTCGAATCTCCCTCTCTCCGCAAACGACCCGCCAAAGCCCGCAAAGACTTTGGCGGTTTGTCGTTGCGCGAGAGAGGGAGATTCGAAAGCCGGAGGCGCGAAGCCGATATCAGCAGAGATCGTTGCCGAGGCAGGGTCGTGAAAATTTTGTTTTGACGAAAACAAAATTATTCCTGACCGAACCGTCCTCTCCGCATTGTAGATAAACCATTCGAATCCCCCATTAAAAAAGAACCTCGATTAGAGGTTCTTTTTTAAATCAGAAAACCGAGTAATTTTTATACCTCAACAGTCTCTACTTCAACGACTTCTACGATCACTTCTTCAACTTTTTCCGAAACGGTTCCTGCGGCAACAAGTTTCTTGTAGATGAGCGCGTTAGCGATGAGAATGAGCGGCATAGTGAAGAGCGCACCCACAAAGAGACAGACGAATCCAAGGATCATGATAAGTGCCGCAACCAAGGCAAAACCGAAGAGCTTAGAGCGGTACCCCTTGGTGATGCGAATGCTTTCCTTTAGGGCTTCGATCGGCGCAAGTTCCCTTTCGACTACGATGTACTTATAGAAATACATCATGACTGCAAAGATGATGCCTGGCACGATAAGAAGGATCATTCCTCCGATCACGGCTGCATAGAAGAGGATCGCTGCTCCGACAAAGTAGCAGAATCGCTTGAGCGTAAGTGCGCGGGTAATGTCTTCGAACGAAAAGCTGCCTTTTTGCGCATACGAAAGAGAGAACACTGTCGCGACAAATGCATAGATCAATCCAACGATAGTCGACAAAAACGAGCTGTGCTTGAGTCCAGAAACAAGAACAATGTATACGAGAAAAATAAGCGCGAATTGCCCGATCACAGTCCAAAGCTTCGGCTTGATTATTCCGTACGATTCCTTGAGCACTCCTTTGATAGTAAATAGTTTTTCCATAATTATTATTCTGCTTTATTACCTAATAATGCTTTAATTCGATCTTGTATTGGCGGATGCGTCATAAACAATTTCGTCACCCATGGCACTTTTTTTCCTCCTGTCGGATCGGCGATATACAAATGGGCAATAGTACTTGATTGATGCCGAAGCGGCTGCGCGTATTGACCGATCTTCCGCAACGCGTTCGCGAGTCCTTCGGGGTAGCGAGTCAGCAGTGCGCCTGATGCATCTGCAAGATATTCCCTTTTACGCGAAATGGCAAGTTGCATGAGCGTGCCGACAAGCGGAGCAAGGATTGCAAAGACAATGCCGATGACCATAATGATAGCACCTGCGTTCCCCTCCCTGTCATCGCTGCGGCGCATACCTCCCCAAAGGAGTGAGCGCATGAAGACATCGGAAATAATTGAAATGAATCCGACAAGCACCACGACGACGGTCGATACGAGCATGTCTCGATTGCCGATATGGGAGAGCTCATGGGCGATGACGCCTTCGAGTTCTGTACGGTCGAGAATCTGCAAAAGTCCGGTCGTCGCACAAACGACTGCATGATCTTTGTCGCGACCTGTCGCAAATGCGTTTGGCGCAGGATCCTGGACAACGTAGACTTTCGGCATTGGAAGTCCTGCAGTGATTGAAAGATTTTCAACAACAGTGTAAAGATCGAAATATTCGGCACGCGTAGCCTCTTTTGCTCCAGCGAGCGTGAGTACGATCTTGTCGGAATACCAATACGAAACGATTTGCAGAACGATTGCAAAAATCGCAAAAATAATCAGAATCGAAGGATTTTGAAAGTAATAACTAAAGAACCAGCCAAGAGCAATAACTACGAGAAATACACCTGACATGAGCAGCCAAGTCTTGGTGACATTTTTTGATTGTTCGGTGTAAAGAGAAGACATATTAGGCTTTACCCTCACGAGGACGCCGGTACGATTACGTTCTCGTTGGATAATTAGGCACTAGGAAAAACGAAACAAACCTGGATTCTCGATCAGGTCGAGAATGACACAATTATACTACTGAAATACTACTGGAATGTCGATATATTTATCTCGAGCAGGATCGCCGGAAGGATTATCATTTGAAAGACGAATGAATCCAGGACCAGTGAGGCCAGTAGTATCAAATGTTGCTGTGAAAGCCACTGGATCGCTCGTCATCCATTCACCTGTTGCGGTAAGCGGAAACGATTTGAAGACATTTTTGTTTGCGTCGAGAAGAGCTCCGCGCGCGGTAGCCTCAAAGAAATATGCTCCCTTGATTGACCCGACAACAGTGACTTGTCCGGACACGGTTGCGCCAGGCATGACGGAAAGCGATACAAAATCGGCCGTATCTCCTGTGATTTGTGCGGTTGGCGTCACCTCGGTCGGCGCATGGACATTTGACTTAAAAATCACAAATCCGAGGATCGCGACGACAACCACAACAAACACGATTTTTATTGTTGTATTTTTCATATACATTTTGCCCTAACGGGTATTAGAATTTCACTTCGACTGGTTGCTGAGCTGCATCATTGTCTCCAAGATCGAAGAAATCCATTTTTACGAAATGGAATATTCCGGCGATGATGTTACTTGGAAAACTCTCGGCCTTGGTATTAAGATCACGAACCTGTCCATTGTAAAAACGGCGAGCTGCTTGAATTTTGTTTTCAGTGTCGGAGAGTTCACGCTGAAGTTCAAGAAAGTTTGTGTTCGCCTTGAGTTCTGGATATGCCTCAGAAATCGCAAAGAGAGATTTGAGAGTTCCAGTGAGTGCGTTTTCAGCTGCACCTTTTTCGGCCGGAGTGCCTGCCTGCATTGCTTGTGAACGAGCCTGTGAGACCTTTTCAAAAGCGGTTGATTCGTGACTCGCATAGCCTTTGACAGTATTCACAAGATTTGGAATAAGATCGTAGCGACGCTTGAGCTGTACTTCGATATCTGCCCAAGCTTCTTTGGCACGATTGCGAAGTGTAACAAAGCCGTTGAATGCGGCGATAAACCAGATGATAATGACGGCGAGAACGATTAGGATGATTGTTGTTGTAGTCATAGTGACATTATACCATCAAATATTGGGTTACTGGGATTTGACAACTAGTCAATAAATATTCTATAGTAGAAAAAAATTAGACTATGAATAGATTTATTTTTATGTTCGCTATCTTTGGTATTGTGGTCTACATGATATACCACATTGATTGGCACGATCAGATCTATGTAGGCGGAGAAAACGGCCTGCTGTTAAAAGATAAGATCGAACATGAAGGCGTACGCATCAAGCGACACTATGAATACCGATACACGGACACCTTCGGTACAACAACTCTTTTATTGCCGGATTCAGCAGTAGACGAATATCAACAAATCACTGTAAGAGTAGTCACTCGGAGAGATTCATTTGCTTATTATATATACGGCAATGCATACGGCATGGCTACCGCATTTACAAATGGCGACCCGCGTAAAGACGCTCATGTGCTACAGAGCCTTGTGCCTCTGGCCGAGAAGCAAAAATGACGCATTCATGTAAAACAAAAGCGACCCGCAACAGCGGATCGCTTTTTTAATTTCCCAAAAAATTATTTCTTACCTTTTTTCTGCTGCAAAGCTTCTGTGATAACGAGAAGCGGTGACGCTACGAAGATAGAGGAGTAGGTTCCGAAGAACATTCCAACGATGAGCACGAGCGAGAAGTTCTTTGTCGCGGTCGGACCGAAGAAGAACAGTGCGAGGAGAACGATGATGACAGTGAGCGATGTATTGATCGATCGCACGAAGGTCTGGTTCAAGCTCTTCCCTACCGTTTCGGCAAATGTCGGAGCGATGTGATTCTTGAGGTTTTCGCGAATTCGGTCGAAGACGACGATCGTGTCGGAGACTGAGATACCAAGCACAGTGAGAAGCGCCACCACGAAGAGCGTGTCCACTTCCGCTCCGCCAAAGTGCCCAAGGAGCGCAAAGACTCCTGACGGAATGGCGATGTCATGCACGAGTGTGGCGATGGCGATCAAGCCGTACTTCCAAGACGAGACAGGCTTCGACACTCCGCGAAATGCGAATGCGATGTAGAGCACGATGGCGATGACGACCACAATGATCGCAACAACGGCCTTGTGCGTAAGCTCGCGTCCAACCGAAGGTCCGATCGAAGTGAATGACGTCTGCGTAAGCGGATACTTTCCATCCATCGAAAGATCAGTCACGAGCGCAGGGCGTTCGGTTTCGGAAAGTGGGCGGCTCTTGATGGAAAGAGCGCTCTCTCCCACAGGCTGGGCAATAGCGTCGGCAAGCGAATCTTTCTGCAATACCTGCGCCACAAGCGATGCGTCTGGGCGGCCGTTGGTGTAATTGACCTCAAGAAGCGTTCCGCCCTTAAAGTCGATACCGAGCTTCAATCCGTAGATAAGCACGGCAACGATCGATCCAACCACAATAACAGCTGAGATGGTGAGGAAGACGAATTTGTTTTTGATGATAAACATAGATTACTTCGTTATGACTGCGTTAGATTTTGCCGACGAGAATCCTGAACCGAATAGGAAATTGGTGACCTTGCTTCCCTCTTTGGTCGCAACCGAGCGGAGAAACAAGCGAGAGATAAGGATCGCGGAGAACATAGAGATGAGCACGCCGAGAAGGAGTGTGATCGCAAATCCGCGAACAAACGTTCCACCGAAGAGCGAGAAGAGAATGAGTGCGGTGATGATGGTCGAAATGTTCGAATCACGGATCGAGAGCCACGCACGGTCGAAGCCGGCCGTGATCGCGTCGGCTACAGTGCGTCCTCCACGAAGCTCTTCTTTGATGCGCTCGAAGATGAGCACGTTGGCATCCACAGCCACACCAATGGATATGATGAATCCGGCGATCGCAGCAGACGAGAGAGTGACATGCAGAAGCTTAAAGACTGCAAGTGTCATAACGACGTAGAGTGAGAGAGCGATGACTGCAACCAATCCTGGCAAGCGGTACCAGAAGAGAAGGAAGAGTGCGATGAGCAAGAATCCGATGATGCCAGCCTTTACGCCGTCATGCATTGCGGCAACGCCGAGTGAGGGACCGATGAGTTCGCTTGAAACAAGATGGATCGGCACAGGAAGCGCTCCATATGAAAGCGAGCTTGCGAGAGCCTTTGCCTGAACTGGAGTGAAATTGCCGGTGATGACTGCCTGTCCGCCCGTGATCGCAGTCTGGATGGTCGGAGCAGAAATGATCTCACCATCGAGAAAGATAGCGAGCGTCTTGCCGATGTTGGCCTTGGTGATGTCTTCAAAAAGTTTTGCTCCATCGTCATTGAATGTGAGAGCAACATATGCAGATCCAGTATTCTGGTCAAACTGCACGGCCGCAGTCTTGAGATAGCGTCCGGTGAGCCCGGTGTCGGTGTACTGATCGGCAAGAGATGCTTCAGGAAGAACGAGTTTTCCGTCAGGACCAACGGTAGCCTTGGCAGTCGTCGTTGGCTTGTCATTCTTCAAACGGAAATCAAGAGTTGGAGTCGCTCCGATCGTAGCCTCTGCCTGCGTGACGTCTGTCACACCAGGAAGATCCACGATGAGCTGTTCGGAACCTTTGGCGCCAACGCCTCCCTCTTTGATCTGGATAAGCGGTTCGAGCACACCAAGCACGCCGGATACCGCCTTTGAATTCACGCGAGCATCAACGACATTGCGAAGCACCTGCATCGAATCCGAAACCTGCTCGGCAGGAATCGCAGAAACATCTGCCTCGTATACAAGGTGCGTACCACCAGAGAGATCAAGACCGAGCTTGAACGGGTCGAGATGACGATTGAAAAAGCTCGTCAAAATAGCCGGCTTTGCCGGAGAATGACCGTTGACCGGTTCCGATTTATAAACAAAAAGACCAAGGAATAAGCCAATAATGACAATAAGAAGCGCGAGAATTCGTTTTTTCAGCATAGGGCTATTCTACAGAAATAAGGCTGTTTTGCAACCCGTACTAGCTAAGCACTTTTTCTGCAAATGAATCTAGGATCACCACAAAAAGCACGCCGAGGAGACACCCTCCGATTATATCGAGCGGTGTGTGGACTCCGGCCATAATACGGGCAGCGCCGATGCCAAGCGCTATCAGTCCGGCGAATATTCCAGCCCGTCGATTGATGCAGAAGAGCGCAGTAGCGAGCGCCATATAAAACGTGGCATGACTGGACGGAAAACCATAATCAGTGAGTTTGAGCAGAGGATGGAGATTGATATTCAACAGATCGGGACGTCCGATCTTGAAATAGTTCTTGAGTGCAACCGATATTGCATACGCGCCAAGAGTGGAGACAAAAACGAAAAAGAGATTGGAAAAACGGCGAGAGATATGCTGGAGCGGAGAGAATATGCCGTGATCAGGAATTGGACGAAACAAGAGATAGATCAGTACCCAAACGATGGTTATGACACCAAGCCAGGTGGCGCAAAAAACGATAAACTGCGCCTCCAGTGGAGTGACGCCGTTGATGAAATTGACAGGATTTGAAATGAGAAGATTCATGAATAGTTATTTCAATAATCGCTCCGCCGAGATGACCACATTTTTCATAAGCATGGCCACCGTCACCGGGCCGACACCGCCTGGAACCGGAGAGAGAATGCTTGCCGTTTCCGAGAGAGATGCAGAATCCACATCGCCCGTGATCGAATCCCCCGCTTCAGACGTTCCGGCATCGATCACCACAACGCCCGGCTTGAGCATCGGGCCTTTGATAAAATTCGCCACACCGATTCCGCAAATAAGGATATCGGCATCGGCGAAGATCCTTTCAGGATTTGCAGTCGAGCTGTCAACGCTCGTCACTCGCAATCCGCGTCGTGTGAGCAAATGTGCGACCGGCTTGCCTACCAGCACGCCGTGACCAAGGACGACGATATGTTTACTAGAAAGATCAGTCTTGAGTGTGTCGAGCACGGCGAGAATGGCAGCTGCGGTTGGAAAAACAAACTCCGGCTGATCCGCATAAAAACGAGAAGCAGCCTCATGTCCAATCGCATCTACATCGATTGAAACAGGTACGGCATCGAGCACTTCCTGCGTGTTGATATGCTCGGGAAGCGGAAGCTGAACGATAAGTCCAGCCATACGCGGAACGGCGGCAATGCGCTTGATCTCAACGACAAGGTCTTCGGTGGTAATACTCTCCGGATAGGAAGCTGGGAGAACATCGATTCCAAGCGAATGCGCGATGCGTTCCTTCATGCGGACATACTGAGACGAGGTCTCGTTATCGCCCACCAAAACATCGCAAAAAATCGGAGTTGCAGGCAGTGCCTGCACTCGGGCAAAAAGGTCACCTAGTATCTGGTCTCGAATTTTCCGTCCGTCGATAATCTGCATGTCTGGTGATTTTAGCATAAAAAAAAGCTGAAACTCATGTTTCAACTTTTTAATTTTAATATATCTTGTTTTGCAAGTTTTAGAGCTGCTCGTGTACATGGATAGACACTGTCTTTCCAGCTAAAAATACTTTTAGTACCTGAATTATGAGCATTCACAAAAGTCTTATACTCCCGATAGGAATGGAGTCCTACTTTTGTAAGTCCAAACAATATAGTACCGCTACACGTTAACAACATACTTATTATGTGCTGTACTACTTGAATAAAACTCTTATCGGAATATGGAAAGTAACAAGATAGAACAACTCCTGCTGTATAACTGATTATTGCTATCCTACTTACATAATTTTTCCAAAGAAGACGAAAATATAATTTAACATTTTTCATGATGCTAATTTTTTTATATTATATCACCTTTTATATATAAAGTCAAACACAAAAATACCTTGATTTGTAAGGATAAAATTGCATAAATAATCACCTCACCCCGCTTCGAGTACGAGTCGATCCTCTCCTCAACAAGGACAGGACGAATGCATTTGCTCCCTCTCCTTGATGAGGAGAGGGATGGGGTGAGGTGATTGTGTTACTCAGACATTAGTCATTGAAAGAATTTGAAGGTTTGTTTACAAACCTTCAAATTCTTTCGTTAGATCTTCCGGATGGCTCCTTCTCGTAATGCGGCGCATTGAGGAGAGGATACCGAGGGCACTGTATTCCATGATGAGGTGCGATCCGCCGTAGCTAATGAACGGAAGCGTGATACCAGTCACCGGAAGTATCCCCATGTTCATTCCCATATTAATCAATATCTGCGATATGAAAAGGATCATCACGCCGGCGGCAAAGAGCATTTCGAAATTACTCTCCCCCACCAATGCAGACGAAAGAATGCGCGAGAGAAGCAATCCAAAGAGAAGAAGGAGAAGGAGCGCACCGACATATCCCCACTCTTCGGCGAATGCGGCGAAGATGAAGTCGGTTTGGTATTCGGGCAGAAATCGCAGACGGCTCTGCGTGCCATATCCCACACCTTTGCCGAAAACTCCGCCTGAACCGACGGCGATCACGGCCTGGTGAGCATTGTATCCGGTGCCATGGATGTCGGTGAGAGGGTGCAAGAAGTTGGTGATGCGAGCCTTCTGGTACGGAACAAATACAAATGACCATAGCATAACAAAGGCAACGACTCCGGCGCCAAAGAGAAGCAGGAGATGACGCTTTTTGATCCCAGCCACGAGAGCCATGCCGAGCCAGATGAGTCCCAAGATCATGGCCGTACCGAAGTCAGGTTCAAGAAACACCAAAAAGAACGGTACGAGCATGTACGCGCCGGAAATGAACAAGTGTTTTACCTGCCCAATGGCAATGTGCCGGCGAGAAAAATATTTTGCCAGAATGAGAATGAGAACAAGCTTCACAAAGTCGGATGGCTGGACAGAAAATCCGCCGAGCGAGAACCAGCTCTTCGCACCGTTGGTGGTGTGACCGATGGCGAAGACCAAGAGAAGCAGAACCATGCAGGAGAGAAAGG
>JAHFNM010000015.1 GCA_023267415.1 Candidatus Nomurabacteria bacterium
TCTTTTTGCTATTGACTTTTATATTCAAATATGCTATTATATAGGTAAGTTAGATTGCAACTTGAAAAACGTTTTTAGTGTGACCTCGGCATCTTCCGGAGATCGAGGTCACACTAAAAACAAAAAAGATGAAAAACAAAATCAATGCTCAGCATGGTATTGCCACAATTTGTTATATTCTGGCGGCGATAAATCTGTGTTTCCTTGGATCTCCGAGTGAAGACGTGTACTTTAATTTTTTGCCGTTAACACCCGTATCATGGGCGCATGATAATATGTTTACGTTTATGTTTATACCGAGCTTGATCCTGCTCATACTCGGCTACATTTTGGATAGCAATGCACAGAGACTTACGCTTAAGCACCTTGCATAAGCAATTCCACCCATAAAAGCCGCGCTTACAAAAGTGCGGTTTTTTTATTGCCCGTTCCGTGATATAACAAAGAAAACAAATCCTATGGAAGACGTACTCCTTGGCATAGATGCTTACCTCGAACAACAGAGAAGACAGGCTCGCCGCCGAAATTGGATCACCTGGATAGTTCTCGCAAACATCGCTCTCTTGTATGCTTGCTTTATCTATTCGCTCCACAATGAATACGGATTGTATTCGCACAACACACTGGTTTGGAAGATCCGCGAGCTGTTTATGATCGGGCTCCTGTTTGTCGAAGCTGGTCTGATATTCGATTTCAATCATGCAGTATTCGACAGTGTGTTTTGGATAGGACTTTGTCTCATCGCACTTTCGCTTGTCGTGCATGTTGACAGGGTTATATGACAGGCATACCATATACGATAGTTTTCATATTGTGTGGTAAAAGAGCTCCTCGGGTTGTGTGTGTAGGGCATTACCTTGGGGAGCTCCCTTTTAAAACAATCAGTTCTTTGATGAAGCGGTGCTTCATAATAAAAATGTGAATTTAGGGTTAGTAAGTATGAGCCGCCGGATATTCTCGGCGGCTTTTTTTTATTGGAACTGTCAAAATAGCACATTTCCGCGTTGCTTCTCTCGGCTTTCTACTTCATACCCGATACGATATACTTGCCCCGTGACTCAATCTCAAGCGCTTGCCATCATGAAGACCGGAGTGAACGTGTACCTCACCGGATCGGCCGGATCGGGCAAGACGCACACGCTTCGGCAGTACATTGCCTGGCTCAACGAACATGACATTCCGGTGGCCATCACCGCTTCGACCGGCATCGCAGCCACGCACATGAACGGCCAGACCATTCATGGTTGGGCCGGAATTGGTATCCATGAATATCTCGACGACTTTGCCCTCGAACAACTCGAACAGAAACAGTATCTCTGGAAGCGTTTCGAAAAGGCTCGCGTACTCATCATCGACGAAGTCTCTATGCTTCATGCGCATCGCCTCGACATGGTCGAGCGCGTTTGCCGACGGTTCAAGCGCAACGATCTGCCATTTGGCGGCCTCCAAGTGATACTCTCCGGAGATTTTTTTCAGCTGCCGCCGGTGACAAAGTCTGGTGCTGTTTCAGCGCGGCAGGCGCAGCCTGCCGCGCCCCAGACTGAACTCTTCATCGACTACGATTCCGGCGAGGCTATGTCCGAGCCGGAAGAGATCATGAGCGACATGGTCATCCATTCAAAATCCTGGAAGATGATGAAGCCCGCCATCTGTTATCTCACCGAACAACACCGTCAGGAAGACGATGCGTTTCTTGAGATATTAAACGCCATGCGGACCAACACTATCGACGATACCCACACGGCGCTCATCAAAGGCCGCCTCGACGCAAGCGTCTCGGCGGCCCTGCCCACCAAGCTCTACACTCACAATGTCGACGTCGATTCCATCAACTACGCCGAACTCGAAAAGCTCGACGGCGAGTCAAAAGAATTCGTCATGTCCGGCCGCGGAAGCGACATGATCATCGAAGCTCTCAAGAAGTCGTGTCTCGCTCCCGAAACACTTCGGCTCAAGACTGGAGCCGAAGTCATGTTCATCAAAAACAATTACGAAGAAGGCTACTTCAACGGCACACGCGGCGTCATTAAAGGGTTTGACTATCGCGGCGAGCCAATCGTGGAAATATATTCTTCCGGCAAGCGCATCACCGCATCTGCCATGGAGTGGCAAGTGGAAGACAATGGCAAGGTCAAGGCCAGCATTACCCAGTATCCGCTTCGCCTCGCCTGGGCCATCACCATCCACAAGAGCCAGGGAATGAGCCTGGATAGCGCCGAGATCGATCTCTCCAAGACCTTTGCCTACGGCATGGGCTATGTGGCTCTTTCTCGCGTTCGCACGCTCTCAGGCATACGCCTGGTTGGATTCGATCCCAAGGCTCTGCAAATGGATCCCGTCGTCCTGGCTCTCGACGACAAGCTTCAGGCCGACAGCGATGAGAATGAAGCCCTCTTCGGCAAGCTGCCGCCCGAAGAGCAAGAAAAGCTCGAGAATGATTTCATCCTCCGTATGGGCGGAAAGATCTTTGTCGATCCCGCTGTGTCATCCCGGACTGGATCCGGGATCCATGCCGGGCGAAAATCCACAGCCTCTCCCGAATGGATTGAAAAGATGGAAAAGATCCGCGAGGAATATCCCAACGCCGGCAAGCCTTGGCAGGACGAAGAAGACTACGTGCTGATGCAGAAATTCAAAGAGGGAATTGCCATCCCTGAGCTGGCAAACCTGCTCGGCCGCAAGCCGGGGTCCATCAATCTGCGGCTCATAAGTCACGGACTCGTCGAACCTGATGCCGACACAAAAGCCTTCCTCGATCGCCAAAAAGCAGCAAAGGCCGCCAAGCCCGCAAAAGCAAAGAAAGCTAAGAAAAAGTAACCGTAATCTATCTCCCTCATTTCTTTTCAGCTTCCGTCACGGGATTGGGTTTTAACCACAATTGCCTTGTAATTGTGTATCCCGCGAACATTGATTATTTAAATTTGCCATAGTACCATATGGCTTATTCAGGCACAGTAATTCGCCAAAGATTTCGGCTGCGATGCTCGGATCTTTGCGGAATTTATCATAGGTCGCCGACTAATTTCATATAAAAAATCATATGCATTGCGATCACTGTGGCAGCGAGAATCGGGTGGGCAGCAATTTCTGCCGTTCGTGCGGAAAGTCTCTTTCGGAAAGTGTTTCAGCCGCCGTGGCTAAAAGAATCCGCGTGCCTAACGGCTTCTCATGGAAGAATCCGGCTGTTTTGGGTGTGGCTGCTCTCATTGTGCTCGGAAGCTTCGCCTATGGCTCGACCAAGGCCTATGCCTTTCTCAAAGTTGAATCAAAGATAGGATCGGCAAAGAAACTGCAAGCCAAGGGCGACTATGCCGGATCGATAGCTGCACTCACTGCGCTCGAAAGTGCGAAGCTGACTGCTGGCGAGAAGACCAAGATCCAGACCATTAGAGACAATGATGAAAAATATATTGCATTTAAGTCGTCGTTTGATGCGGCGGTGGCAGTAGAGAATAGCCAATCGGCGCGTTCTTCCTCATCTGCCAATCTCCAGAAGGCCCTGCGAGATTTGCAGGCCATTGATTCCGACTATCCGGAGTATAAAAGCGTTCAGGCGGAAATAACCAAAGTCCAAGGCGTGCTGGTGGACAGGCTTGAAGGCGAATCGGACACAAACAAAAAAGCTGCAGCAGACGCTTCGGCTTCGGCAGCGAAGAACAAAGCTGCAGCTCAGGCAGCCCAGGCTGCGAAGGAGCAGGCTGAGGCAAATGCGGAAGAAGCAAAGAGCGCGGCCGATGCGGCAGCTGCGAATGCCGCCGCCCAAGCTGCTGCGCGAGGAGCTGAGGTGGCAAAGGCATTCCGAAACGAATTGGCTGCCGGATATATTTCGTACACGCAAGGAGCGAATTATTACAGCTCGGCCATTAGCTATTCCAATAATAGCCAGAGCATCTTGGCGTTGTCTCAAGCCAATAGTGCTCGAGCTGTGCTCAACAGTGCCTCGAGTACGGTCTCTGATCTTAGTACTCGATACTCGGGCTTGCCGGCATCGTATTATCGAGCTGCAAGCGACATGATGAGCGCCATATCCAATTTGAATCACGCCCTTGACCTCCTGGTGTCTTCTGAAGGCACATCGCTGGATTATAGTTCGCAGATAAACGCATACAAGAATACGGCCGTTGCGTATCAGGCGAGTGTTAAGGCATTCTTGGATTCTACTTCTCAATAATTATGGATATGTTCTGTCACAATTGCGGCCAGGAGATCGGGGAGGGAAGCCTCTTTTGCGAAAACTGTGGAGCAAGGATTGATGGAGCAGCAGGTCCGCAAGTGCTTGCCGGTTTGCATGAAAAAGCTCAGCATATTTTTGCGGCTTTTCGCAAAAAAACTGCCTGGGTCAAGCATGTCTCTCCGACAAAAGCGCTTGGCGTGTTGGTGCTGGTCGGCGTGATCTTTGCAGGCTATCACTTTTACCGTTCGTACGAACAGACACAGCAAACTATCACGGAGACGGCGCGGCAGCTTGAGGAGACCAAGGCTCAACTCAATAGCATTGCCTCTTCTACTGCCGAGCAATTGAGCTCGCAAAAAAATGAATTGAGTCAAAAGACCGATCAGATAACAAAGCTTGAAGCCGATTTGAAGAATGCGCCGACAGTGGCATCGAATGTGCAGAGCCAGGCGCTCTCTTCGCTCGCTCCGTCTGTGGTGAAGATTATTTGCTATGCCGATGCTTCGGGGCAGACTCTGCAAATAGGATCGGGGGTCTTGTATCATGCGAGCTTTGGCTCTCCCTCGGGATATTTTGTAGAGACAAACCAGCATGTGGTGCAGACTTCGGACGGCTCTCCGTCGACATGCGCGATTGCGGTATATCCGAATTACAAAAATAGCTCGACGTACCTGCTGTACAAGAGTGCAGGATATCAAACATATAAATCCGGAGTGGATTTTGCTTATGTGACTCCGCAAGTCACTGTCAGCCAAAGCGCGGGAACGATGGCTGATCTAAAAAAATATGCCAAGGACTTTAGTTCGAACACATACTGCAAATCTGCGAGTATCGGCGACCACATATCCATTCTGGGCTATCCGGGCATTGGCGGATCGTCGCTGACTGCCACAGACGGAATAATCTCGGGGTTTGAATACGATAGCGGCAGCAGATTCATCAAGACGTCGGCCAAGATCGAGCACGGGAATTCAGGCGGAGTGGCCATAAAAGATTCCGGTTGTATTCTTGGCATACCTACATTCGTTGAGACTGGCAGTGTCGAGAGCATAGGCCGTATTCTCGATCTAAATACATTATTCAATAGCTAATTGGATTATATGAACGACATGCAGACTATCGTATTTGGCGGCGGATGCTTCTGGTGCACTGAAGCTGTTTTTGCGATGCTCAAAGGCGTGATCTCGGTCGAGCCTGGCTATGCCGGCGGAACGGTGCCGAATCCTACATATGAGCAGATTTGCACGGGAACGACCGGGCATGCCGAAGTGATCAAGATCGAATATGATCCTACGCTGATTGCTGTGCGAGACCTCCTGACGGTATTCTTTGCCACACATGATCCGACCACACTCAATCGGCAAGGAGCCGATGTAGGCACGCAGTATCGATCGGCGATTTTTTATACGACACCGGAGCAGAAAGAGGAAGCGGAGAAAATGATAAGGGAGATAAATACTGAACCTGGTGAGAATCTTGAATCACCTCACCCCGACCCTCTCCTCAGTAAGGAGAGGGGGAATACAGAGCAGGTGGTGACAGAGGTGACTCCGCTCGACGTGTTTTATCCCGCGGAGGAATATCACAAGGATTATTTTGCGCGAAATCCGGAGAAGGCCTATTGCCAGATCGTGATCAATCCGAAGGTTGCGAAAGTCCAGGCAAAATTTGCCGAATTGCTGAAGAAGAACGAGTCACAAAAATAAAAACCATGCACGATGTGCATGGTTTTTTCATTGAGGTAGATTTTTTAAAATCCCAGTTCCGGATTTTCTCCCCAATTTGGGTTCATTGCTCGCTGGATGATCGCAGCGTCGGCATCGCTTGCCTCGGTCGCAGCATCTTCCTCCTCGGAGGTTGGTATGATGCCGACTGTCTTTGGGTTGGGGGACTGGGCTGGCAATAGCGTCGTGGCCATTACCAAGGCGATAAAAACGGAAGTACGTACGATTTTCTTCATGTATGGTATTTTTTCTTATTTTGAACCAAAATGTATGAATTGTCAATTCATACCCTGTGATAGAATGAATGCATGAACGAGCGTTCACGCGACATATTATTTCTGCATGCAGACGGCGACAGCTTTTTTGTGGCGTGTGAACTTTCTGTGCATCCGGAATACAAAGGGAGACCCGTTATCGTCGGGGGAGACTCGGGTATTGCCGTAGCGATGAGCTCGGAGGCAAAGAAGCTGGGCGTGACGCGCGGCATGCCGACATTCAAAATTCGAAAGCAGTTTCCGGAAGTGGTAATACTCAATCATCACTTCGATCTCTATCGATCGATTTCAAGGAAAGTGCACGAAATCCTTTTGTCGTATCTTGAGGTTGTCGAACAGTACAGTATCGACGAATGCTTTGCTGTCGTTAAGCCTTCGGACATTCGTTTTTATGGCAGTGCAGAAAAACTGGTGCATGCAATCAAGGATGAGATTCAACGTACGCTTGGAGTGACGTATTCATTTGGTGTTGCGCGCACGAAGACGCTGGCCAAGACCGCCTCCAAACTCAAGAAGCCCAATGGAGCCGTAGTGCTCCTGACAGAGGAGGACGAGCATGAGGCGCTCAAAAAAACAGAGATCGCCGATGTGTGGGGTATTGGGCGGAGGACTGTGCCGCGGATCGCGCTTCTCGGCGTGAAGACGGCGTATGACTTTATTTTGGTTCCGTATGAGCGGATCGAAAAGCAATTTTCGGAACCGATGGTCCTCTTGCAGCGAGAGCTCTCGGGTCAAGCGCAGTTTGGAGTGGATGGCTCTGCTGATCCGCGAGACAAAAAATCGATCCAGTCGACGGCCACGTTTCGGCCTTCGTCGAGTGATGCAAAGATCATTTGGGCCGAACTTGCCGAAAACGCCGAGTGGGCATGCGAGCATGCGCGCACGCTGCGACTGATGATGAACACCGTTTCCTTTTTTGTAAAAACGTCGGAGTTTGCCTATCGTTTTGGCGATGCAAAACTCGCCTTGTATACATCCGACCCTGGCGTTATCCTGAATGCGCTTGAAAAGGAATTTTTCAACGTTCTGCGAAGGGGAGAAAAGATCCGGTCTACAGGAGTTATATTGCAGAACCTTCGCAGAGAAGAAGATGTGCCCAAGGATTTGTTTGGGGATCAGGAGCGGGCAAATTCGAATACGGCCGTGGAATTCGTGGCGGATATTTTGCGTAAGAGATTTGGGCCGCGCGCCGTTAGGCGCGCGGCGGCGATCCAAAAAACAATTCCGAAAGAGCGGGGCAATTCTTTGCCCAAAAAATACAACCCGGACTTTCTTTGACTTTCCATTTCTCGGAGGTATTATGAGGAAAAATCATACCCTATGAAAAGAATAATCGTTGTGGGACTTTCCAAGGGACTTGTCGTATCTCCCAAGCTTCTGGCTTATGTCGATGGATTTGCCCGAGAGATTTCCTCTTTTTTCCCGGGAGGAATAGGCATTATGTTCGAGGACGACCTCAAAGCGTATGCTGTCGCGGAAATGCTGAAAAATAGCCTTTGCGTGCCTGAGGAACTCGTTAGGATTTCCTATATTGGCAACTCGCCCAATCCGTGCGACTTTCTTCCTACCCAGGAGGCTGTATCCAGAGAGCTTGGATATCACGATACTGTCGTTATGGTGGTCAATCATCACGCTTCGTATCTGCCGGAGCCATGGAAGCTCTTGTTTGCCGAATTTGAATTTGAAGGCCATGAAATCGATTTTAAGGAACTACGATCGCTTGCCGATCTTGCACTAAAAGCTGAGCCGTAAAAGGTTCAGCTTTTTTATTACGCTTCTCTGTATGATTTTTCCTTCTCGTGATATATTGTTCGCATGTCTTATCACAAGCGATACGAGGATTCGTACCTCGATGACGAAGACGAGGATCTGGACGACGGCAAGACGGACGAGCAAAGACTGACCGCTCTTGTAGAAAAGAATCCTCGGACAGCAAAGGAGGATGAGCGCCTAAAAAAGATCGCCGGACGCCTGCTCGACAAGGCCCTCGCAATCGGCGACAAAGATCTGTACTATCGGGTAATGGAAGCTATTGGCAATTTATAAAATATCATAAACCATGGATCCCGGATCGGGGTCCGGGATGACAGGATGCAAAACATGGAAAATCAAACAGAAATAAATAGAAAGGCAGCGATTCGGGCCGAATTACATGAAAAGACTACAGGATACATTCTTACGGCGCTCGGCCTTGTGGCTGGTCTTGCATGGAATGACGCTATCAGCTCGGCGATAAAATACTTTTTTCCGCTCGACACAAATGGCATCGCGATCAAATTTTTGTATGCGATCATCATCACGCTTGCGATCGTGATCGTGTCAAATTCGGTTATGCGTGCGTTCGGACCCAAGGAATCCAAATAGGAAATAAAAAAGCCGGGCGCCTATGGCGCCCGGCTTTTTTATTTTTTATACCGACTTGACCTTCAAGTTGGATTTTTTGTTTTTGTCGATCTTCGGCAATCGGATGGTGAGGAGTCCGTGTCGCTCAATAGCTTCTGCCTCGTCAGGTTCTACTTCTTGAGGAAGAGAAACCGTACGTGAGAACGTGCCCCAATAGAGTTCTTGGCTAAAAAAATCGCTCGTTGCCACCTTGTGGCTTTCCATGCGCTTTCCGCGGATAGTGATCATGTCGCGGGTGATGTTGACCTCGAGATCTTCAGGGCGCACACCTGCTACAAATGTTTGTACGATGATATCGGCTGGCGTTTGGTATACGTCGAGAGCAAGCTCGCCTTCGGTAGGCTCTTCATATGCTTCTGCTGCACTTGTATGCTCGCCGCGCACTGATACTTTTTTGCTATGCGCTTCTTCAAAGTCTTCGTCGCCTACGCGAACGCTTCCAGTGATGCGCTCAAAGATCGAACGCTTTGGTTCCTTTTCTTTTTTTGATGAAAATAATCCCATATGAGATTAAGTATACTCTAGAAGCTTTAAATGTAAAACACTAATTGGCTGTTTGTACGTACGAGCCCATGCGGCGGAGCTTTTCAAACAGGAGCATGATGATGATCGTCACCACCCAGAGGAAGCCGAAGACCTGCAGAAAATTTTGTCCGTTGTTTGCCATTATAAAAAAGTTGAATACGCTGTGCAAGGCGATGGCCGAGGCTATTCCGATTATTCCGTAGAAGATCTTAAATTCGCGCGACTTGAAAAAGGCGAGTCCGATGGCAATACCGATGAGTCCACTGGTCACGGAGTGTAAGAGTGTGGAACCCAGAAAGCGCATGTTTCCAGTAAGGGCCGAAACTACGGCGCTATTAATGGCCACGGGGTGGATGAGATACATGGCATTCTCCAGGGCGGCAAATCCGAGTCCGGCAGTGAGAAGATATATTGCATACTCGACAGGGCGGTCGAGATACGCGCTTCTGGTCATGATCGCCGCGAAGGCGAGGTATTTCAATATTTCCTCGCTGGCAGCCCAAAGCGTGATTAGGGTCGGCTGATCAACACTGAGCGTTTGGATGAAGTGTTCGATTGGCAATACAAATATCACCGAAAGCATTCCGGCGATGAATGTGATGATGATGAGCATAGTAGGCTCGCGACGGCCTGCCTCGTCCTCGCGAAGCCAGAAAATGAGCCAGGCGATCGAAGGAACGACTCCGAGCGCGATGGCAAGGATGAAGACGATCGGATTTTGCGAGAAGGTTATGCTTTGCATGGCCATTTTTCCACCATAAGAAACGATGATCCCGTATCTGGAAGCATACTCCATAATTCTTCGGTGACAAACGGCATGAATGGGTGCAGGGCTGTGATGATCGTTGGAAACACTGACACAAGAAGCTGTTGTGCCGATAGTGCGCCTGGGCCTCCGGCAGCGATCTTCTGCTTACAGCGCTCGATGACGATGTCGGCGAATGTGTGCCAAGCGTAGTGGTACAGCTTTTCTGCCACGAGGTAGAACTTGTATTCATCCATTTCTTTCGTGATCTCTTGCATAAGCGCAGTGAGCTCATCGAGAGAGGCTTGGTCTTCGGCATCAAGCGCTAGCGGCTGCGCGCGATCGAGCGATGCGGTGTTCTCAAATACAAAGCGCGCGATGTTCCAGAGCTTGTTTGAGAATTTTGCATACGCCTTCACTTTTTGAAGGTCAAATTTGATGTCGTTGCCCGGACCGACTCCGGTGACAAGGGCCATGCGAAGAGCGTCGGTGCCATACTGATTGATGACTTCAAGTGGATCGACGCCATTGTTTGCCGATTTGCTGAATTTCTTGCCGGTGCTTGCGTCGCGAACGATGCCGTGCAGATACACGGTCTTAAACGGAATCTCGCCGAGCAAATATTGCGACATAAGGATCATACGTGCCACCCAGAAAAAGAGGATCTCGTATCCCGGCATGACGATCGTGTTTGGACGGTATGTTTTTAGGTCACTTGTATTGTTTGGCCAGCCGAGTGTGGAGAAAGTCCACAATCCAGATGAGAACCAGGTGTCGAGCGTGTCTTCATCCTGGGTCCAGCCATCTCCTTCAGGTGTTTCAATTCCGCAGTACACCTCGCTTCCTTTGTACCAGACAGGAATCTGGTGTCCGTACCAGATCTGGCGCGAGATGCACCAGTCGCGTAGATTTTCTACCCAGTTGTAATACACATTTTCGAATCGGTTTGGAAGGATCGAGATCGATGCGTCTTTAACCGGATCGAGCATGAGCTCCTTGAGCGTTTTACTTCCGCGATCAGGGATTGGCTTGTTTACATTGATAAACCACTGAAGCTTTGGGAGTGGTTCGATGACTCCGCCAGAGCGTTCTGCGGTTGAAATATTTTGGTCTATATCCTCCTCCTTCTCCATCAAGCCTTCTGTGCGCAGCCACTGTGCAATGATCTCTCGGGCCTCGGTCGTCTTTTTGCCCATGAGGTTCTCGCCGCCCAGCATCATTTTTGCGTATTCATTGATGACCTGCACTGTCGGAAGGTTGTGGCGCTTGGCGATCTCGGCGTCGATCTGGCTGTGAGCCGGAGTCACTCCGAGCGCACCTGTGCCGTACTCTTTTTCGACGGATTCGTCCGCAACGATCTTGATATGGATCGGAACGCCGCAAAAAACAGCATCATATTCTTTGCCGACAAATTCCTTGTAGCGCTCATCTTCCGGATTGACGGCCACGGCAGTGTCGCCGATCTTGGTCTCGGGGCGAGTGGTCGATATTGAAATAGGGAAGTCTTTGGAGTATTTGAAAGTGTAGAGCTTCGCTTTGCGCTCTTCGTGCACGATCTCGTCGTCGGAGATCACCGTCTGACCTTTTGGATCCCAGTTTACGATCCGGTGTCCGCGGTAGATGAGTCTGTCGTCGTACATTTTTTTGAATGCAGTGCGGACGGCAAAATTACGATCCGAATCGAGAGTGAATGCTTCGCGGCTCCAGTCGAGCGATGAACCCATGAGGCGTAGCTGGCCCACGATTGTGTCGTGCGACTCTTGTGCGAATTGTTCGACTCGCTTTAGGAATGCTTCGCGTCCAAGGTCTTGCTTGCGCTTGCCCTCTTCTTTTTCGAGTAGTTTTTCTACCTTTGATTGGGTGGCTATGGCAGCATGGTCGGTGCCAGGGACCCATAGTGTCTTTTTTCCGCGCATGCGGTTGAAGCGAACCAGGACATCTTCCATCGTGTCTTCAAATGAGTGCCCAAGATGAAGTGTTCCGGTCACGTTTGGAGGAGGGAGGACGATTGAAAACGATTCAGCATCTGGAGCGGTTACGCCCTTCTCGATACAAACATCGGGGTTGAAAAAACCGCTTGCTTCCCAGGCGGAATAAATACGCTCCTCGGTGTCTTTTGAGCTATACGGTTTCAAGAGTTTTTCGGGGATGTTGTTGTCGTTATGCATGTGGCTAAACTATAGCATTTTGAGGCTTATTTTCAATTCAAAGCGGGTATGGAAAAAATGGCTGGATTCTGGTATCGTGAATGAAAACTTGGGCCATGAAAATATTCACTTTTCCGGAAGAGCACAAACGGACCAAAGAGGAGGTCTTGAAAGATAAACAGCTTATGCAGGAAATAAACGCTGTACGCCATGAGATCGATCTTGAGATGGGAGATATCCCGGATTTTCCGGTCGACAACCTTGGAAGGAAATACTTTCCATACGAGCGAAAATATTGGTCATCAGATAGCGATTGATAGGCATCCACCATGTGGATGCCTATTTTTATAGCGCCATGTTTCCTTGAGCCAAGAATTTTTTCGAAGTGACCGGGGCCGACTTGCCGAAATATCCGGCGATGCCGATCATGATGGCATTGTCGGTGGTGAGTTCTTTTGATGGGAAGGATACGGAAAGTCCTTCGGCGCACGCCTCGCCTTCGAGGCGTGCGCGAAGCTCTGCATTTGCAGACACGCCGCCTCCTACAATAATGTTTTTTGCCTTATATTTTTTTGCGGCTGCCAGCGTCTTTTTGATCAATACATCCACGACTGCATCTTCAAATTCGCGGGCGATCTCTATCTTCATTTTTTCATCAGGCGTTCCATTGTCGCGGATAAAATATAGTACGGCCGTCTTAAGCCCAGAGAAAGAAAAATCAAAATCCTTCGTATGGATCATCGGACGAGGCAACGAGACCGTCGTCTGCTCCTTTCCACTCACCAGGTGAGGGGAGGTTCGAGATTGTGATGCTAAGCGTGAAATTTGTGGTCCGCCTGGATATGGCAGTTCAAGCATGCGAGCCACTTTGTCGAAAGCTTCTCCGGCTGCATCGTCGCGAGTCTGGCCGACAAGCTTGTACGAGCCGAATTTTTTGATAAGTACGAGTTCGGTATGCCCGCCTGATACCAAAAGCGAAATGGCGGGGTACGAGCTATTTTCTATGCTAAAAGTAGAGCTCTTTTCTTCGGGAAAAACAGAGAGGATATGTCCTTCCATATGGTTGACCGGTACGAGCGGAATGTCCCAGGCGATTGCGAGCGCCTTTGCAAAATTGATCCCGACCCAAAGGGCGGGTTCGAGTCCGGGGCCGACGGTCACAACGATGCGGTCGAACTTTGGCTTTTTGATCCCCGAAAGCATTTCAAGAAAAGGTTTGACCATTTCTTGCTCTCGCGTCAAAAGATTTCGGATTTTTGATTCTATTTTTAACGGCGTGTTTTTGGTGGGTTTGAACAATTCTGCTTTTTTTAGTGCAGCTGCAAAAAGCGGAACAATATTGCGAGAGTGTTCACGTTTGGCCATTGCAGGAAAAACCCCGCCGTATTGCTGGTGGAGCGCAATTTGCGAAGCCACTTCGTGCGCTTCGATCTTACATTTTTTGCCAGTGACCGAAAGAATGGCGATAGCCGTCTCGTCACAGCTGGTTTCGATTGCCAGTATTCTCATAGCTACATTCCTCTTACTACTTTGATCTTTGCGCCAAGGGCGTTTAGTCGCTCAGCGATCTCTTCATACCCGCGCGTAATGGAATAGACGTTGCGAAGCATGGAAACGCCTTCTGCTGCGAGCATGGCGATCAGTATCACTGCGCTCGGTCGAAGTGCTGGAGGGCAGACGATCTGCGCTCCTTTGAGTTTTGTCGGTCCTTCGATGAATGCGCGATGAGGGTCGACGAGGCGAATGTTCGCGCCGAGTTTGTTGAGTTCGGTAAAGTAGATGGCTCGATTTTCCCATGTCCAGTCATGGATTAGAGTCGTGCCTTTTGCCATCGTTGCGATCGGAACAAAGAAGGGAAGGTTGTCGTTCTGCATTCCGGGGAACGGCTGTGCATGCAGCTTGTCGAGCGGAGCGATCAGTTTTTTTGCAGGGAATACCGTGATGTCGCGGAGGAGTGTGCGCCCGTTGTTTGAAGCGTATGATTTGCTCATTTTGAATGTCACACCCATCTGGCGTAATTTTTCGATTTCGAGTTCGATGAATTCGATAGGGCAGTGCGTGACGGTAAGCGTGGATTTTGTGACGATACCTGCGGTGAGGAAGAACATAGATTCGATCGGATCCTCGCTGTTCCAGTGCTCGATGGTTTCGTTGATATTCTCTCTGCCATGTACGACGAGTGTTGTCGTGCCGATGCCTTCGATAGTGACTCCCATCTTCTCGATCAGGAAGCACACATCCTGCACCTGGTAGTTTGGCGGAGCAAAGCGAATGACGCTCTTTCCGGGAGTGCCGGCTGCAGCGATGATCATGGCGATGGCTCCGGTGTCACTGGATTCGTACAAGACGAATTCTGCAGGCTTGAGTTTTGTGTGAGAGATAGAGTAGGTGTTCTCCAGTGTCTTGATCTTCACGCCAAGTTTGCCGAGGCCGTACTTATGCGCGGCGATAGTGCGTTCGCCCATCTTGCATCCGCCGGAGTGGGGGAATGCGAAATGCTTTGACCAGTGGATGAGTGCGCCGACAAATGTGAACGAGCGCGTCATGCGAGCCGATTCCAAATTCATTTTGTCGAACGAGAGCTCCTTTGGAGGAACGATCTCGAGCGTGTCTTTTTCCATCCAGCGCACGGATACGCCAAGGCTCTCCATGATCTCAATATAGCGGGAGACTTCTTCAATATGTGGAATGCCGTGGAGAATTGTCTTGCCTCGGTTGAGGAGTGTCGCGCAGAGCATGTTGACCGCGCCGTTCTTTGAATAATTTGTGCGAACGGATCCGGAGAGTGGGCGACCGCCGGTGATCTCGAAGTCGATGCTTTTTGAAAGAGAGAGGATCTGGTGGCCGAGGAGCTCGCTCACTTTTGCGAGCTGAGCGATCGTCAGGTTTTGTTCGCCGGCTTCCATGCGGGCGATGGCGCTCTGTGCCGAGCCGAGTGCGCTCGCCAACTCGGCTTGGGTCATTCCGCGCTCTTCGCGCAGGTTCTTGATGAATGTGCCGATCTTTTCTTGGTCGTTCTTCTTGGTGTTTGCTTTTGCCATATGCTATTTACCAGAATATCTCATATATGATATATTTGCAATATGGCAATAATCCGCACATCTGCAGTTCCGCTCACAAGCATTTCCACATTTCGCATGGGCGGCACGGTCGCCGAAATGGCCCTTGTTGAAAGCGAACAAGACCTGCAAGAGCTCTTCGCATCAATGCCGGCCGACAGAAAATGGATCGTGATCGGCGGAGGATCGAACGTGGTCTTTCCTGATGGTGATTCCGACATTCTCGTCATTCGCTTCGCACCCGCAGACATTCGCTTCGAGAAGATCGATGAGGACACCACTCATCTCATCGCTCCAGCAGGCGCAGTCTGGGATTCGGTGGTTGCTTTTGCTGTAGAGCACGGTCTCTCCGGCATCGAGGCACTTTCGGCTATTCCAGGAAGCGTTGGAGCCACTCCAATCCAGAATGTGGGGGCATATGGAGTTGAAACAAGCGACGTCTTCCACAGTTTGCGCGCATTTGATGTGACGACCAATGAATTCGTTTCTTTCTCCAAGGACGATTGTCGCTTCGGCTACCGCGACAGTATCTTCAAGCATGAAGGCAAAAAGCGCTTCGTTATCACCGAGGTCTCTTACGCGCTCTCCACAGATGAGCCGAATGTTCCGCAGTATCCCGGTGTGGCCGATTATCTCGCCTCGCAAAGCATCACACGCGCATCGCTCTCCGATATTCGAAACGCCATCATTCATATCCGAAGCACCAAGCTGCCCGATCCGCGAGAGATCGCATCTGTTGGATCGTTTTTCAAGAACGCCATCGTTCCGCGCATAGATGCGGAAAAATTAAAAGCAGAGTATCCCACGCTCGCCGTCTTTCCCATAAACGAATCACTCAGCAAGGTGGGTGCTGGGTCTTTGATCGACACTGCCGGCCTCAAAGGCAAGCGGTTCGGGACCATATCAGTTTACAAAAACAATGCACTTGTCCTGGTCAATGAAGGGGGAGCCACTCGAGAGGAATTGAAGAATGTGGTGGAAATGATCATCGGCGAAGTACAGAAAAAATTTGGCATCACGCTTGAGCCCGAGCCAGAATTGCTGGAATTCTAATATGGAACAATCACACATAAACAATCCCCTACAGGGAAAAACACTCGAAATGATTTTGACAAAACTTGTCGAAGTATATGGCTTTGAAGAGCTCGGCGAGCGGATCCGGATCAATTGCTTCGTGACCGATCCGAGCATTAAATCAAGCTTGACGTTCCTGCGCAAGACTCCATGGGCGAGGAAGAAAGTAGAGGATCTATATCTATACTCGCAGAGGAAGGGGATGATTGACTAAATATATATTTGTGATATAAATAGAAAAACTGGAATATCCCAGAGAATTAACTTAAAAATATTTGTGCATGAAAAATATTCTTTTAATCTCGATTATCTCCTTTTTCTTATCTACGCAGACTGCGATGGGGCAAATCTTGAAAACATTAGTACACTCTGGTCCAAGTCATGCTTTGCCTGATGAGGTATATCTTGGAAATACCTTTGCTAAGAGAAACGAATTAACCGCTACCGATTGGAACGGCAAAGAGTTGCCGATTTCGAGCAAACCTGACCTTTCTTCGTATGGGTACAGGTGGATACGGCTCTGTGATACCGGGTATGGTGCAGATGGCCATATTATCTCCGGGGCATTTGGCGTTTTTGTAAAAAAGACTGAATTGAACGAACGACTGGGGGATCACACTACGGTAAGAAAAAAAGCAGTGCTTCAAAGGAGCAAATAGTAGCTTGTGAGAGCTACGTAAATCATAAAACCACGCCTTTCGGTGTGGTTTTTTATATGATTGACTTTTTTACTATATATAGTATAGTTAAGAAAAATATATATATGAGTAAGATACTCTCAATTCACTCGAAAGGGTATGGAATTGATGCCGTTTTCGGGAGGTACGATAAGAATGAATTCGAAAATTCCTTTGTAGTATATGATCTTGATCCGAGCATGGATTGCGATCATGATGATGAGGACACAGAGCCAGTTTTGTTTGATATGTATGAATTCGCTTGCGCGGGTAAGTTTCAGACAGTTCAGCTTGAAATGTTTGAAGAAAAAAAACAAACATTTGAGTTCTTTTTTACGAATAAGAACCAGATAAAGGAGGTGTTTTTAGATCACCCAAAACTTTTTTCGCCAGGCATACAATGTGTGTTTCCGTATCGGGACACGCTAAATCAAAGATCCTACCAGGTCTTGGTCGGAAAGATAAAAAATGGATGGGCGATGCAATACCTTCCAGGCTGGAACGATTCGGGGTTTCCGGCGAACTCGCGATTTTTCGTAAAACAGTTGTAAAAAAAAGTAAAAAACTAGAAAAAGTCGCAATTCGTTTGCGGCTTTTTATTTTCTTAAAAAGAAGGAGTCGCTGTCCTTTAAGGTGCGCGATAGAGGATTCGAACCTCTGACCCTCCCCACGTCAAGGGGATGCTCTACCAACTGAGCTAACCGCGCAATGCCCACATAGATTAGCAAAATAAGGCTTTTTCGGCAACCCATTGACTTGACTTTTTGTTTGTTTTGTGATAATATACTTCTTGAGACAAGGTATTTAATTCACAATATTAAATATATTCCTTATGCCAAGAACATTGTTTTTGACTCCGCTTAACGATGAAACCCTCATCAATTATTTTTGCAACGGCGTTATTCCGTTTATCGCGACAAACGACCTGCAGAAATCCTTACTCTATTTACCGGTCGATGAATCGGTTTTAGAAAAATCAGCATTCTTTGCCTTAGGCGACGATACGAATAAGCAACTGTTTGCCGATTTGTGCCAAACAATCGATAAAACAACCGAAGACTGTGCCGTCTGCGTGATGAGTGAGCTTACCTTTAAGCACATCGTCCGCAATGATGCGCAATGGGTATTCGAGTTTATGCTCCCGGGGTTTGAGGTGATTCTTACTAGTTTTATTCCCGAAGAATATTACTGTAATGGATCGCTCCTTCAGTTCAACAGAAAAGAAATATCTTTTCATGTGGTTGGACAGAAGGATTCATACACCCATGCAGCGTGATATAAGATGTGACTAAACTAAACAGCCAGTCCTTAACGGATTGGCTGTTTTTAATTTGGGAGAGGAGGAGATTTGGTCACGAATCACTAAGTCTACTCGGGTGAATACACCCT
>JAHFNM010000042.1 GCA_023267415.1 Candidatus Nomurabacteria bacterium
GTGATTACGCCGTGATCTACCGCGTTCACGACCAGCCAAGCGCTGAAAAAGCCGACGACCTGGCATTCTTCATGCGTTCGATCGGCCACCCCATCACGCTTCGCAAAGACGGATCGATCGACCCAAAGGCTCTCGTTGCCGTTCTCGACACACTTGAAAAAGGCGACCTGAAACAGACAGTGCTCACCTTCGTAATCCGTTCGATGGCAAAGGCAATTTACACAACAAAGAACATCGGCCACTACGGTTTGCAATTCAAGGATTACACTCACTTCACTTCGCCAATCCGACGATATCCCGATCTCGTCATTCATCGCCTACTCCGCTATGCGCTTGCAGGCAAGCCTGCTCCCGCCAATGCGCGCAAAACGTACGAACGCGTGGCACGACTCTGTTCGATGGCCGAGATTCGTGCAGCCGATGCTGAGCGCGAGAGCGTCAAATTCAAACTCACCGAATACATGGCGACAAAAGTGGGTCAGACGATCACTGGTATGATCACGGGTGTTGCCGAATGGGGTCTGTATGTGCGCGACAAAGAAACAACCGCTGAAGGACTTGTGGGAATGCGCACAATGGGCAATGAATCATTTACCGTCAATCCAAAACTCGCCACCATGACGGCAGGAACCTCTGGAAAGATCTACCGCATCGGTGATACAATACAAGTGAAAGTCGTCCGTGCTGATCCTGAGCGACGACAGATCGATTACGAACTAGCGTAAATGAAATCCCATAACGACAAAAGACTCTTGCTCTCACTTTTTGCATTGGCGCTTTTTGCCATGCTTGTCGGACGCGGATTCGAAATCTTACGCTTCAATCTTCCTGGCACCACCAGCATCAATTCCGCAGCCGCACTGCTTGCGACAGAAAACAATCTGGCTCCATAGAAGCATATGAAAATAAAAAAACCGCTTGAGAGCGGTTTTTTTTGATCGTATTCTTAGGGCCGGATTATGGTTAGTTTGAAATAAGTGGTCCCTTGTACACAAATCCGGTTTTACTTTTGGGTTCCTTTGTATCTTTCGGCTTCGCCTTAAGATAGAAATAACGGATCACAAGGAAAAAAGCCACAAGCGCCAACACCGCGAAAACTGAACAGAGAACGATCACGCGTATGTGATGATCATAATCGCTCTTCATTTCGAAGAACGTTCCTTCTTCCAGACCGGCAAAAAGTGGGGTGCTGAAGGCGAGCAAGAGAACAACAAACAGGATCTTTTTCATAACAGATATATTTTTGAGATGAACAAAGGGATGAAAATTGATCCTCACAATACCACGGAGAATGCTATTTCGCAATTTGGACGGCTTCGTCGAATTTGATGGAGAGGAGCTTTGATGCGCCCTCGATGCCCATGGTCACGCCGTAGAGCACTTGTGCGCGAGACATGGTCTCGCGATTATGCGTGACGACGATAAGCTTTGAATGCTTTGAAAGATGCGAGAGCATGTCGCCATACTTGCGAGAATTGGCCTCGTCGAGGGCGGCATCGGTTTCGTCGAGCACGAGAAATGGAGGCGGGTTAACCTGGCTCATGGCAAAAAGAAGGGCGATGGAAATGAGCGAACGCTCGCCTCCGGAGAGCATTTGGAGATCACGAACTTTTTTGTGCGGAAGGCTGACGTTGATCTCAATGCCGTGTTCGAATGGAAGCGATTCCCCTTCTTCGCTTTCTTCCTCCTCGTCCTTGGGACGGCGGTGCTCAACAATTATCGAAAGAAATGCATTCCCGCCGCCAAACATGAGTTTGAAAAACTCGGAAAACTGCTCGTTAATCTTTTCGATTCCTTCTTTGAACGAGCGCTCGATAGTATCGCGAAGTTCGTGAATAAGTTCGCGGAGCGATGCCATACTCTCGTCGATGTCGACGATCTCTTTGGCCAAAAATTCATCGCGAGTCTTTGTGTCTTCAAATTCCTTGATGACTTCCGAGCCTGACGCGGCGCCTGCATCTTCCAGTTTGATCTTGATGCGTTCAACGCGGCGATACAATGCTTCACGTTCGGCGGAAGACTCGGGCGTGTCTGCCTGCGGAGCGTCTTCCTTGCGGGAGATGATGACGGTACCAAGCAACGCCTGAGCTTCGCGCATCGCTTCGGCAAATACGAATTTTCGGCGCTCGATATTTTCCCGGCGAAGAGCACACTCGCGGACCATTCCTTCGAGCGTCGCACGGCGGGCAGCGCCGGCATAGGCGTTACGCTCTTCTTCGCGCAGGTTGCGTTCGATGACGGAAAGCTTTTCGCGCACGGCAGCGACCGCTCCGCGAGCGGAGACGATGGCAGTGTCGATCTCGGTGAGGCGCGCTTCGAGCGCGCTTCGCTCTTCTTCTATTCCTTTTCGCACTTGAGATTGATCGACGAATTCTTCCTGCTGGCCACTCAGCGATTCGGTGAAGGCAGAGACTTTATGGCGCATCGAGGAGAGCGTGGACCGCACATCGGAAAGCGAGTCGCTTGCAGCAGCGGAATCGATCGCAGAAATAATATCGGTGCATATGCTCTGCACGCTTTCGGCGGGAACACTCGTCACACTCTTGGTCTCATGGACAACTGAGAGCGCATCAAGCTTTCCTTCGATGCGACCAATGGCACGCGAAAGATCCTCGCGTTCATGCGAGAGCTTTGATTGATACTCTTCGGCAGAGCGAAGCTCGGCGAAGGCATTGTTGCGTGACTGGTCGTGTTTGCTGTCGCGTTCGCTTGCCTGCATCTCGGGAATACTTGCAAGTTCGGTGCGGATCTTCTTTTCTTCGGCATCCAGTTGTCCATTTGCAAATACGATCGAGCCGGATTCCAATGCAGCGTACTGATTGAACAGCTCGCCGAATTCTTTGCGGAGTTCTTCAGTCTTTTGAATTTTTTCTACCTGCTTGCCGAGAAACGAAAGATGCGGAGCAAGCTCGCGGCGAAGTGCCTGCACTTCTTTGAGGTTTGCAGTCGTCTTTTCAAGTTTGCGCTCGCTGTCGCGGATGCGGATCTGATAGACCTTGAGTCCAAGCGCATCTTCGATCATCCCGCGACGATCCTTTGAGCTAGCCGTGAGCAAGCGATCTGCTTCGCCCTGCGAGATGATGTGGTGTCCTGAAGCGCCGATATTGACCGAACCGAGCAGCTCGTTGATGTCTTTGAGGCGGACGCCGGTGCCATTGATGTAGTAGTCGGATCCGGTGGCCGTCACTTCGCGTGCAAGCATGATCTCGTCGAATGAAAGATCTGCGGATGCCCCAGCAGAACTGGAGAATGCGAATTTGCGATCTGCATTATCGAATGTGATCGCCACGCGAGCCTTCGAACCAGCAGGAAGAAGTTTGGACCCCTTCCAGATAAGGTCGCTTCCACCCTTTCCGCGGAGCGACTTCATCGACTGTTCGCCGAGCACGAAGCGGATCGATTCAACGACGTTTGATTTTCCCGATCCGTTCGGACCAACGATTGCCGTAATAGGCGTGTCGAAAGAGAGCGTTGTTTTTTTCGCAAAAGACTTAAAGCCACTGATTTCTATCTGTTTGAGCATATCGTTCAGTGATTGTATTTTGTGTTATCGAAATAAATTTCGGATTGCCTCTTTCACTCGCTCAATTGTTTTTGCAGGAGAAGGATTGTGACGATCTTGACCATAATCAACTTCAGCTCGTCTATATGCCTCATTCGTTGCATACTCTTCGTGACTCAACGATTTTGCTTTTTCATCATCTCCTGAAGCATGTGCTTCTTTGATTTCTTTTCTCAATCGTTCTTGGAGTTCTGCGAGCGCTTCACCCATAATGACACCACCTTTATCACTCTTGATAAACTCCTGGATTTTTTCGTTTTTAGCATCAATACCTTCAATTATTTTTTCACTTGTTTCAATGCGTTTTTTATGACCAGCTTCCGTATCAGGAGTATCCGCGTATTGACCTTGCCCACTGGCTCGTAAATCATCATTGTGCTTAAGATGATTAGTTCGTGCCTGATTCTGTTTTTCCTCGCGTTTTCGATTTTTTAAATCACTCATCCCCTCGCGCGCAAGTTGTTCTGGAAGTTTGTTTTCTAAGCTCATATAATTGGATTTTTGCTAGTAATAGCTTAATTATAGTCCATTCCCATTAGTCCAGCCACTTCTTTACTTCAACCGCGGCGCGAGCCGCATCTTGTTCTGCTTCCTGCTTTGAATGACCCTTGCCTTCGGCGATCTTTTCATTGCCGAAGAAAATGCCGATCGTAAAATTCTTGTCGTGATCAGGACCGGTTTCGCGAAGCACTTTGTAGCTCGGCGTGACGCCAATGTGCTCCTGAGACTTTTCCTGCACCAAAGATTTTGAATCGCGCCACAATTTTTTCTTCACGATTTCTGCCGCGCGCTTATGGAGGAAGCGGTCGATGAATCTTTCTGTGACGGCAAATCCCTGATCGAGATACATTGCTCCAATGAGCGCTTCGATCGCATTTGCAAGGATGTAGAGGCGTGCCTTGC
>JAHFNM010000016.1 GCA_023267415.1 Candidatus Nomurabacteria bacterium
ATGGCATCGTCAAAATCTTTTGCATCATACGGATCGATCGTAAAGGTCACGATCTTGCGAAAGTCTCGGCGATCGCGCAAGTCTTCCGGTGTGATTCCTTTTGCGTCGATTGCCTTCGCTTCGACAATGACTTCTTCCGGAAAGTCTTCGGTGAATCCGCGCTCAAGGGCGATGGCTTGCATCTCGGTCTCGTGCTCGCCGGGAACACCGAGCACTTTGATGATCTTTCCTGTGGGATTTTTGCTTGCGTCTTTCCATGGATCCATAGCTGCATACACACGTTCGCCGGCTTTGGCTCCGCCAAGCTCTGTCTTCGGTATGGCGATCTCAGTATACATTTTCTGGTCGGAGGCTTTGAGGAAATACGAGCCCTTTTTCTCGACGAGGACGCCGGTGAATTCGGTCTTTGAACGAATGAGGATATCGGTGATGCGGCCCACGATCTCAGGCGCGCCGCCCGCTACCCGGGCGGCGCGCTTTCCTACGATCTTCGCCTTCACTTCGTCTCCGTGAAGGGCAGTATTCATGTTTTCTTCATATATGCGGACGCCGTCAGGATATTCTTCGCATTTTACGACTCCGCCGCCTCGTCCTATGACGACAAGCGTGCCCTCAACGAGTTTTTCGCCTCCGTGCTTTTTCTGTTCGGGTTTTTTCATATCTGCCAGCTACTATAGCAGAAATATTGACTTTTTACACTGTTGTTATAGAGTAAAAAGAAAAACACACTAAAAAATCAACAAGTATGAAAAGAACACTGTTATTTTTGCTGTTTATCGCCTGTGCAGCTACAGGGATAATCCTTCATGAACTTGCATTCGAGCTATCTCCATGGCAGTTCGGGGCATCAGGGCTTCTGGTCGCGTCCCAAGCATGCCTGATCTTTTTGTTTGGAGATGACATTGGAGGATTGATAAATTCGCATGTAGATCCTGAGAGCTTTAAGGTTCAGATTGCAACCGCGATAAAATCTCTTTTAGTTGTTTTTCTCGGTATTTCTGGAGGCGTGTTGATTGTCTTTGGTATTTTCATAATTAAGCATGTTGTGAAAGCACCTATTTGCTTTTCCTTGATATACCAGGTTTGTCTCGGCGCCAATATCGCAGCGGTACTTAGCACCTTGCTTCTCATCTGTGTCGCAGTAGACCTTTCGACCAAAGAAAACAAAAAACACTATCCCGCAGTCCGTATTTAGCAAAAACCGCAAACCGTACCCCAAAAGGCAAGCGTCGCTTGCCTTTTTTTCATTTTTTGGTAGTATGTCAGGCACATATGTTAATGATCCGAATGCAACGAATAGGCCGCAAGAACGAAGCGCATTTCCGCATCGTTTTGACCGACCACAAAAATGCCGCAAAATCCGGCAAATTCCAGGAAATCCTGGGCTCATACAATCCGAAATCCGGAGTGGTGGCCATGCAGGAGGACCGCGTAAAGCACTGGATATCAGTCGGCGCACAGCCTTCCGATACCGTGCACAACTTCCTTGTGACCAAGGGTTTGATTGAAGGAAAGAAGCGCAACGTTCTCTCCCGAAAGTCTCCTACAAAGAAGCGAAAGGAACTCAAGGCAGCATAAAGATACGAATCAAAAGGGCGGGCGACTTCGTCGCCCGCCCTTTTGCGTGATTTTCGAAAAATGGGTATACTGACCCTAAGGCAGTATTGTCGAAAGTACAGGCCTTTCCTATTAAGAATTAACTCAGATAGAACTATATGGTAGATGGTGATGTAGAATTCCTAGAATATGTGGTAAAAGCGCTTGTAGACAATCCGGCAGAAGTGAAGATTGAACGAACAGTGGACGAAATGGGAGTGTTGGTAAAATTGACCGTTTCTCCCGCTGACATGGGCAAGATCATCGGTCGCCAGGGCAATACTGCCAAGGCTATCCGCACGCTTCTCCGCGTCATCGGCATGAAGAACAATTCTCGCGTCAACCTCAAGATCAACGAGCCAGAAGGCGGCACCAAGGCCGCAGGCGTCGAAGCAAGCTTTGACGAGGCCATGGAAGATCTCAAGAATCTCTAATTGAAAGTTTCAAACACAAAAATCCCCCTAAACCAGTTTACTGGTCGGGCGAATAAAAACTCCCAGAAATTTTCTGGGGGTTTTTGTTTTAGCCGGGATTTTTGTGTTTTTGACACGAGTTTAGTTTAAATGTAAGGTAAAGAAAAACATACCTTCATATGAGTCAATCACTAACGTACAAGAATTCCGGGGTCAATTATGATAACCTCGATGCATTTAAGAGGGCCGCACAAGCCGCCGCCTCTGAAACTATTTCGAATCTTAAACCATTTGGTTTTTCCGAATTTCCCGGTACTCGTGGAGAAAGTGCCTATGTTGTTCAAACTCCGTGGGGATACTTGGCGCATGTTGAGGAAGGTCTTGGCACAAAGAACATCATTGCGGATCTCTATGGTGACAAACAGGGTAATTCCTATTATGCGAATGTTGCCCAGTGTACGGTTGCCATGATCGTGAACGATATGATCACCTTGGGAATTCCACCAGCTACGATCGCACAGCATTTGGCTGTGGCCAGCGATGATTGGTTTACCGATGGCTTGAGAGCCGCTCAGTTGATAACGGGATGGCAAGCAGCATGCAATCTTGCTCGTGCTACCTGGGGTGGAGGGGAAACTCCAGCACTCAAAGGCATAGTAGTTCCAGGAACCGTGCTACTCAGTGGGTCTGCCGTGGGTTTTTCTGAAAAAATAATAACGCCGAACGTTCAGTCTGGCGATGCGATCATTTTTTTTGAAAGCTCTGGCATCCATGCCAACGGACTTACGATGGCAAGAAAGATCGCGGATTCGCTTCCAAACGGATATGCTACCCGGCTTTCGGATGGTACTGAATACGGCGAAGCGCTACTCACTCCTACGCATATTTATGTGGGTGCCGTCATGGATCTGATAGCGAATGATATTCCGATTCACTACATGACCAACATCACTGGCCATGGATGGAGAAAACTGATGCGTTTTCCAGAGCCGTTCGCGTATATAATAGAAGAGCTTCCAACACAACTGCCCATATTTGATTTTATGCAGGAACATGGACCAGTAACTGATAAGGAAGCATACGGGAACTTCAATATGGGTGCAGGGTATGCACTGATGATTCCCAAAGAACATATACAGGCAGCTACGGATTTGGTAAATCATGGCAGCTACGGTTTTAAAGCCTACCATGCCGGGTATGTTTCCAATCTGTGGGGTGGAAAAAAGGTTATCATCAAGCCGAAGGATATTGTTTTCGAAGGTTCAACCTTAAACGTTCGATAATGTGTAACGCAGTGAAAAAGGAGGATTTATTTCCTCCTTTTTATTTTGCCAATCTCTGTATTTTGAGTCTTGTGACTACAAGGTTTTTTTATTGCTTTTTTTCAAAAATAGTGTTATTGTCATAAGGTAATTAGCCCCGCCGGGGCTTTGTTTTATCTACAGGCATCATTATGGAAAAAAAAGACATACGCAACATAGCTATTATCGCGCACGTGGACCACGGCAAGACTACTCTTACCGATGCTCTTTTGAAGTTTACGGGAGCCGTTGACGCGACCGCTTCTTCGATGGATTCGAACGACCTCGAAAAGGAACGCGGCATCACGATCTATTCGAAGAATTGTTCGCTCATGTATAAGGGCACCAAGATCAACATCGTCGACACGCCGGGCCACGCCGACTTCGGTTCTGAGGTGGAACGCGTGCTTCGCTCAATCGATACGGTGCTTCTCATTGTTGATGCGCAGGAAGGTCCGATGCCGCAGACACGCTTCGTTTTGAAGAAGTCACTTGAGCTCGGCCTCAAGCCTATCGTCGTCGTGAACAAGATCGACAAGCCGGCTGCAAATCCGGAGCATGTGCACGAGCAGGTACTCGAACTCTTCCTTGAACTTGGAGCAAACGACGAGCAGCTCGATTTCAAAACCATCTTCGCCATCGGCCGACAGGGAATCGCAAAGCGCGAACTCACTGACGATTCGAAAGACCTTGCACCGCTTCTCGACATGATCCTCGAGATCGTTCCATCTGCGACTCGCGATGCGAGCGCTCCAGCTTGCGCGCAGGTTTTCAACCTTGCATATGACTCATTCCTCGGACGCCTCGCTATCGCGCGCGTTTACGACGGTACGCTCAAAGACGGCTCGACCATCTTCGTAAAGCACGGTGACGAAACACGCCAGGCAAAGATCACAAAAATGTTTTCGTTCATCGGCCAGAAACGCGAGCCCGTAGCTGAACTTGTTTCAGGAGACATCGGTATCATTGCCGGAATCTCGGACGTGTACATCGGAGAGACGATTGCCGGAGACAATTCTGTCGCCGCGCTTCCAACCATTACGATCGACGAGCCAACCATCACACTCGCATTCCTCGTCAACGATTCTCCTTTTGCAGGACGCGATGGAAAATTCGTGACCTCCCGCCAGATCCGCGAGCGCCTTGAGCGCGAGCTCCAGGTGAACGTCGGACTCAAAGTCGACTTCGATTCCGAAGCGACATTCCAGGTATCTGGTCGCGGAGAACTCCACATTGCCGTGCTTCTCGAGCAGATGCGCCGCGAAGGATTTGAAATGCAGGTCTCGCAGCCAAAGGCTATCACGAAAGAAATCGAAGGAGAAAAATGCGAGCCATACGAAGAGGCGACCATCGACGTTCCAATGGAATTCTCTGGTGCTGTGATCGAAACGCTCACCAAGCGCCGTGGACTTCTCACCAGCATGACCGAAAAAGAAGGTATTGCGCGCATCTTGATCGAGATCCCAACTCGCGGACTTCTTGGCTACCGCAACCAGTTTGTCATCGACACGAAGGGAGAGGGAATTCTCGCTTCCCGCGTTGTTGGATTCCGCCCATGGGCCGGAGAGATCAAGAAGAAGGAAGTGGGTGCGATGATCTCAATGATCTCGGGCTCGGCTGCCGGATTCTCTATCTGGAACCTTCAGGATCGCGGAACAATGTATATCGTTCACAACACTGAAGTGTATGAAGGAATGATCGTTGGAAACACTTCGAAGGGCGAAGACATGATGGTCAACCCGATCAAGGGTAAGGCACTTTCAAACGTTCGCTCATCGGGAACCGACGAAGCCATGTACCTCAACCCAGCATGGGAACTCACCATCGAGCGCGGACTTGAAGTCATCAACCACGACGAATATCTTGAAGTCACTCCGCACTTCGTGCGCTTGCGCAAGAAGCTTCTCACTGAGACCGAACGTTCGCGAGGTTCACGAAATCAATAACAAAAAATAAACTGTTCCGCCCGGCATATGTCGGGCGGAACAGTTTATTTTTAGGCTCAAAAATGCTACAGTCTTTCAGTATGAAAAACAATCTCAAGGCAAAATTCGCCCAGTTCAAAGCGTATTACAAAGTCCATCCGAAGCGTTTCTGGGTGCTCGGCGCGATCATCCTCATCGCTCTCATATATGCGTTCACCCACAAGAGTGCCAGCACGATCACTGTCGTGCCAGTGACTCATGGCGATCTCAAATCGACCGTGCTAGCAACTGGACAGGTAACTGCGGCCACCGATCTCAATCTTTCTTTTTCTTCAAGCGGACTGGTGCAATCGTTGCCGGTTTCCGTTGGCAGCAAGGTACAGAAAGGCCAGATCCTTGCTATGCTGTTGAACAACAACGAATACGCCGCTCTCAAACTCGCTCAAGCGAACTACGACAAAGTCGCGGAAGGGAATTCTACTGAAGAGATCGCCGTGGCGCAGGTTGCACTTGATAGCGCCAAGCTAGTCCAGGATACGCTCGTGGCAAATGCGTATCGCGAGCTTCTCAATGCAAGCCTTGTTCCGACGCTCTCGTCGGGTACTCTCGGCACAGCTCCAACCATAACCGGAACATACAGCGGGCAAACGGAGGGTTCATATTCCATCTATCCGCACGCTACCGGTACCGGTGGGTATTTCTCGTATTCCGGACTCGAGACTGGAACTGGAACGATCAGTACTACGGCTCCAATGCCACTTGGAACGAAAGGTCTCTATATTCAATTTGCTCCCGACTACGTCACAAACCAGAATGATGTGTGGACAGTGCTTCTTCCAAATACAGCTTCGCCTGCATATCTCTCAGCATATTCTGCGTATCAAAATGCGCTGAAGAATCGCGACAGCGCCATTGCTGCTGCGCAGGCAAATCTTGATCTCAAAAAAGCCGCCGCGCGTCCGGCCGATCTCGCAGCCGTGCAGGCATCCGTCGATCAGGCAATGGCCGTCTACGAAAATACCATCCTCCGTGCGCCGGCTTCCGGTACGATCGTGCATGTCGACACCAAGCTTGGCGAACGTGCCGATGCACAGAAAGAAGTTATTGTCCTTCAGGATATTGCACACTTGTATGTAGAAGCTGACATCAACGAAACCAGTATCGCCAAAGTTGCGCTTGGACAGCGCGTGGCAATGACACTCGATGCCTTCGGTCCGAATGTTGCGTTTTCCGGAACTGTGGCCGAGATCGATCCGTCTGCGACGACCAGCGATGGCGTCGTGAACTACAAGATCAAAGTTTCGGTTGAAAACGGCATGGCTGCCGACGCTACTGAGATGGCTCCATCGAAAGATGCCGTGCGTCCGGGCATGAATGCCAACATGACGATCACTGCATGGGATCATTCAAACGTGATCGCCGTTCCAAAGGCCGCGCTTTCGATAGAAGCCGACGGCACGTATGTGCGCGTAGTGACCGACGACAAGAATGACAAATTCGAAAAGCGCAAAGTGCAAACCGGCTCGCTCGGAGACGGCAACATGATCGAGATCATCAGCGGACTCTCGGAGGGAGAGCGCATCGCAGTCGGGCAATAATCAAACGAAATATCCTATACATGGCTGACCGAGCTCGAATTGAAAATTCCTTTTCACAAAACGTGAAAGTAGGATGGTATCTCGCCAAGCGCGATATCAAGCAAGCAAACAAATGGACGACGATGCTTATCGTTGCCGTTATGATCTTTACCTTTCTTAATCTGGTCGTCGTATCCGGCATTCTGGTCGGACTTATTCAGGGTTCGGAGGATGCGCAGAAAAAATATTCCATCGGTGATGTTGTCATCTCCAGTTTTCTCAACCGCTCCTATATTGAACAGACTCCCGAAGTGGCCAAGATCGTAACGACCATTCCCGGATATAAAGATGAGACAGTTCGCTACGGTGGATCGGTGCGCGTCGAGTCGAATTACCGTTCCACGCTTCGTCCAGGCGAGACTCGCGACGGCGCAGGTGCCTCGTTCCTTGGGATCGATCCCGTCCAGGAAGAGCAGTTTTCCGGAGTGTCAAAATTCGTCATTCGCGGCTCGTATCTTACGCCGGCCGATCAAGACAGCGTGCTTATCGGAAAAAACCTGTTGTATGAATTTACTCCGATCGACGCTCCCGGATTCCAAACACTCAAGGACGTTTCTGTCGGTTCGCGCATTCGCGTGACCTCAGGCAACGTTTCCAAGGAATACTACGTCAAAGGAATCCTTTCTTCGAAAGTCGACGACTTCGATACTTCCGTCGTCGCGCTTGCGAGTGAAGTCCGCAAGATGACCGGACGCACCGACCTGAATGCTTCAAAGATCGCAATCCAGCTTGTGCCCGGCACCGATCCGGTTGCAGCCAAGCAGTTCCTGCTCGATTCCGGCGTGGGAAATTACGGACGCGTCCAGACTGCCGATGAAGCGTTCCCAAAATTCCTTCAGGACATCAAAACCACATTTGCGATATTGGGAAATGCGATCTCAGGCATCGGTCTCATTGTGGCATCGATCACCATTTTTATTGTGATCTTCGTCAACGCGATCACGCGCCGCAGATTCATCGGTATTCTCAAGGGTATCGGCATCAATCGCAAAGCCATTTTGTATTCGTACATGTTCCAGGCATTCATCTATGCCATTGCCGGTATTGCCATCGGAATGGTGCTCGTGTTTGCCCTCATTAAGCCAGCTATCGCGGCGCATCCGATCAATTTCCCGTTCTCCGACGGCATCCTGGTGGCAACGATGCCCGGCACGCTTTTGCGCGGATTCATCCTGCTTGTCACGACCGTGATCGCGGGATACATTCCGGCAAAGATCGTTATCAAGCAAAATACGTTATCGGCGATTCTCGGCCGATGAATTCCTTCCCCTCCTTGTCGAGGAGGGGACAACACGTACTCGTGATGAGGGGTGGTGATTAAAAATATTATGATTCAAGCAAAAAATCTTACAAAAATATTCATCTCAGGCGATCAAAGGATCGTAGCACTCAACGAACTTTCTTTTTCTGTGCCGGAAGGACAATTTTTGGCGGTCACGGGACGATCTGGTTCTGGAAAATCTACGTTGTTGTATCAGCTTGGATTGCTTGATTTACCAACGAGTGGGGAAGTTTTGATCGACAGCGTCGACATGGTTCCCGTTTCTGAAAATGAGCGTACAATGACTCGCCTCAACGACTTAGGATATATTTTTCAAGACTACGCCATCCTTCCGTCGCTCACCGCAATCGAAAACACTGTCGTCCCGCTTCTCATGCAGGGATATTCGACGGAAGAAGCTGAGCAAAAGGCCAAGAAGGCGCTCGAGCGCGTAGGCCTGCTCGATCGTATGAACAATCTTCCGAGCCAGCTCTCCGGTGGACAGCAGCAGCGCGTGGCCATTGCTCGAGCCATCGGCCACGATCCCAAGATTATCTTTGCCGATGAGCCGACTGCAAACCTCGATTCCGAAACATCCGACCAGGTCATCCAGACATTCATAGATCTCAATCGCGAAGGGCAGACGATCGTCATGGTCACGCACGAACCCGAATACGCCAAGCTCGCCCACCGCACTATCACCATGGCAGATGGGAAGATCGTGAGTGATGTGATGAATCCGCAGAAATAAAAAAAGCGCCATCATTTTACATGATGGCGCCCGTGTTTTTGCCGATAATCTTATTTCTTGAAGATCTCGGAGAGTCGTCCTAATAATTCCTTTTCGAGTTTGGCGATCAGCTTTTTTGATGCCTCGCCTTTGAGGTAGGTGAAGCGATAGGTGAAGGTGCTGGCTGTTCCCGAATTTTTAAAGGATTCGCTCTTTACGAGCTCCTTTTGCAGTTTTCCCGCTTTGATCAATTTTTTCAGATGTTTGACAGCGTGCGACACGAATTTTTCCTCAGGCATTTCTATGGTATCAAGTGTCAGGCTGCCTGCGTGTCGGTATTCATTGTCGCTGTACATACTGGTATGATCCTGATAAATATGTCCGAAAATCAAAAATACTCTTTTCATACTATGCAGTTTTGGTGAGTTTGAGTACATTATATACCATAATATATATTATGTCAAGTATAAGGGTTAGGAATCTCTTGCTATACTCAAACAAGAAAATCATATGCGCATCACAACCCTCGCCATGTTCGTCAAAGACGGAAAGATCTTGCTCGGTATGAAAAAGCGAGGCTTTGGCAGAGGCAAGTGGAACGGCTATGGAGGCAAGCTTATGGAAGGAGAATCTCCCGAACAGGCAGTTGTTCGCGAGATTGAGGAAGAAAGTGGTATTGTTGTTCCGGTTGAAAATCTCAATCATCTTGGAACAATCGATTTCTTCTTTACTGACAAGCTTGATTGGGATCAGCAAGCCATGATCTATCGCATTGACCAGTGGGAAGGGGAAGCGGTTGAGACGGAGGAAATGAAACCGCAATGGTATACGTTCGATGAAATTCCGTACGCTGAGATGTGGGTAGACGACAAACATTGGCTTCCGCATCTTCTTGCGAATGAGTCGTTTACCGCAGAGTTTCATTTTGACGAAGACGGCAAGAAAATTGCAAAGCAAATCGTAATCAAAAAGTAATATGAAATTCCATATCATCACATTATTTCCTGAAGCATTCGACTCCTATCTCACGGAGTCTATTATTGGTCGTGCCATCAAGGAAAAGCGCATTCAGGTGACTTTTACCAACCCGCGCATGTTTGTTTCGGGAAAATACAAAAAGGTCTGGCCGGATGGCAATGTGTCGCGAGTCGTGGATGACAAACCATACGGCGGAGGCCCGGGAATGATCATACGAGCCGAACCGGTTTTGAAGGCAGTGGAATCAGTCACGAAAAAGATTGCAAAGCGAAAGAATGCGAAGATCAAAATCGTGAACTTTTCGCCATCTGGTGAAAAGTTTACGACCGCGTACGCCAAGACGTCTGCCAAGAAATATACTGACATCATCATGCTCTGCGGACGCTACGAAGGCATTGATGCTCGTGTGGCTAAGATTTTGAAAGCCCAGGATGTTTCCATTGGCGACTATGTGCTCACGGGAGGTGAATTGCCCGCGATGGTCCTCATCGATTCGATCTCCCGACAGATCCCCGGTGTGCTCGGCAAATTCGAATCGCTCGAAGAAGAGCGCATCTCATCGAGCGAATTTTATACTCGTCCTGAAGTCCTTGAATACAAAAACAAGAAGCACCGCGTGCCAAAAGTACTTCTCTCTGGCGATCCTAAGAAGATCGACGAATGGAAAAATAGGGCCAAGAAGGAATAACGCCCCTTTTGCCAGTATTGTGTTAAGAACGGCTTTGTTGCAGAATTTAGTGTATACTATAGAATATATAGGTATTTATTAATCATAGGGGGCTTTGTATGTGAAGGCCCTACCACGTAAAATATATGGCAGAGAAAAAAACATCAGCGTTTATGAAGCCAATGACTTTGAGCGCAGAGCTTGAAGCAGTCGTTGGAAAAGGACCAATGCCTCGTTCAGAGGTTGTAAAGGCATTGTGGGTCTACATCAAGAAGCACGATCTTCAAAATCCTAAGAATAAGCGCAACATCGTGGCTGACGACAAGCTCGTCCCAGTTTTTGGCGGAAAGAAAGAAGTCAGCATGTTCGAAATGACCAAGCTCGTTTCTGCTCATCTCTCATAACGACAGGTCGTAAGACCGTAAATGTAAAAAGACCGCTCGGCTATGCCGAGCGGTCTTTTTGCTGCTCAAGCATTGACAAATTCCATAAACTTTATAAAGTTAAGAAAAACGTATATCTTCACCTCAAAAACGTATGAGCCATGCTAATGAATTCATCAGGTACGATACAGGGATATTTGGCAGAATGTTCCGCCAACAGGTCCAAGCAAGTTATTTTTAGCAGCAGCCTGCAAGACGCCGCGGTTGGCGTGCAAGAACTGCTTAAGGCCAGTACTGTGCGAGTGAGGATAGTGACTCCTTCTTTGCATGAGGATATTTTTTGTTCGGACGCCTTTGTTAAAGGCCTACAGAATCTACTGCTGAAAAAGGTTATGTTGCAGGTTTGTTTGCAGAAAGAGAAAGTAGGGAAGGCGTTTGGCTCTCGGGCATTTGGCATCTTCCATTATTTTTGCGCCTTATACCCCGATCTCATACAGGTAAAGGCGACTCCCGCCCAGGTGATAAAGGAAGGGGACTCACAGGTGAGTTTAGTCCTTGGAGACCGCAACATGTACTTTTCTTGTGAATCAGCAAAGGAAAGCCTCATAACAAAGGGGTATACCTTTGACTACAACGATGTTCGCGAGTACAGGAACTACGAACGTTTGTTTGGTAAGCTGTTCAATCACGCAAAGGCCGAGAAAGTGGCCTTATGGAGAAATTAAAAAGAGATAAAAGAGTAAAACCGACCATTTTGATGGTTGGTTTTTTTATTTGCATTCTGTTGATGTAGGAGTAAAATTTGAATATGAAAAAAATCACACCATTCCTTTGGTTCGACAAAAACATGAAGGAAATTACGGATTATTATCTTTCAATCTTTCCTGATGCAAAATTGCACACCGGTGGTGAGCTTTCGGATACGCCTTCGGGAAATGTGGAAATGGCAATGCTCGAGATTTTTGGACAGGAACTTCGTCTCATGACGGCCGGTCCAATGTTCAAATTCAACGAGGCAATTTCATTCGTGATTGATTGTGAGGATCAAGCTGAGGTTGATTATTACTGGAATGCCCTCACGACAAATGGGGGACAGGAAGGTCAATGTGGCTGGTGCAAAGACAAGTACGGACTCTCATGGCAAATCGTCCCGACCGCGATGGAAAAGATGATGGCAAGCGGAGACAAAGAAAAAATCGGCCGTGTAACCCAAGCATTTCTCAAGATGAAGAAGTTTGATATCAAAACCTTGGAAGAGGAATTTGAGAAATAAAAATTCCCCACGATGTGTGGGGGATAAAAATAAAACAGACTGAATGAAAATTTTCATTCAGTCTGTTGGTTATTCATTAGCTTTGCATTTATCAAACTATTTTTTGCTCGCGAAACACATTTTAATGCGGCTCATTCTCTCCTCGTTTACTGAGGCACGCTTCGGGTTGTATGTTTTTGAGACAGTCTCGCAGAGTATATTGAATGTATCCCGAATCGCCGTAAAAAGCTTCGATCTTTCCTCCATTGGTATTGTTGCATCGATCTGTGAAAATTCTTCGAGCATCTCCATTTGAGGATTCATCATACCTGCCGTGTGGATATTTTGATTAAGAATGAGGAATCCCGTTAGATGTATTTCCCCGGTTGATAGCAATTCAAGTTTCAAATAGGAATCCTTGAGATGGTGGTTGATTTCAAGATGTTTTGAAACAAAACCTATTCTTGCTACAAACAATAGTTCATTGTCAGCATATATGTCTTCAAGAATTGACTCAGAGTCATATTTCACCCAATAGCCCACCAATGTATTGTCGGAAAGGGAATAGACTTTGATTTTTGTTCCCACGACATGATTCTTTATTATGCGAAGGAGTGCTTTGATCCTGTTTTCATATGACAGAAATTCAAGCCAAGTAAGTGGTTGGTTATTCATAACATTCATTTTTTAACGTGGCGCCCTCGGGGCAATGTTTTTCTTCATATTAATACATAAATATAAGAGTGTCAATAATTATCAAATTTGTCTCTTAATGAGGGAAGGGGAATAATAGCCCATTTTTCCATCCACTAAAGGGACGCCGGTATGAGCACATTCTTGTTGCTTGACACTCGGGAAAATTGGAGTATACTTTCCCCACTACGGACTGATTGAGTTTTAGTTGTTATTCGTAGCCTTTAGCAGCTAAACACAGCGCCCCACGCTGTCGGTGAGCACAAGATAATAATGAGCCGAAGCAAGCTCTGTGAAGGAGAAAGGTTTGCCTCGTCTTTTTTGCGTTTTGTGGGAACTTAGAACTTGCAGAAATAGATGCAGTCCGCGACGCAAGCGAGCTTACGACTAAAATGTACTCCTCTGTACATTGCAGGAGTAAACGAGCGCAGCAACAAAGGAATGCGCTATTTGTGTAAGTTATAAATAACGATATGTCGATTCATACAAGTGGGCCTCGCCCGAAGAAGTACTTCCAAAAGTACAAGGCGTCACTCGCAGAGTTTCCGGATCTGCTCGAAATGCAGATTCGATCGTTCAAAGATTTGGTAGAGCATGGTATCGGAGAAATTTTTAAGGAATTTTCTCCTATTTCCGATTACTCGGGCAAGAAATTCGAGCTCGAGTTTACTTCGTTCTCGCTTGGCGAGCCGAAGTGCGACGAGTTTTATGCGAAGCAGAACAAGCTTTCGTACGAGGCTCCACTCAAGGTGCAGGTCAAGCTTACGAACAAGCTTGCCGGCGGAACCGCGAAGGAGCAGGAAATCTTCCTCTCTGACATTCCGGTCATGACCAATCACGGTACGTTTATCATCAACGGCGTCGAGCGCGTCATCGTGGCGCAGCTTGCACGTTCGTTTGGTATCTTCTTTACGGAAAACGAACTCAAGGGAAAAATGTACTTCGGAGCCAAGATCATCCCCGCCCGCGGAGTATGGATCGAAATCGATGCCGAAACAGACGGCGTTATTTACGTGCGCATCGACAAGAAACGCAAATTCCCAATCACCTCACTCCTTCGAGCGTTGGGAATGGCAACCGATGATGAGATCAAGGCCGCATTCGCAGACAACGAAGCTGTTGCAAGCGTGATCGCGACCTGTCTCGCAAAGGACACTGCCAAGACTCCCGGCGATGCTACGATCGAAATGTACAAGCGCCTCCGCGACGGCGACCTTGCGACCGCGGACAACGCACGCGAGTTCATCACCGCGCTTTTCTCAAAAGACCGCTACGACCTTTCTCCTGTTGGACGATTCCGCTTCAACAAGCGCTTCAATCTCGACATGGGCGAAAAGGAACTCGATCGCCGAACCATTTCAAAAGAAGACCTCATCCAAGTAGTCAAATACATCGTTGAGCTCTCACATACTCCAGGCGCAAAGGCCGACGACATCGACCACCTCGCGCAGCGCCGCGTTCGCTACGTGGGTGAACTTCTCGCGCAGAAGATCCGCGTGGGTATGACCCAGATCAAGCGCAACGTCCAGGACCGCATGTCTACTATAGACACCGCGGCTGCTTTGCCGATCCAGATCATCAACCAGCGCCCAATTCAGGCCCGCATCAAAGAGTTCTTCACGACCAACCAGCTCTCCCAGTTCATGAACCAGGAAAACCTCTTGGCCGAGATCGAGCACATCCGCATTCTCTCAGCGCTCGGACCCGGCGGTCTTACGCGCGAACGTGCAGGACTTGAAGTGCGCGACGTGCACACGTCTCACTACGGCCGCGTCTGTCCGATCCACACTCCTGAAGGTCCGAACATCGGTCTCATCCTCCACCTTTCGATCTACGCACGCATCAACGATTTCGGTATCATCGAAACTCCATATGTAAAAGTCGTGAAGGGAAAAGTGACGAACGAAATCGTCTACCTCAACGCGCTTGAAGAAGAAAAGTACAACATCGCTCACGCTGCAAACCCTGTCGACGACAAGGGTGTGCTCGTAGAAAAAGAAGTCGAAGCCCGCGTCAAAACCGAGCCAGGCCTCATCGCGCGCGAAGAAGTCGATTTCATCGACGTCGTGCCATACCAGGCATTCTCGATCGCGACTGCCATGGTCCCATTCCTCGAACACAATGACGCGAACCGCGCGCTCATGGGCTCGAACATGCAGAAGCAGGCAACCCCATGTCTCGTACCAAACGCTCCGCTCGTTTCGACCGGTATCGAAGAAAAGGCAGCTCCGTATTCAGGACGCCTCGTACTCGCCGAAGAAGCTGGTGAAGTCACCAAGATGGACGGTAAGCATATCGTGGTCAAGGGCAAGTCAGGCGTACGCGAATACCCACTCGTAAACTTTTCTCGTACCAACAACTTTACTTCGTTCCATCAGCGCCCAGTTGTCGCCGTCGGACAGGATGTGAAGAAGGGCCAGCTCCTCGCCGACATGTCATCGTCTGACAACGGACAGATCGCGCTCGGACAGAACGTGCTCGTGGCATTTATGTCATGGGCCGGTTCGAACTATGAAGACGCGATCATTCTTTCTGACCGCTTGGTAAAAGACTCGGTCTTTACCTCGATCCATGTGGAAGAATTCATTTGTGTCGTGCGCGACACCAAGCTTGGGCCTGAGATCACCACACGCGACATTCCGAATGTGGGTGAAGGCAAGCTGAAAGACCTCGACGAAGAAGGCATCATCCGCATTGGTGCAGAAGTCCGCGAGAACGACATTCTCGTTGGTAAGATCACGCCAAAGGGCGAAACTGAACTCACTCCGGAAGAGCGCTTGCTCCGTTCGATCTTCGCAGAAAAGGCTCGCGATGTGAAAGACACATCTATGCGTCTTGAACACGGAAAGCGCGGACGCATCATCGGCGTCAAGATCTTCTCTCGTGCAGAAGGACATCAGTTGGAATCAGGAATCATCAAAAAGGTTGTGATCGAAGTGGCTCAGCTTCGTAACGTATCGGTGGGCGACAAACTCGCAGGACGCCACGGAAACAAGGGAGTCATCTCGACGATCCTTCCTCAGGAAGAAATGCCATTCATGGCCGACGGAACTCCCGTTGACGTGATCCTCACTCCGCTCGGAGTTCCATCACGTATGAACCTTGGACAGATCTTGGAAATGCATCTCGGACTTGCAGCGAACACGCTCGGCTATCAGGCTGTCGTGCCTCCGTTTGCCGGCGCACGCGATGTTGAAATCAAGGAAGAACTCGTCAAAGCAGGATACCCAGAGTCTGGAGCCATCGCGCTCTACGACGGACGCACCGGCGACAAGTTCCAGCAGGATGTTGCAGTGGGAATCATGTACATGCTCAAGCTGCACCACATGGTGGAAGACAAGATTCACATGCGCTCGATTGGGCCATACAGCCTCATCACGCAGCAGCCGCTCGGCGGTAAGGCGCAGGGTGGAGGACAGCGCTTCGGAGAAATGGAAGTGTGGGCTCTCGAAGGTTACGGTGCATCGCACACCCTTCGCGAAATGCTCACGGTAAAATCCGACGACATCATGGGACGCTCCCAGGCATTCGACGCCATCATCAAGGGCGAAGAGATCCCGGTCCCGAATACTCCAGCCTCATTCTCAGTCATGTTGAACTACCTCCGAGGACTTGCACTCGATGTAGATTTGCAGAAATCCGGTCGAATAGAAGTAGCTTCGAAAGAGGTAACTGAGTAATCGCTAACCAAACTATATATCTATGAAAACAATTGATACAAACACAGGTTTCGATTCCATCTCACTCAAGCTCGCGAGCCCAGACCGCATCCGCGACTGGTCATACGGCGAGGTCACCAAGCCGGAGACGATCAACTACCGCACCGGACGCTCCGAGCGCGGCGGTCTCTTCGACGAGCGCATCTTCGGGCCGGAAAAAGACTACGAATGTTACTGCGGAAAATACCGACGCATCCGCTACAAGGACATCATCTGTGAAAAGTGTGGAGTGGAAGTCACTCGCTCTATCGTTCGACGCGACCGCATGGGCCACATCGAACTCGCTACTCCCGTAGCGCACATCTGGTTCCTCCGCGGTGTGCCATCTCGCATGTCCATCCTCCTCAATATCACGGCTACCGATCTCGAAAAGGTGATCTACTTCGCCGGATACATCGTGATGAAGGTCTACCAGGAAGAAAAAGACAAGATCCTCAAGAGCCTTGAAAACGAATACAAGACGAAGGTAAAATCTTCGGCTGATGAAGACACCAAGACCAAGCTCAAGGAACTCCTTATGACTGCAAAGAAGGAGATCGGCGAGATCTACGAAGGAAAGGTTCTCACTGAGATCGCATACCACCGCTACAGCTTGAAGTACGGAACGTGCTTCGAGGCATCGATCGGTGCAGAAGCGATCTACTCAGTGCTCAAGAATCTTGATCTCAAAAAGCTCCAGGAAATTTCCGAGACTGCGCACGAAAAGGCATCTGCCGTCGAGCGCGAAAAACTCGAGAAGCGCCTCTCGCTCATCCGTTCGATGATCACTTCGGGCATCCGTCCTGAATAGATGTTCCTCACCGTCAT
>JAHFNM010000017.1 GCA_023267415.1 Candidatus Nomurabacteria bacterium
CCTGGTTATGGCACTCATCGGCAATCCGCCGCTCTATTCTCGCAAGCTTTCCATTCTTATGATGAAGAAGCGTCAGGAGGAGTTTCCTCATTTGCCTGCGCTCAACCCAATCATGGTGGAAAAAGACGAAGTCATCACCGTGGGTAAGATGCGCATCCGCTTTTATGGCGTAACGCACACGATCCCCGACTCGATGGGAATCATCGTTGAGACACCGAACGGCTGGATCACCACGCCGGGCGACTACAAGCTCGACCAAATTGACGGTATAGTCACTGATTCCGAAGAAAAAGAATACTCGATCTTCGACAAGGCCAAGACGCTTCTTCTTCTTACCGACTCAACCAACATCGAGAACGAAGGATACTCCCTACCCGAGATCAAAGTGCATCAGGGTATCGAAAACATCATTCGCCGCGTGAAAGGCCGCATGATCATCGCCGCATTCGCATCGCACCTCACCCGCCTCATCCGCATCATGCAGGTAGCGGAAGAGCTCAATAAAAAAGTGATCCTCGACGGACGCTCAATGAAGAACAACATTGAGATCGCCATCGAAGCAGGACTCTGGGTCCCGAAAAAAGACACGCTCATCCAAATGGAAGAGATCGACAACTATCCTCCGGACCGCATCCTTATCCTTATGACCGGAGCGCAGGGCGAAGAATTCGCCAGCCTCAACCGTGCCGCACAGAAGACGCACAAAAAATTTACTCTTAAAAAGGGCGACACGATCGTGCTTTCTGCGTCGATCATTCCGGGCAATGAACGCGCAGTGGAAAAAATGAAGGATGGACTCGCGCGCCAGGGCGTGAAGATCATCAGCTACCGCACACCGGGCGAGGAATACGTGCACGCAACCGGTCACGGAAACAAAGACGATGTCCGCTGGCTCCACAGAAAGACGCATCCGAAGTTCTTTATTCCGATCCACGGCAACCACTACCGTCTTCAGCTCCACAAAGAGCTTGCGATGGAACTCGGCATGCCAGAATCGAATATCATTGTTCCCGACAACGGCTCTCTCATCGAGATCTCAGCTGACGGCAGCAAGATGACACTTCGCAAAGAAAAAGCACCGGCAGGACTGATGATGGTGGACGGATTCACGATCGGTGACGAGCAGGAAGTGGTCATTCGTGACCGCCAGATGCTTGCACAAGATGGCATGTTCGTCATCGTTGCTACGATCGATTCAAAGACTGGCAAGCTCAAGAAATCTCCCGACATTATCTCGCGCGGTTTCGTGTATCTCAAGGAATCGCAGGATCTCTTGCATGAGGCGCGCAACATCGTAAAGCGCACGCTTGAAGACAACGCGGGCGGCATCGTACCGGTGAACTTCGAACTGCTCCGCGGAACGCTCGGCGACGAACTTTCAAAGTTCCTCTTCCAGAAGACCGCAAAGCGACCACTCGTGATTCCAGTATTGCTCGCGGTATAGCAAAAAAGTTTCTAGGTTCATAGGTTCTAGTTTCTAGAAAATACAAATACCAGAAAAGCCCGAGCATTCGCTCGGGCTTTTCACTAGAACCTATGAACCTAACAACTAGAACCTAACTCAAAGACACTGTATACTTGTGATATGAAATCCCGCATGCGCCATCGCGTGTACATCGCAAATCTCCTCTTCTCTCTCGCCTACGCCGCCACGCTCTACACGAATTCCAGCTTCATCGAACGCACCGTTGGGCTCAAGTTTGTCGGTGTTCTCTATGCCATCGCCGCGCTTGGAAGCATCTTCGTGCTTTCGTGTTCAGGAAAGACCATGACCCGCGTAGGCAATCGAGTATTCTTCCTTTCGTACGGAGCGCTGTATTCGGTATCGCTTCTCCTACTCGTCTTCCCTGTCTCCACACCGATCCTTATCGCAGCATTTGTCATCTACCTCTTTACTTCAAACATCCTTGTCTTCTCACTTAACATATTCTTTCAACATCTCACAGAGATTCGCGGACGCGGAAAGATGCGTGGATTCTTCCTTCTGCTCGGCAGTGTCGGCATCATGCTCGGACCGCTCTTCGCGTCGCGCGTGATCGATTTCGGCGGATACATCGCAACCTATGCATTCGGGCTAGGCATATTCGCCATCCTTGCCGTGCTTGTCGAATCAAGCTTCCGAAAATACGCCGACAGCGAATACAACTTTGGAAAGGTAGAAACGGCGATCCGACACACTATCAAGCAGAAGACTCTGCGCAATGTCATCGCCGCCAATTTCATCCTGCAATTCTTCTACGCCTGGATGGTCGTGTATACGCCGATCTATCTTTCTCAATACCTCGGATTTTCTTGGGACTCCATCGGCATCATGTTTAGCATTATGCTTTTAGCATTCGTCATTCTCGATTATCCGCTCGGCCGCCTTGCCGATTGGCTTGGTAGCGAAAAAGAGCTCGCTGCCATCGGATTCCTCATCATGATCGGAACAGTATTCGCACTGGCATTCCTTCGCATCGACACTGTTATCATGATGGGTGCTTTACTATTCATGTCGCGCATCGGCGCCGCAACAGTGGAAGCAATGACGGAGATCCATTTCTTTAAATCAGCCAGCGAAACCGACCCCGGACTCCTTTCACTCTTTTGCGATCTGCGTCCGCTCGCCTTTGCAATCGGCCCGCTCCTTGGCATGGTGGCACTGTATTTCCTTCCGTTCAAAATGATCTTTGCCGTGCTCGGTGCTATCCTTTTCCTCGGACTTACTGCTGCGTTATCTATGGAAAAAAAGCCCGGATGGTGGGTGCGAGAACACAAAAACTAGATTTACCGGGCAAGACTAAAACTCTCTTTCGTCTCCTTCGTTCATCGGAATAAATTCAATTCCCTGCTCAGGTAGTATCATTGACGGAGCTTTATGAACAAGACTTGGGATCTTGAGAATCCCGTCGTGTACTGGAAATGCAACGCGTGGTTTTAGCCTAATAGCATATTCAATTGCTTCACTGATTTTCATCCATGGACCAATACATGGAAGAGCGAGAATATCTACGGGGCGTTTCGGATCGGTAAATGCATCCCCCGGATAAAATAATTTTCCTGCGATAAAGTATCCAGTATTTTCGACAAGATACAAATTTCGATATATTCCGGCATGTTCATGACCATATGCTTCAATAAGGACTCCGTGGCCATCACTCTTCCCTCCTTCAGTGACAACCTCGTGTGCAATACCTTCAGTGTCGAGCAGCTTGCCGACCGCGCTATTGGTGATTATTTTCGCATTCGGATTGTTCTCAAGTACTTTTTTCAAGGATTCAAGATGGAAGTGATCCCGATGCTCGTGTGTGATGAGAACAAGATCGATGCCCGTCGCTTCATTTTGGAGGGTCGAGTAATTACCTGGATCGGTCATGATCGTGACGCCATTGGTTTTGATGAGAAGGCAGCAATGCCCAAGTTTTTTGATATGCATATTACTTCCTGATTGTAACATACAACTTTTTATCAATAACGAGGATACCGTCTTTAATTAGGCTCGCCAAGGCTTTTTCTGCACGCTCTTTGTCGGATTTTTTATACGGAGCAAGCAATGCTATTTTTGTGATCTTTCCCTTGCCGCATTGCCGAATGAATTCTCCGCGCAACTGCCGGACCGAGCCTTCGAATTTGCTCTGCTTGGAATAGTGGGCGCTTCGCCTATTTGGATTCTTCACAACCGATTTTATATGACTGCCATAGTCCATCAGTGCCCAATACCATTCTCTATATTTTGTATTCTTTGGGAGCGATGATTCGATCAACGGAAAGAGTTTGTCATCCGAGACTTTATCCGCATCAGGAAAGAACGCATGAATGAAAACCCGGCGAATGTTGGTCTCGATGAATACGCACTGCCCATTATATGCAAAAGTAACAATGGCGCGGGCCGTGTATGGGCCTATTCCAGGCAATCTCTCCAATGTCTCAGCATCCTGTGGAAACCGGCCGCCATGATCTCGTATAAGCGCCTGTGCGGCCCTCTGGAGATACAAAGCTCGACGGTTATATCCAAGACCACTCCATGCCGACAATACGTCGGAAAGCGGTGCGCGCGCTAACGCGCGAGCACTCGGAAACTCCTTCAAAAACGCCTTATATTTCGGAATGACCCGATCTACCTGGGTCTGCTGGAGCATCATTTCGGAAACAAGGATCTTATACGGGTCAGTTGTCTTCCGCCAAGGCAAGTCATGCCGGCCATTTTCCCGATAATACTTCCAGATCATCCTTTGAAATTGGGCAACTGTCGGCTTTGTCACCTGCCAATTTTAGCATAATTGCACGATTGCAAAGCGGGAGTATACTATCCTTAATTTGTCCTCTACTCATTAAAATGCACACTCATATGAAATACGAATCGGAAGAAATCAACGTAAGAATACCAATAAAAGACCTCCCTCTTTCTTGGTTCACGCTTGCTTGCCTTGCTTGCGGCAGCACGACAACCGTCTTCACGTTTCCCTCATTACCGGAAACCGGCAATATCGTCAGGAAACACTGCCCCACCTGCAAACGGTTCAAGCCCCACAAAAAGGAAGAAGTTACACTCGAGCAAAATCCCCAATAATTATTGGGGATTTTTTTTCAGTAAACCTTTCAATCGTTTAATATCTTCTTCTATACTCTTAAGTCCTTCGATGAAGAATTCCGGCTTGGACGTATCGATTCCGATGTCTTTGAATATATCTTCCGGGCTTTTACTTCCGCCCGCTGAAAGGAATTTTTTTATTTCGTTGATATAGGAATGGTCAGCCTGATATTTTTTATACAGCGCTCTGCTGATCAGCTGCCCATACGCATATGAGTAGACATAGAAAAATCGTCGGATATGCGACCAGCTCACGAAGAAATACCCGTCGAGTGGAGTGAGCTTGAATTTCGGCCCCAGATACGTCTGCATATGCTTGTTCATCATCGCCCCGATCTCTTCTTTTGAAAGAGCTCCTTTCGCACGAATAGTCTCGTGCATCTCGACTTCAAAATTGAAACAGGCGATTTGGCGAAAGATGGTTTGAATGTCGTCCTGGAGACGATCATGGAGCGCAATGATCTTTTCTTTTTCCGTCATTGTCTTGAGCAATTCCTCAAACACGAAATTTTCAAAGAGCGTGCTCGCAACCTCCGCGACCGAAATTGTATAGTCTTGATAGATTGGGCTCTGGACCTTGCTGAGTTCTGAATTGATCGCATGTCCCATCTCATGGCCAAGTGTCATGACAGATCGTGACGAATCAACATGGTTGAGCATCACAAATGTCGGTGTGCCGATAGTCGAGGAGCAATATGCTCCTCCTCGCTTGCCTTTCTTGGCAAGCACATCGATTTGTCCATTCGCAAGGAATCGCTGAAAGATGTCTGCAAATACGGGATCAACCGATCGAAATGCTCGATCCACGATTCCAATGCTATTTTCGAATGTGTAGCTTTCCTTTGTCGCCCCGATTCGAGCAGCTCGATCCGCATACGTAAACTCTTTTTGATTCAGCAGCATGGCCTTCACATCATAGAATTTGTGCGAGATCGAAAAATGCTTTGTTACCGTTTCGACAAAATTAATGACTGCCTTTTCATCATTTTGATATCCAAGAATCGTCGCGCTATATGGTCTTTTAAAACCGCGCAGTTCATCATCGATCTTTTTATCAATAACGATAGCGTTCAGCTCTGCCTCTGCAAAAGAGGAAATGCTCTTTTCGGCCTCCATCATTTTTGCAAACAATGCATCACGCTCTTTTTTGGGAAGACCGAATATCATCGCATGACCTTCTGCCAGTGGAATGTGTTTGCCTTTCCATAAAACGGTCTGCGCGGTCAGGACTTTTTCTTGGCCATCCACCCAAAGACTGCTTGAGGGAAGCGATTTCAGAGAAAGGATCTTTTCTTCGGCTTCGGAAAGCTGATATCGGCTTCGATCAAAGATATTCTTTAGCAAATAGCGAAAATGACTCAGTTTTTTACTGGCAAGAAATTTCTTTTGCTGGTCGGATGATATCTTACCGAGCGATAATGAAAAAAAGACGAGCTTGTTCCCTATTTTTGTATAACGCTCTTGCAGAAGCGACATGCGTGCCTGAACTGCTTGATCGGCGCTGTTTAGGTCGCCAAGATAGGCGAAGTACATGATCGGCTTTATGCCTTCTGGCATGCCTTCGAGTGCCTCGTACTCAGTCAGAGCTTTGAAGAGCTTGTTCTCGTCCGCAAGATAGCCTTTGTCCTTCTGGTATTTTTTTGCAAATACTGAAACGCGAGCCTCAGCCAAGGCAATATCCTTATCGATCTGTGGATCGATCTTGGATGCATAAAGGAGGTTGAGGTTCCAGGCAGTCTGTATTTTTTTTGCTTTCATACTAGAGGAAACGAGTGATAATAAACGTCAGCAGCACTCCCCCGATAGTGAGTGCGATCGTCTTCCACGAACTGTGCTTACTATGTGCTTCGGGAAGAATGTCCGATGCCCCAATATACAAAAGAAATCCTGCAAAGAATCCAAGATAGAGAATGAGAAAATTACTCGAAACATGGAAGAACATGGTTGAGATGGCGCCGAGCACCGGAGCAGCCGCATCGAGCAACAAGAACCAGCGAGCCTTTGCGGGGGTGTTTTTGTTCGTGAGCATGAGCGTGATCGTATTCATACCATCGGTGAAATCGTGCGCGATCACTGCGATGGCGACAAGAATTCCCACTGCGGGAGACACTTGAAAGCCGAGTCCGATTCCCACGCCGTCCATAAAGCTGTGTCCGGCAAGTGCCAGAGCTGAAGCAATGCCCACATGGGGATGCTTATGATCGGCATATTCATCTTCATGCGAGTGGTGGATGACGATCGATTTTTCGAATATATGAAAGAGAAGGAATCCCACAACGAGGGCGATCATCGCATATGTCGGATTGTATCCGGTCCGAACGATCTCTTCGATGATCTCCGGAAAGATATCGAACGCCACTACGCCGAGCAAGACACCGGCAGTGAATCCCATGATCAAATGCAGACGGTCCTTGTTTTTCAGCGAAAACAATCCGCCGAGCAGTGTGGAAAAAAATGTTGCGAGAGATAGTAAGATAAGTGTCATACTGAGAATTATATTAAGTTACTTACCTTTCCTTTGCAACCAAAGTTTTAAAACCTTGCCAGATAGATGCAGTTCGAGGCACGAGCGAGGCTTGCGACCAAGGTGTAGTAAACCTACTCCGCGGGAGCAAACGAGCGATGCAACAAAGAAATGCGCTGCCTGGCAAGGTTTTAATCACTTTAGCGCCTTCGGGTGTTTACAGCTCCATGCATAGAGCGCCACCGCGGCCGAAGCGGCCACGTTCAACGACTCACAGTCCGGACTCATGTGGATGACGAGCGGAATGTCGCAGAGTTCAAGCGTCTTTTCGCGAATGCCGGTGGATTCGTTGCCAAGAATAAACACAGATGGCGCATCAAATGTTTCTTTGGTGACAGACTGTTTTGCTTCACCATCGAGTCCATAGATCCAGAATCCCCGCTTCTTCAAATCGCGAAGCGTGTCGTTCACATTGCCGATCGAGATGAGCGGGACGCGAAATGCCATGCCTGCTGACACCTTCACTACACTACCGGTGATCTGTGCCTGATTATGTTCTGGGATGAGCACACCAGCGATACCAAAGGCTGCCGCGGTGCGAATGATCGCTCCCACGTTCTGCGGATCCTGAACCTCGCCAAGCACAACAAGAGCCGTATCAGGAGTGACGGAAAGACCTGCGACAAATTCGCCGTAGTCTTTGACCAGGCGTGAAAGACGGATAGAACCAATATATCCCTGGTGGTTTGCGCTTCGCTCCACTCCGCGCGGAAGGGATTTTTCTTCAAAGCGAGAGAAGGCGATGCCTGAACCATGAAGAAGAGCTGTGAGCTCTCCGTCAGGCTTTTCAGCAAGATAGACGTGGTCGATGATCTCAGGGCTTGATTCCAATGCCTCCATGAGGGCATGGCGGCCGTACATATAGATGGTTTCTCGTATCATATACAGACAACACTACCTTATTATGCCGAATTTGTCATATCAGCCTTCTCATCTAGGCTAAACTGTCCTGCTCCCCCAACAGCGATAGCGAGTGCCGCAATGGCGAGTCCAATGTCGCGAATAGCGATGGCATTGTATCCCATCGAGAGGGCGATGCCGAAAAGATGGATCGAAAGGAGCAAGGCGGCAAGACGCGTCCATGCGCCGATCGCCAGAAGCGTACCTGCAACAATCTCAAAGAGTCCGTTAAGCAAAACGAAGCTTGTTGCGGAAACCGGCAGCGACGCCACCCATCCGGGCAAGAACGATATCCACTGAAGCGGGTGCTGCAGTTGTGTAATGCCAAACCAAATGAATACAAATGCCAACCCAAGACGAAGCACAAACAGAGCCGAGGCAGGATTTTTGTTGATCATATTATTTCAATACTCCAATCTTAAATGTGGCGAGCATTGCATTCGCACGGCCATTGTCGCCATGCTGACCCTCAAAGGCGCTTGTTCCATCCTTTCCGCAAATCGAGAGAATAGCTCCTTCCCCTCCCGGATGCTGTCCGATCCAATTGGTAAGATCGTATACATTGCCATTGATGGTCGTCCAACAGCTCGAGGCGCCGTTGTGTGAGGAAACCTGAGCGAGCGTATATGAAGTCGGACCAGACGAAGCGGTCGTCCCTCCCGTAGTCTGTGTTCCTGTCTGCTGTCCAGTTGTTGTACCAGTAGTGGTGCCAGTGGTTGTGCCTTGGGAAGTGGTATTTTCAGTCGGCAAAGGTTGCGGAGTGGTCGCAGGTTTATTGAGGATATACACCGCACCGATTATGAGGACGACAACAGCAACAACCGCAATGATGTTCTTTGTTTTCATGATGGATTACTAAGAGAGATTATTGATTAGACGTAGCGTTAGCATCGGCAGATGCCTTTGCGTCCAAATGGAAGCTCTTTACGATAGAAATGCAGTCTTTCATGTCTTTCTGGGCTGCCTTCAAATCTTTTTCAGCATTCATAAGAGCAGTACGTGCCGTCTTGAGTGCCGCATTATTGGCGGCAAGCTTAGCAGCATCGCCATTGTCAGGAGTCAGTCCGGAAGCAGCTGTGATCGCTGCGGCGGCCTGCACCTTTGCATCGGCAAGCTTTGCGGCAACATCAGCTTCGAGCGTTACCGTTGCGGTCACGTCCTTGCCGGCTGTTTGTGCGGCTGCGATGCGAGTCTGGAGCTTTGTATTGAGTCCTGCGACCATATCCGTCACCATGCCGACACGGTCTGCTGCGGCAAGAATGCGCGCCTGTGGTGCGACAAGCAAGTACACGCGAGTGCCTGCCGTGATCGACTTCATGTCGTTCTTCAGTTCAGCTGCGTCGGAATCGTCATCGATCTTTGCCTTCAACGAATGAAGGCTCGAGATCGTGCCCTGCAGCGAAGCGGAAATGCTTGCCTTCACTGAGTCGCTGACATGGGCCATTCCTTGAATGCGTCCCAAGAGCGCATTGAGGTCGTCCTCGCGATTCTTGATCTCAGTGCTGGCGCGTGTGACTGCGGCATCCTTTGTCTTTGTGCGAATTCCTGTCGAAATGGTCGCACCGGCGTTCAACTGTATCGAATCTTCTGCAAATGCTGGAACGGAAAGAGAGAAGAGAAGCGCGGCTGGAACGAGAACAGCTGCTATTTTTTGCGTAGTGTTGGTTTTCATAGGAAAAAAATATTAGATGGATTGATAATTATTGCTGCGCCGCGGAGTTTTCCGTGTTTAGCGTGCCAAGCTGCGCGTCGATGGCTGCAGCATCCTGGTTGAGCGCGGCATCGGATGCAGAACTGTTTCCTGCAGAAAGGGCTCCGCTCTGGTCTTGGTTTTGCGCAGTAGTGGATTCTACAGGCATTTCCGTGCTCGGTGTACGGCGCGTCATGAGCCAGATGCCAACGATGATGATAATAACGACAACAATGATGCCCGTTGTTTTTGATGAATTTTGCATAGAAAAATATGTGCTAGTTAGAACTGTCGACAATTCTATTATATACCCCGATAATACGAATCAAAACCCCGTTTTGGTGCCCTTTATCCTTTCTGCGTTATCCATTATACTATCCGTATGACCACACTCATCCACGCCGACATATTCTTTTTTGTCACAACCATCACTGTTATCGTGTTTCTTATATTGGGGAGCATTGTTCTCATATACACCATCGGGATCATGCGAAACATAAAGCGTGCATCGGACGTGATCGAACAGCGGATCGAAGCTGCAGCCGATCATGCCGACAGCATGTATCATTCGATCAAAGACAGCTTTCTCTTTAGAATGATCTTCGGCAAAAAGCGCAAGACTACCCATAGGAAGCAGGGCTAGAGAGCGGTATACTGGAAGCAGCAGATTATAAAATAATAAAATGAAAGTTATGAAAAAGAAAGCAACAAAGAGTAATACTGGCAAAGTCGTGGCCGTCAGCGCAGGAATCGCCGCACTCGGAGCGGCAGCATATCTCCTCTTTGGACCGGAAGGCACGAAGCACCGCAAAGACTTGAAAAGCTGGATGATCAAAATGAAGGCAGAGGTCATGGAAAAGATGGAGAAGGCAAAGGATCTTTCCGCGGATGCATATGAAAACATCGTAGATACTGTCGAGGCAAAATATAAAGGAATGAAACATGTCGATGCCGACATGTTGGCAAAGGAAGTGGCAACCCTCAAAAAGAACTGGCGCGCGCTTGCAAAGAATGCAAAGGCGAAGCCTGCAAAAAAATCTTCAAAGAAATAAAGGTCGATGTATTAGCAACTTTTCCAAAAATACCATATGTCTAACATGACAATCGCCATTGTTTTGGCAATCTTGTGGGTATTGGGATATTTCGTCTTCCACCTTTTGGGCGGATGGATCCATATCCTTCTCATCCTCGCAGTCATCTTCGCCATCATGCACATGGCAAAGAAACAGGGCTAGCAATACAGCATAAAAAATTCCCGCATATGCGGGAATTTTTTATGCCTTATTGAACCGTAACCGATTGGCGCAAGTGCGCTCCTTCCTTTTGAAAACATGGGCCGCAGCAGATGAGCTTCCGAGAAGGACGGACGCTGTCGTCGGAACAATACTGCTCCGTCTTAATGCCACAAAACGCGCATGAACCGATAACTTCTTTTTCCTGTATCTCTGCCACGTCGGTCGTCATGCGGTCGTCGAAGACGAAGAGTGTGCCCTTGAAATGCTGACCCGGATATTCTTTCATGTAGGTATGAATCCCATCTTTGAGCTGGTACACATCCGTAAATCCTTCCCGCTTTAAAAGACAGGTTGCCTTTTCGCAGCGTATCCCTCCGGTGCACACCGTAACCACCTTTTTATTTTTTAAATCCTGCATCTCGGCCAATTTTTTCGGTAAGTCGCGAAAGTGTCCAAGCTTGGGATCGATGGTGTTCTCGAATTTTCCGGATTCGATCTCAAAATCATTGCGAAGGTCGAGTACGACAAAGTCTTCTTTGTTCTCGTACATGTTCTGCAGTTCTTCCACAGAAACCTCAGGCGCAGTCTCATTCTTCACATCAAACCTGCCGGCACCTAGTGTGACCACTTCAGGACGAACCTTGATCTTGGTCTTTGAAAAAGCGACTCCCGTGCCCACAGATTCCTTTATGGGCATATCGGCAAAGCGAGGATCGCTCCGCAAGAATGCACTATATGCGTCGATCGCCTCCCGAGTGCCTTCGAATGTGCCGTTGATCCCCTCTTCAGCCACGAGCATGCGCCCTTTCACTCCAAGCTCAGCAGTCTTTGCCTTATGCAAGGCAACAAGCGCCGCAGGGTCTGCAACGTCCACGAACTTGTAGAACAATATGACGACAAAATCGCTTTGATTCATAAGTGCCGTGATTCTAGCACAAGAAAAATATTATTTAAACTCGTAGAGCTTGTCGCGAAAATCCTTGATCCGATCGTTGCTATCGAGCACGATTCCCTCTTTTTTATACAGCTTCATGCGCTTCGCGCGATGCTTGTCGTCCACCCAGATCCGGCCATCGGCATACACGATGCGATGGAACGGAATGCTGTGCTCGCCAGCATCATATGCCTTGGCAAGAATTCCTGTGATACTCTGCGAAGCCATCGGTCCCGCACCAGCAGCTTTTGCGATGCGTCCATACGTCGTGACTTTGCAGGGTGGGATTGTGAGCGCGAGTCGCACGACCCGCTCGCTAAATGTAAGCATGAATTAGAGTTGCAGTCCGAGGATCTTGAGTACGAAACCAGCCAACGGATCGGCAGAGGTGCCATAGACCATCACTCCGCCAAGAAGCCCGGTGACCGTGATGGCAATGAATCCAGCGAGTGCGAGTATCTTTGAAAAAATACGGTCACACAATATACGCTCGATGAACGCGATCTTTTTCAAAAGCATGCTTGAGCGTATTTTGACTCCAAAGTCCGAACGTATGACTGACGCCGTCTCTCCAAGAAGAAGTGCTCCATAGATCCAGGTGGCGATCGTAGCGAATGTGGAATGCATCTCCACCAGAGCGCGGTTTGGATGTGAAAGATGTTCAGCAAGATCGCCAGTTGCCAGCGCAGCAAATGCACCAAACACTCCGAGTAAAAGCAGAGCGCGTTCGATATGGCGCCACGCCACGCTCGGCATCCATTTTTTGAACGGAAGGATCTTTATAACGGAATAAATAAAAAGAAGCGCGATCGGAAAATGCACAAGTATGGGATGAATATTGTAGGTAAACATAATCATTAGTATACTCCTATTTTTATTTTTCAAAACTGGTATCGGTAAAGTGATATACTGTGTGCATGAAATTGACTATCGCCCTCATTGCCGGACTCTTTGCCATCATCGGCAACATTCCGTATCTGCGCGACATCGTCAAAAAGCGCGTGCAGCCGCATCCTTATACCTGGCTCGTTTGGAGCATTGTTTCGTGCATCGTGTTCTTCGGCCAGCTTGCGCGCGGCGCCGGAGTTGGAGCCATCGGGACCGGAGCCTCTGAGATATTCACCATCATCATTTTCTTTTTTTCGCTGCAATATGGATTCAAGAATATCCGGCCAATAGACACATTCTTCCTTATCGTAGCCCTGCTTGGCATCATTCCCTGGATATTGACGCACGATCCGACAGTATCGGTCATCATTGCCGTATCTATCGATCTTTGCGCGTTTGTTCCGACCATCCGAAAGACCTGGCTCGATTCAAAAACCGAGACGCCGATCCTCTATGGCATGAACGTCCTTCGCCATATCCTGATGCTCTTTTCTCTTCAAGCATACAATCTGGCAACTATGCTCCATTCGATCGTCATGATCGTCATGAACACAGCGATGACGCTGATCATCGTTTTCAAGAAAAAAACTTCCGCTTAAGCGATCACCTTTTCCCGGAGTTCCTTCACGCGCTTTTCTGCCAGAGCTGAATACGGAAAAATCTCAAAATCAGGAACTTCGTACCTGATGGCGGCAAGCTGTTTGGCAAGCTCGCTTTGGTTGAGCTTGTCGATCTTATTCAAGACCACCAGAACTTCATGATTGTTGCCACGAAGGATATCGAGCATGTCGCGGTCAAAGTCGGTCAGCCCCACTTTGCCGTCAAGCACAAGCACCACTCTGCGTGGCTGCATATCTGCATGCGTGAGGTATTCGATGATCATCGTGCGGATCTTTTCGCGTCCTTCGAGACCGCCTACGGCAAACCCATATCCGGGAAGATCGACAAAATAGTACTTGTCGTTGACCTTAAAGAAATTGATCTCCGTGGTCTTGCCGGGCTTTTTACCCGTTTTTACCAGCCCCTTGCCGCTTCCGACAAGCGAATTGATAACGCTCGACTTGCCCACGTTGGAGCGTCCAACAAAGGCGATATGTGGGTACTTGTCACGAAGAACCTCGTCGTCATCGACGATCCCCTTCACAAAATGAGCTGATTTGATCTTCATTACCGACTCAGTGTAGAGGTTTCAAGCGGATTCGGCAAGGAGAGAAGACATCTGTATTTGACTGTACAGAACCAACTGAAAAATTAAATCAAGAAAAAATACAAACAAACAACTATGAGTATCTGGATGGAAACCGCCAACAAAAATCTTTTGAGGTCGCTAATTGAAGAACTGAACAAATATGCCGTTAGGGATAGTAAATATACTACGAGCGACATTCCTAGAACGATCAGCAAATTCGGACCCTCAGGATCGTTGAAAAACACAAACAATACCCTTGAGCACAAAATTGCCGTTACTGCCAAGATTATGAATGTCGTCGTTTTTGATTTGAAATACATGTTTGTGATTATACTAGAAAATGCAAGAACTGAATACGCCGGTCTCGGATATTTTTATGCCATACCTCATTGGCCTTTCCAGATACTTTCATACATAGCAGGTCGAAATACCTTAGACATCAAAACGGGAAGGCTTGTTGAATGGACAAAATATAAAATTTATGTAGAGTAGATGTAAAATTCATCTAAAAAACGACCCGCTATGCCTGTACTACAAATAAAGAACGCCGTAAGTGATGAAAATCAAAAGATTTTAAAGAAACTGCTTAGCCTTTCCGCCCAAAGAAGAAAAAGTGACTTTACAAAACTATGTGGAAAAAATTTTGCCACATACGCAGATCTTAGAAAATTCATCGAAAGATTTCCTGCAAACGCCTTCGTTCTTGATACAGACGAAATGGAAAGCGAGCTCAGTTATTATCTTGTCTACTTAGCAGCGGCAAAAAAACTGCCTCAATGGAAAACAGAAATCGCCAATATTCCTGAACAGCCTATTTTCGGAAGACCGGAATACACCAAGCAAGCTCTAACGTTCAGTCGTCCTGGTGCTTAGCACCAAACAACCAAGATCAGTCTAGAAATAATTTCTAGCTGGTCTTTTTTTAAAAAATAGACACACCTCGGCCATTCAAATTTGTCACTAAACTACTGCCAGACTAGTCTCGCCATGCTATCAAATTTCGCCGTCGCTCAATTTGTAGCTATGGCCTGCTCTCGCGGTTTCATTTACTAATGAAACATCGCTCCGAGCTTCGAGTCCAAGGCGTGACTGAAGCAGTTCAGTCACTTCTGGCAGCAAACGAAAAAGCCCCCGATGGGGCTCTTTTTTCGTTTGCTGGCTGTCCTGGACTCGAACTTTTAAGAGTAAGCCCTGTAAGCTCATTTATACGCTCTCTCTACTCGTTTACTGACCCCTCTCGGTCAGTAGCCCAATTAAGCAACTGTGCATATTTATCAAAAAAAATCTGATCTCGAACAATGTTGAAGGCCGTATTATAAAATGGCACTCCTTCCTGTTTGAGCTTCGCGACTTGATCTTTCAAAATAGAAGATGCTTCCAAGGCTGAAAGCCATTGAACGACTAGACCATTCTTCTTTTCATCTTCCGTGCGCAGATCGGCATCAATCTTAATTCCGGCGGTAGCTATGACACAAACTGTATCGTAATGGACACCGTCCCGAGCACGCCATTCTTCGATATTTCCAAGAATCTCAGGGTTCAAGATTGAATATCCAACCTCCTCCTGGCACTCCCTGTCAGCGGCAACGAAGGTCTCTTCTCCCTCTTCTACACCACCTCCGGGTAATAAATAAAAGCCATGAACGGGATTCGTCACGAACGCCAATTCACCCCGGTCATTTTTGAGCAGTATTTTGACTGTCTTTCTCT
>JAHFNM010000018.1 GCA_023267415.1 Candidatus Nomurabacteria bacterium
GCGGGCAACGGCAATTTCCACATTATTCCGCTGATTGAACTCGACGCACGCCTTTCGGAAAGGATGATCATGGATGTTTCGCAGGAAGTGTATTCGCTTGTTCTGTCATTCGGAGGATCGATCACGGCTGAGCATAACGACGGCATCATTCGTACACCGTTTTTGATCGATCAGTATGGCCCTGAGACGATCGCGCTCTTCGCGCAGGTAAAAAAGATCTTCGATCCGCAAAATATATTTAACCCGGGCAAAAAAGTGGGACTGACGAAAAAAGATATTGGGAAATATTTGATAAAAGGTTAAATGTGCAATAAAAAAAGCGAGCCTATAAAGACTCGCTGTAACCAACCCTTGCCCTTCACATAGGCAATTCGTTAAAAGGAGAAAGCAACCTGCGGTGCCAACGCCAGGACATAACCGATCACGCCCGCCAGTATCAGTTTCCATGAATGATGGAGTACTTTACTGAGAGTGTGTCTTGTCCAGTGCATATATGCAGATGGTTTCTGCGCTATGGTTGCCAACCCTAAGCCGATGATCCAGAACAGTATCAAGAATGTTCCGAGGCATCCGACTAAGCTCGTATGATATGTGTGCATAAACAACAGTGTTTTTATTAATCGCATTATATAACTTTTAAGTACTTGAGTCAAGTAATCTTCATTGGGCTATTCGGTGTTGTGAGTCATTTTTGACTCATAGCGTTTTATGTGTATAATAGGCACCTATGGTTATAAAACTCAAAGCAAGCCTGCGTGACGCCGGCAAAAATCTTACCAATATCCGCGCAGAAGGACTTGTTCCTGCTGTTGTGTACGGTGCCGGTCGCGAGAACACTTCTATCTCTGTTGCAATGCAGGATTTTTTGAAGGTCTATAAGGAGGCAGGTGAATCGGGAACTGTATCACTCGAACTTCCATCTGGAACAGCTACAGTACTTGTTCACGAGCTCACTCTCGATCCAGTCAAAAACACTCCTCAGCACGTAGACTTCCTCGCTATCGACGTCAACAAGCCTATCGAAGTTGCTATTCCGCTTGAATTCGTTGGCGTTTCGCCTGCGGTCAAGGGAAGCCTTGGGACGCTCATCAAGCAGCTCCATGAAATCGAGGTTAAGGGCCTTCCAAAGGATCTTCCTCACTCGATCGAAGTCGATATTTCATCTCTCGACGTTGTGGATAGCCATATCTCCGTATCAGACCTCAAGATCCCAGCAGGCGTAGAAGTACTCGCAAATGACACTGACATCGTTGCTACGATCGCAGCGGTCAAGGAAGAGGTTGAAGAGGCTGCTACAGCTATCGACTTCGACTCAATCGAGGTTGAAAAGAAAGGAAAGAAGGAGGAAGAAGCTGCTCCTGAGGCATAATCTCAAAATTACACCCAATCGCATATGCTATAATGAAAGGACCTCCAGTTGGAGGTCCTTTAACTATGAAAAAAATCCTTTTACCCATTATATTTTCTCTTTCCCTCATCCTCAGTAGTATTCCCATAGACACATACACGGCACATGCCGACTTCGACTGCCTTACGCTCACTTCAAGCGCGACGGCTGATCAGCGTGCTTATTGTCAGAATCAGATCAATGACCTCGAGGCTCAGCTGAAAGTCCTCAACAGCCAGCTTGCCGCGCAAAAATCCAAGTCCGGCACGTTGCAGGGCGATATCAATGTCCTGACTGCGCAGATCAATGCCAAGAAGACGGAGATCAAGGCCAAGCAGCTCAAGGTGGCTCAGTTGAAGGAGTCCATCACGGAAAAACAGAAGGCTATCGTTTCGCTGACAGACAAGATCCAGAACCAAAAAGAATCGCTTGCTCAGCTCATTCGGAAGACAAACGAAATGGATCACGAAACGGTCGGTGATTTTTTGCTTGCGTCACAGTCCCTTTCCGCGTTTTATTCGGACGTGAGCCGTTTCGATACGCTCAAATCGCAAGTGAAGCTCTCCGTGGACAATATCAATGCGATCCGTGGCGTCACCGAGCAGACCAAGGCCAACCTTGAAAAGGAGCAGGACAAAACTTTGGATGAGAAGCAGGCCTTGGCTGTGATCCAAAAGACCATCGAACAAAATCAGACTACGCAAAAGACCCTGCTCTCCATCAGTAAAAGCCAGGAGTCGGAATATCAAAAAATCATCGCCGCGCAGCAAGCAAAGGTTACTCAGATCAAAGCAAAACTCTTCCAGCTTGCCGGAGGAGGTCAGGCTATCCGCTTCGATGTCGCGCTTCAATATGCGAACGAAGCTGCGGCCAAGACGGGAATTGATCCTGCTTTCTTGCTTGCTGAGCTTACGCAAGAATCCAACCTCGGTGCCAACGTGGGGCAATGTTTCCTTACAAATACGGACACGGGAGCCGGAGTGGGTGCGAATTCGGGCAAGCAATTCACTAATGTCATGAAGCCGACGCGCGATGTTCAGCCATTCCTCGCCATTACCTCATCGCTCGGCATGGATTGGAAGACGACCCGAGTTTCCTGCCCGATTGCCGGTGTTGCTGGCTACGGAGGAGCGATGGGACCGGCTCAATTTATTGCCTCTACATGGACTCTGTTTGTTTCTCGCCTGCAAAAGGCTCTTGGGCACACGCCAAATCCGTGGATGCCGGAAGACGCATTCATGGCTTCATCGCTTTACCTTACCGATCTCGGTGGCGTGGGCACGAGTGCCAGCGCTCAAACTCGCGCCTCATGCAAATACTATGGCTCAGGCGGATCGACGTGTTCATACGGCAGAAATGTTCAGACGCTCAAGCTTGCGATCCAAAGCGACATTGACTACTTGAATCAATACGGGATTTCGAGAAGGTAAATAGGTTATAAAAATAAGAAAGAGCAGTTTCGCTTCGCGAAACTGCTCTTTGTGTCATGCTGCTTTTGATTTTTCAGGATCTTCTTTCTTTGTTTCAGGTTCGTCCGCTTTCATTTTGAAAGGAACGTCTTCGCGACAGCTGCATTTCTTGTATTGTTGCATGTGCTGTTCACAAACATGAAAACGATATCCAGTACCCCAGACATTTATCCAGATATGCTCAGATGCCTGGTTTGGACAATCGGCCAGGATGCATAAATTGTCATTCCTGTCCGGGTATTGCTTTAGGCGCATCCGAGGTCTCATCGAATGTCCGAAGCCTGACAATTCCTTTTCGATCGTTTCTTCAAACGTCAATGGTCGGTGTCCAGGTTTGAGGTTTTTAACATTGAAATATACCCATCTCTTTTCTTCGTCAGGAATTTTTGGATCAAGATAGGTAGGGAAGGACATGAGCGGAATGTCGGGGAAGCATACGGCGATATTTGATTTCCTATCGTCAGGAGGGAAGCCGAGTGTATCCATATCCTGCTTGCTAAGGTACTTCACGACGTGTCCATTTTTGCCTACGAGCCAGTTTGACCCGTTAATAACCGTTATCGGGTCGTCCGGCTTATATTTTCTTTTCATAGGAGTTTTTTCTTATTTATACTCCGTTTCGAGTGCTTGTCAAAGCATTTTTGATATGCTATTATCTCGGAGTTATGCAAAAAGACATTCACCCAACATATCATTCGACTGCGAAGGCAACCTGCGTCTGCGGGGCTGCGTATACTGTCGGATCTACAAAGGACACTCTCACTGTTGAAATCTGCTCGGCTTGCCATCCTTTCTACACTGGAAAAGAAAACATTCTCGACACAGCAGGACGTCTTGATCGCTTCAAGAAGCGCCAGGCTACCGCCACTTCAATCAAGGCAAAGAAAGCAGCAAAGTAACGCATTTGAAAAGCACAAAATCGCCGCTAGGCGATTTTGTGCTTTTCGGGGCTTTGAGCTTTACGCTTTGTGCCTTAAGCTATGTATATGAATTTAATCGACCGCCTTCCAGAACTAAAAAAAGACCATAAGACCTCGTACTTTGCCGAAAGTTATGAGAAGCTTTTGCGTGAGGAAGAACAGGTTCGTGAGTTGCTCTCTGGCGACAGCGACTTACACGAAATGGCCGTCAAAGAACTCGAGCTCATCGAAGCGCAGAAGCATGGGCTTGAAGCTCAGATCGAAGCCATCGAAGCATCCGACAAAGAAGAGGAGCAATTCCCAAACGAAGTGGTCCTCGAAATTCGCGCCGGTGCAGGAGGGGACGAAGCATCGCTTTTTGCGGCCGAGCTTGTAGGTGCCTATCAAAAATATGCCGAAACTCAGAAGTGGAGCTGGAAGAAGCTCGAAGGTTCGCCTTCGGATGTAGGAGGATACAAAGATGCTTCATTCGAGATTCGCGGAAAGGATGTGTACAAGCAGCTTCGCTTCGAAACCGGCACTCACCGCGTCCAGCGCATTCCTGATACCGAAAAGAACGGTCGCATCCATACTTCCACCATCACCGTGGCGGTTTTGCCGATTCGCAAAAAAGTGAATTTTGTCATCAATCCGAGTGATCTTGATATGGAATACTCACGCGCCGGCGGCAAGGGTGGCCAGAACGTGAACAAGGTGGAAACAGCTGTGCGTCTCATCCATCGTCCGACCGGACTCGATGTTCGATCGACCAGTGAGCGCTCCCAGCTTGCAAACCGTGAGAAGGCCATGGAAATCCTTACTGCAAAGATCCAGATGATGAAGGAAGCTGAAGAACATGCGAAGTATTCTGCCGAGCGAAAAACACAGGTGGGCACCGCCGACCGCAGCGAGAAGATCCGCACCTACAACTATCCGCAGGATCGCGTGACCGATCACCGCATAAGGCAGTCATGGTCCAATATTCCGGGCATTATGGCGGGCAACATCGGCAAGATCATTGCAGCACTTGAGGAAGGTGAGCTTGGGGGAGGGACCCAAGCGCAAGACCTTGAGCAGTGGTAATCCATTGCGAAAGGTGTACAGTCCCTGTAAGGGAAGGAAGGGGACGCAGGGGAGGAAGAATAATTTTCCGGCATTGTGTCATCCTTGATTCAGGATCTAGGTTGTTGTACTATTGAAATGAATACATTTCTAAACAGTACCTAAAATCAACGTTTATGAGAAACAATCCTATGGTAGGAAAAGCCTCCTCAAATGGCATTGGAGCAGACACAGGCTGGGGTCGCGATGGAGACAATCCACGCACCAGTAATGGTATCGGCGCTCAGTCGATGAAATTCGACACTGACACTGGTGCTTAGTAAGATTTTTGTTCAACCTCTCAAGCATGTTATGGCAACAGCAAAGAAAGCAGCTCCGAATGGAGAAAATGCCCCCATATATATGGGGGCATTTATTTTACTTATTTTTGTGAATTGACATCCATTGTCCCGTACTGTATAAAATACATAATCAAGGTCAAGCCCGCCTGCATTTGCAAAGGGATTATTCATTCCAAAAAACATAATTGTATGCCGACGCGTAAAATAGGAGACCCAACAATTATTACCATTGAGACCGGTGCAAATTATGTACCTCCCCACCCAATAATGAATGGAGTTTTACCGCCATTGCCTGGAAAAACCTACTTCGCAAGGCTATATCCGGTAAAGATGGATATTACTGTCGGGGCAGTTAGAAATCTTTGTGGGATTTCATCAGATGAGAATTGGCTCGATCTCCTTTTTGAAAAGGGAATGGAAAAGATTCCTGTAGATAAAACGGTTGCAGTTGTGCGTTTTGAAAAAGGTGACCATATGCCTTTGATTACGACGGCAGCAAAAATACCCACAGAACAAAAGACATCAACCGGATTTTTAAATCTTGCATTAAGAGACACGATTGGCCAGCAATACCTCATTGCAACATTCAACGAGCCCTAATGTAAAACACTTTATTTAAAAAGCAGCCAACTTTGGCTGCTTTTTCTTTGCGTACACTTTCGCCCTGTGGTACCATTTAGGCAGTATTGAGTTTCTCATGTGCGCCTTGTTACGCAACGTGTACAGTGCAAACGCTCTACTGAGGACCATCGAAGGTCTTCAATTAACAGGTTTCGCGCGTGCGCCCGCATAAGTGCGCACAGTATAAGTATGGCAAAGAAGCTTTACGTTGGAGGTATCCCTTACTCTTCGACAAACGACGATCTCAAGGCACACTTTGAGACAGTAGGCCCAGTTGAGTCTGCTACCATTATCATGGACAAGATGACCGGTCGCTCGAAAGGTTTCGGTTTCGTTGAAATGGTCAACGATGCTGATGCAGACACAGCTGTTGATTCAATGAACAACACTGACTTCCAGGGACGCAAGCTGACTGTTTCGCCAGCACGCCCACAGGAAGCTCGCTTCTAAATACTTGGGTTATAGTAAATGCCCGGTTAGCCAAAAGTCTAACCGGGCATTTACGTTGCCGTTAAGGATTTTTTTTGATATAGTGCTCGTGACCCAAAAAGGGTCGTTTTCTTGTGTTTTCTATCTTTTTAAACAAAATGGCACATTAGATTAGTGCCCTGCGTGCGTGCGTAGTTCAGTGGTAGAACGCTGTCCTGATATGGGTACATATAAAGTCGTCGTTCGGAAAGAATGTGTTCTAAGTGCGTGCGTAGTTCAGTGGTAGAACGCTGTCCTGATAAGACAGAGGTCGTAAGTCCGATTCTTACCGCACGCACCTAGCACACATTTTTCCTTGCTAGACTTTATAAGACAGAGGCCGTAAGCAACGAGAGCGTATTCGCTCCGGCGTCCCCTGTGGGGATTCGATTCCTACCGCACGCACCTAGGGCGTTATAGCTTGTTTGTTTGAATACCTGATTCCTTGTATGACCACAAACGAAAACAAACCCTACTGGCATGACTCGCTCATTGTTTTTGGCCGAATTTCGGCTTGGATCATTGGCCCGATCATCATTGCCTTATTTCTCGGTAAATGGCTTGATGGTCGTTTCGGGACGACGCCTGTGTTGTTTGCGGTGACGATGGGAGTTTCGTTTCTTCTGTCCTCATACGGAATCGTTCGTGAGGCAAAAAAATATTTGAAGACTATCCAAAGTAAAAACTCAATCGAAAAGAAAGAATCAAATGAACCCAATAGCACCGGCACAAATTAATCACGAAAGCACTCTCTATGCGGAACCTGTAGCATACGTGCACGGATTTCCCATCACGAACGCGCTCATTACGAGTTGGGTGGCCGTGATCGTGATAATTGCGCTCTCTGTAGGTCTTCGGGCAACAATGAAAAAAGTCCCGGGCAAGCTCCAGCATCTCTTCGAGGTTATCCTCGAAGGAGGTCTTAATCTTGCCGACCAGGTCACGGGTAGCCGTAAGGTCACACAGAAAGTGTTTCCGATCGCCATCTCGATCTTCTTCTTTGTGCTCATCAACAACTGGCTTGGCATATTGCCATTCGGCGCTTTTGGCGTGCTTCAGCCTGCCGCCGAAGGATATAATTTCATTCCGTTTTTACGCTCTGGCACAGCTGACATCAATTCGACGCTTGCTTTGGCGATCGTCTCAGTCATCGGATCCAATATTTTTGGCGTACTTGTCATTGGCGTATGGAAGACATTCAATAAATATGTTAATCTCAAGGCGCTTGCCGGCATCGTAAAAAAGGTCCGCAAGGACCCTTCAGTGCTCTTGGTCGCTCCCGTCATGTTTTTCGTGGGGGTGCTTGAGCTTGTGGGGGAATTGGCAAAAGTTGCCTCGCTTTCGTTCCGTCTCTTTGGAAACGTGTTCGCCGGCGAAGTACTTCTCGCGTCGATGACAGTGCTTTTGGCCTACGGCCTTCCGATCCCGTTTCTCTTTCTTGAGATCATGGTCGGACTCATTCAGGCACTCATCTTTTCCATGCTTACGCTCGTGTACTTCACGATCGCATCGCAGGATCATGACGAGCATGAAGAGGGAAGCCATGGGCATGCGGCAGTCGAAACCCATGCATAATGCAGATGGATTTCGTTTCGAGTTCAGAATGATAACTCATTCCGCCCTCGATACGGAATCCAATTTTATAAGTGTAATTATTAATTAGTTTAAAAATACAATGGAAACAACAGTTGCATCAACAGCAGTAAATCTTATCCCACTCGCAAAAGGCCTTGCTATCGGTCTTGGCGCGATCGGTCCTGGTCTCGGTATCGGTATGATCGGTGCAAAGGCCATGGAAGCTATCGGCCGCAACCCTGAGGCTGCGAACAAGGTTCTTGTTCCTATGCTTATCGCTGCTGCGTTCGCTGAAGCTATCGCTATTTACGCTCTCGTTATCGCATTTTCGATCAAGTAAAGAATTAGGCTTTAGGCCACTAGGCATTAGGCTCTAGCTTGGATTCAACTCCGACTAGTGCCTAACGCCTAGAGCCTAGTGCCTTGAATTTTGTATTTCTCCTTTCTACTTACTATTTTCTACTAACTACATTATGGATTCTCTCATCTCAACATTTCACATAGACTGGAAACTTATGGTGGCTCAGCTCATCAACTTTGCCGTTGTCATCATTGTGCTGTGGATCTTTGCCCTCAAGCCGCTCAAGAAGCTCATGGATGAGCGCGGAGCGACTATCGCAGGCGGACTCGACAATGCAAAGCTTCAGGAAGAACTCCTTGCCAAGCAGAAGGAGGACTATGATGCGGCGCTCGCCGAGGCTCGCGCCAAGGCAGCTGCCATGATGAAGGAGACCAAGAAAGAAGTGGAGACAGTCCGCGCCGACCTCATGCAAAAGGCTCAGGCAGACGTCACCACTGCGATCGAATCCGGCAAAAAGCAGCTTGAATCCGAAAAGCAGAAGATGGTAGAGGAGGCCAAGAAGGAAATCGTCGCCCTCGTAATGTCTGCAACCGAAAAAGTGCTCGGCGATGTCGCTGTTGGAAAAGTCGATACGAAACTCGTCGAAGAAAGCATCAAGAACATATAATATGGCCGCATCCCGTACAAAAGAATTAGCCCATGTCCTGTTCGAGACTACCGACGGAAAGACTGAGGCCGAAGAAAAAAAGGCCCTCAAGCAATTTGCCGCGTATCTTGCAAAGAAAGGATTGCTCAAGGATCAAGACAAGATCATCGACGCATACCGACAGCTCTACAACGAGAAGCACGGCATCGTCGAAGCACTGGTCACTCTGACTGAGCGTATGCATGAGACTACGAAGCTCGAACTTCGCGAAGCACTCAAGAAAAAATACAAAGCTCACGAAGTGCATATCCTGGAAAAAGTCGATCAGCGGCTCATTGGAGGGATCAAGATACAGATAGGCGACACGGTGTACGACAGCTCGCTCCAAAACTCGCTCAAACAATTACAAGCACAGCTCCTAAAATAATTTTATGACCACAAAAAATCTCATAATCGAAAATCTAAAGAAAGAGATCGCACACTTTGAAAAGGGTGCTTCGAGCGAGCATGTCGGTATCGTGACCGAAGTCTTCGACGGTATCGTGCGTGCCTCAGGACTCTCTACGATCAAATCATCGGAAATGGTCACGTTCCCAGGCGGACAGACCGGCGTGGCGCTCAACCTCGACGAGAGCTCTGTGGGTATTATCGTCCTCGGCGATTATTCAAAGATCAAAGAAGGCGACGAAGTTAAGGCTACCGGCAAGATCCTTGAGATCGGTGTTGGTGATGCAATGCTCGGCCGCACAGTGGACGTTCTTGGCAATCCGATCGACGGCAACGGAAAGATCGTAACTACCAAGACCTATCCGATCGAGCGTGTTGCATCCGGCGTTATTACTCGCCAGGGTGTTGACCAGCCGATGCAGACCGGAGTCAAAGCTATCGACGCTCTCGTGCCGATCGGCCGCGGACAGCGCGAACTTATCATCGGCGACCGCCAGACCGGAAAGACCGCTATCGCTATCGACACTATCCTCAACCAGAAGGGACAGAATATGAAGTGTGTGTACGTTTCGATCGGACAGAAAGATTCAAAGCTCCGCAAGCTTGAGACTCGTCTCCGCGAAGGCGGCGCTATGGATTACACCGTCATCGTTTCTGCCGGTGCATCTGATCCTGCAGCACTCGCATATATCGCACCCTACGCCGGCGTCTCTATCGCAGAATATTTCATGGACAAGGGCGAAGATGTGCTCATCGTGTACGATGATCTTTCAAAACATGCCGTCGCATACCGCGAAATCTCACTCCTTCTTCGCCGACCACCGGGTCGCGAAGCATATCCTGGAGACGTCTTCTACTTGCACTCACGCCTCCTTGAGCGAGCTTGCCGAAAAAACCAGGATTACGGCGGAGGCTCGATCACTGCGCTTCCTATCATTGAGACACAGGCAGGTGACATCTCGGCTTACATTCCGACCAACGTGATCTCCATCACGGACGGACAGATCTTCCTTGAGACGGATCTCTTCTACAAGGGTATCCGCCCGGCGATTAACGTCGGTAACTCGGTTTCTCGCGTCGGAGGATCGGCACAGATCAAGGGTATGAAGAAAGTTGCCGGAACTCTCAAGCTCGATCTCGCCCAGTTCCGTGAACTCGAAGCATTCTCGCAGTTCGGATCCGATCTCGACGAATCTACCAAAGCTCAGCTCGAGCGCGGAAAGCGCGCAGTGGAGCTCCTCAAGCAACCTCAGTACTCGCCAGTGCTTGTAGAACACCAGATCGTTTCGCTCTACGCACTCACGAAGGGATACCTTGATTCGATTCCGGTAGTCAAGATTAGCGAATTCGAAGCAGGACTTATTGAATACGCCGAACAGAATGCAAAGTCATTCATGAAGCAGATCCGCGAAAAGAAAATGTGGGAAGATGACGGCGAAGCAGAATTGAAGCAGGCTATCGAGGATTTCAAGAAGGTGTTCGCATAATTTTTACTAACTACTTCTACAAACTATTTCAATGGCCGCAGGAAAAGAACTTAAACGTCGAATAAAATCGATCAAAAACACGAAGAAGATCACCAAGGCGATGGAACTCGTCTCGGCTTCTAAGATGAAGCGCGCTATTGCTGCGACGCTTGCTTCTCGTGCCTATGCCGGCTATTCGTGGGAAGTTCTTCAGTCACTCGCAGAGTATGTTTCCGAAACACAGAATCCGCTCCTTACGGTGCGACCTGCAAAAAAGATGCTCGTCATTCTTATCACGAGCAATCGCTCGCTCTGTGGTGGCTACAACGCTCAGGTCACTCGAAAGACGATCGCATTCCTTCGTGAACATGTCGGACAGCATATCGACTTTATTTCTGTCGGATCGAAAGGTGAGAGCAATCTCCGCCGTCTCGGACAGAATATCGTAGCTTCTTTTAATACCGTCTCCGATACACCGAAACTTGCAGATGTGTACTCAATCGGCAATCTTGCGCTCGACATGTACAAGAATGGAGAATACGATCGAGTATATGTTGCATACACCGACTTCGTCTCTGCGCTCACACAGCTTCCTCAGATCGCAACGCTTCTTCCGGTAAAGCGCGAAGAAGTTGCAGCCGAAATCGTCGAAGCAAAAGCTACTGCTCCGAAGAACGCAATCAATTACACATTCGAGCCAGATTACGAAACGCTCATGAGTATGATCGTCGAGAAGATCGCCCGGATGCGCGTATACCAAATGATTCTCGAATCGACCGCCTCCGAACACTCGGCCCGTATGCTTGCCATGAAAAATGCTTCGGATGCTGCAGGTGAGATGATCGACGACCTGACATTAGCCTTTAACAAAGCTCGCCAAGCCGGCATCACTCAGGAAATTTCCGAGATATCCGCAGGTATGGCAAGTGTAAGTTAAATTTTTATAAGCAAATATTATTAACATTAGTAGCCAAATTATTATGAAAGGAAAAATCAAAACAATCATCGGACCGGTCGTCGACGTCGAATTCGACGGTCATATCCCAGCCGTCTACAACGCGCTTGAGGTCGTGCTCGAAGACGGACGCAAGCTCGTCCTTGAGACGGCATACCACACCGGCGGCAATGCCGTGCGCGCCATCGCCATGGACACGACCGACGGTCTTGCCCGCGGTATGGAAGTCACCGATACCGGTGCTCCAATCAGCGTTCCTGTCGGTACTGACACGCTTGGCCGTATCTTCAACGTTCTCGGCGAGGTTATCGACGGCAAGCCGAACGTTGCCACCAAAAAGACGCTTCCAATCCACCGCCACGCTCCGGAATTTACCGAGCAGGCCACAAAAGTGGAGATCCTCGAGACGGGCATCAAGGTCATCGACCTCATCTGTCCCGTGCTGAAGGGAGGAAAGGTGGGACTCTTCGGAGGAGCTGGCGTCGGAAAGACGGTGGTCATTCAGGAGCTCATCCACAACATCGCATCGAACCACGGCGGCTACTCCGTGTTTGCCGGTGTTGGTGAGCGTACTCGTGAAGGAAACGACCTCTACCACGAAATGAAAGATTCAGGCGTGCTCGACAAGGTGGCGATGGTGTTCGGACAAATGAATGAGCCGCCAGGTGCCCGCGCTCGCGTGGCTCTCTCCGGTCTCACGATGGCCGAATATTTCCGCGACGTTGAACACAAAGACGTGCTTCTCTTTATCGACAACATCTTCCGCTTCACGCAGGCAGGTTCGGAAGTGTCCGCTCTCCTTGGACGCATTCCTTCTGCCGTGGGTTACCAGCCGACACTGGCCTCTGAAATGGGAAATATGCAGGAGCGCATCACTTCGACCAACAACGGTTCGGTCACGTCCGTGCAGGCCGTGTATGTGCCAGCCGACGACCTTACCGACCCGGCTCCAGCTACAACATTTGCTCACCTCGACTCAACCGTTGTGCTCAACCGTTCGCTTACGGAAATCGGAATCTATCCAGCCGTTGATCCACTCGACTCATCATCGACCATTCTTGATCCGCACATCGTGGGCAAGGAGCACTATGAAGTCGCTCGTGAAGTGCAACGCGTGCTTCAGCGCTACAAGGACCTTCAGGACATCATCGCCATCCTTGGAATGGAAGAACTTTCCGACGATGACAAGCAACTAGTGGCACGCGCCCGCAAAGTGCAGAAATTCCTTTCGCAGCCATTCTTCGTAGCCGAGCAGTTTACTGGCGCACCGGGTACGTATGTTTCGCTTGCGGATACGATCCGATCATTCAAAGAAATCCTTGAAGGAAAGCATGACGACAAACCGGAGAAAGAGTTCTACATGAAGGGAGCGATATAAAAAAACACCTTTCGCAGAGGCTGAGGTGTTTTGATGGCACGAGAAGAAAATTAAATTCCCGAATACTTGTATCCAATATAAAGCACAAAGATAACTATACTCACGCGTAAGATAAGCAATAAAATTTTACAGATCCTCATAAGATATATATTTGGTTAAGATTATTGCCGTCAATTAAAAAAATGTCAACAAAGCAATTAAAACTTAAAATCATAACTCCTGAAAAAACTATTTTTGAAGAAATGGTGGATTCGGTTACGATCCCGACGACAGAAGGGGAGATTGGTGTCTTTCCGCATCATATTCCGCTTGTTTCAGCACTCGCGTCGGGCGACATTGTTGCTAAGCGCGGCGATGAGGTTATCCCTATGGCGGTGTCGGGAGGGTTTATCGAAGTGAAGCCATCGGAAGACGGCGGAACAGAAGTTGCGATCCTTGCCGACTTTGCCGAACACGTCGCCGACATTTCAGACGAGGCGCTTGTGGCTGCAAAGACGCGTGCAGAAGAATTGCAGAAGATGAAGGACAATGGCGAGGTCGTAAACTTCGAGCAGTTCGAATCCGAGCTTGCACGTTCGCTCACTCGCGTGAAGATCGCAGACAAGTGGCGCGGAAAAAAATATCGGATTTAGGAATTATTTCCCCTCCTTGTTGAGGAGGGGACAACACGTACTCGTGATGAGGGGCGGTGATTATTTTGTGAATTCAATCACCCCTCCGTTTTGATTACAAAACACCTCCCCTCAATAAGGGGAGGGCGAACGCAAATACATTTCCACATATTTGCCTTTGCAAAGAAAATAAGTATAGGTATAATACATGCATAAGTGGTCGACAAAAAAAGAAAGAGCCCTCGTTGCCTATCAGCGAAGGGCTTTTTCTTTTTCCGCTACAGGCAAATAAAAAACCGCACCACTTGTGTGATGCGGCTTTGAGTTCCGTATCTCTCTTAGTGTTTTGCTAATCGAGACATTTTTCGAGCGTATGCTCTTTGAGCAGGCGTTCCAATTCTTTTGTTCGTCATTCTTTGCACAGGAATCTTCATGCTAACTTGCTCTCCGTTTGATTTGTACCCGCTGTTATCTTCAAATAGCTGGGTAAGCCACCATTGAAATTCTCTGGTGTCTCCAGGATAGGTATCGTCGTCATTGTAGGCGACAAGTTCAAATCCTTGGCCGGGAAGAAAGATGCCATAAAAATTAATGCCATCAACCATCTTGGGTAGCTGGTGCACTATCGATCCTTTTAACAGATCAAAGTACGCAGGTTCGACCAGAGTGGTGTCGTAATGATAAGCTGCGATATCAGCCTGATCAAAGTCCGCGTAGAACTCGTGGGCTACCGTGTCGTAGGCCCAATACACCACTTTGAATTTTTTCATCTTCACCACCGAGTCGTAATATGTCGGCGCGGGTGGATTCACATGGCTGTTGGTATTGTTGCCGTTGTTGTTATTCCCGCAGGTGTCGCAGGTATTTGCTGACTTGGTACAGGCAGCGAACGTGAGGATTCCAAAAAATCCGAATAGTACTATCTTTTTCATGGCTCTATTAAGTTTTAAATTCTCTTGTATTATATCACCTTTATAACAAAAAGTCAAGATAAAGGCAGGTCGCGAAGCGTGTTAGTATATAAGGATGGAAATCATAAAGTCTGACGGAGTGAGCCAAACATACAGCCCGGCAAAGTTTTGTCTTTCGCTCCGCAAAGCGGGCGCTCCGCGTGATGTGGCCGACTCAGTGTGCAAGACTGTGACCAGCAAGATCAATCCAAATGCATCTACTACTACGATCTTCCGCAATGCACTCAAATATCTCGTCAAAGAAAATCCGGATGTCGCAGCGCGATATTCGCTTCGCCGAGCGCTGGAAGCGCTCGGCCCCGCAGGTTTCGTATTCGAACAGTATTTCGAGATCGTCCTTCAGTCATATGGATTCAAAACCAAACGTGATGTCATTCTCAAAGGCAAATGCGTTCCGCATGAGATCGACGTCATTGCATCCTCCGGAAGCAAGCGTTTTCTAGTGGAAGCAAAGTATCACAATATGCCGGGCATCAAGACACACGTGGATGTGATTATGTACGCGGATGCACGCCTAATCGATATCGTAAAAAACGAAGGCGACAAGAATCAAAAAGCCTATGAATATGGCATGTGGGTCGTTACGAACACCAAGTTCACCG
>JAHFNM010000043.1 GCA_023267415.1 Candidatus Nomurabacteria bacterium
CCCAAATACGCTATACTACGGGCACATTATCAGCCATATCCATATTCAATCGTTATGAAAAAATATCTCACAACATCCCTTATCGCCCTCGCAAGTTTGGGCATGCTCTCTACCACTGTTTTTGCGCAGTCGATCACCGTCACGAACGTATTTACTTTCAAAAATAATCTCACCATCGGTTCGGTTGGTGATGACGTCAAGCAGCTTCAGATGCTTCTCAACAAGGAAGCTTCCACCGCAGTCGCACAGGCTCCTCATGCAGGATCTGCCGGATACGAAACTGTCTCATTTGGTCCTGCTACAGCTGCAGCAGTGAAGGTATTCCAGAAGAATCATGGCGTTTCCGCAACCGGATTCGTTGGTCCGCTCACGCGAATGGCTCTTAATGACGTCCTTTCAGCACAGCATCCATCATTGCCGAGTATTGTGAAGATCGTTGCCGACACGAGTGTTGCCGGATCTGCTACTTTGACCGCGCAGTACAACGGCGGAGGAGAAAAGCCGACTCTCTGGTTCGCATACGGTACGACTCCATTCTCTATGACCATTATCTCAAAAGAGGTCGTTGCCGATAAGCTTTCCGGACTTACGCAGGTTACCCTCACGGGACTCAGCGGCGATTGTTACGCAGTCGCTTACGCAAAGAATAGTTTGGGAACCATCAAGAGCGATTGGGTGCGCTGCTCGAAATAATAAGTCTCAGAAATAGGAAATGAAGATTCCACAGTGGCTCTCAACAACGCTTTCTTTCATCCTCATCGGACTTCTTCTTGTGGCTTACTTTGCCACGCATACGCCGCCTAAAAAGAATGCCCCTGCTACGATAATGCAGGCTGAGCTTGGTCCGGTAACATTTGACCACATACTGACGATCGCCGGGACAGAGTTGCATGTGGCCTACGCCAACATGCCAGCCGAGCAGGAGAGAGGTCTTTCGGGTACGCAGTCGCTTGGCGAAGACCAGGGTATGCTGTTTCTTTTTCCCACCGAGAATACTCCCTCGTTCTGGATGAAGGACATGAACTATCCTATAGATATGATCTGGGTCGCTTCCAACAAGAAGGTCGTGGATATCACGCCAAGCGTTGATCCATCCACCTATCCCAAGACTTTTTCTCCAAAATCTCCCGCGCAGTATGTGCTCGAGATGCCTGCGGGGTTTGCGGAAAAGAATACTATAGAAGAGGGAACACAAGTTTCGTTTTAACAGAAAAAGCCTCCGCTAATGCGGAGGCTTTTTGAATTCTTCTTTGATCTATTTTTTAATGATGTCCTTCTCCATGCTTTGCTTTCTTTGCATTCGCGATTCGGCGGGCGAGGAGCACGATGGTGAGAATGATGATGATCGTGATGAGCCAGCCGAAGATGGTGGAAGGGAAGAATCCGGATCCGAGCGTGAATCCGCCGAGGATGTTGGCTCGGCTTGCGTGGTTGATCACATAGCCGACAACGCTGTCGCGCGTGCCATTTGGCAGGGTGTATTCGAGGGTTCCATTGGTCACGAGAGGGTCGCTGGTCGAAACACTTTTGCTGATTATTGCCTCAATGAAGATCGATCCTGTAGTATTTGGTGCGAGTGTGCCAATATTGGCAGTCATGCTCGTTGGATTGAGTATCGTTCCCTGAGTCGATTGTTTGATGGTAAATCCAAGCGGGAAGACGATAGAGACTACTACATTCGAAAGTTTTTTGTTTGTGCCGTTGGCATACGTCACGGTGTATGCGACAGTGTCTCCGACCGAAATTTTCTCGCTTTGATTGGTGATCGAGAGTGACACAGTATCAGTCGCTGCTTGATCTTTTGTCGTTGTATTCTTTGTGCCGCCGCCGTTGCTTGTCGTTCCTTGGTCTTGAGTCTTTGTCGTACCAGTCGCGTATACGATCGGCGTATCGGCGCTCGGTGTTGTGAACGAAACGATGTTTCCTTTATATGTCGTCTGGCCGGCACGAACGAATGCTTGATAATAGTATGTCGTGTTCGGGTCGACAGCGACTGTCTCGCCAAATGCAGTCGAGCTATTTGGCGAAAGGTACTGGAATTGGGTTAGTTTTTCGAGAGGCGATTGTTTGCCGATACCGAAGTATCCTTGGAAATTGTCCGTCTCGTTGAAGGCAAGACCGTTGAGATGCACACTCGAAGATCCGACATTGGTCGGAAGCGCAGTGTATACTCCGCCGTTTACCGTGAGTGTTATCGTCGAAGGAGTGCTTGATGAATTGCTTCCGGCTCCGATGAGTGTGAATGTTGTCGTGCTGATGAGTGGTCCAGTCTGTGTGTAGCTATTGGGCAGGCGCATTGCGTTGGGGATCGAGGATCCGCCGGAGAGTGTTACCGACGTGCATCCGCTGGTGCTCCAAAAGAGTGTTGGATTGTCTCCGCTTGAAACGGTGTTGTTAAGAGCTGAGCTGGTAAAGGAAGTAATGGTGCAGTTTGCCTGCGCATACGCGATAGAAAGTGCACTGCCGCCGAACGGAACAAGCGCGACGAGCGCGCCAAGCACATATGAGAGAAGCTTGTTTTTCATAGTGTCATTATATCAAAGATAGAAAACAGAAAATAGGAAATCACAGCAAAAGAAAAAGGCACTCGTTAGAGTGCCTTTTTCATATATTTCAATCTTGTGCCTATAAGCCGAATTCTGTACCCTTGCGGGCGACAGTCATTTATCTGGGATGCTTGTTGCCAAGCACCTCTAGCGATTCTCCCGCACAAAGACGGGCACGATCTTGCATCCGCGTAAGGATTTTGCCGTTTCATTCGCATGTTGCCATACGACATTTCCACGAGGGAAATCTAGCCTTTCGGCATCGACGTTTCTGCTCGCACCTCTGCCGTTGCCGGCGACGGGCGTTACCCGCTACGCTGCTCCTTCCTTGCGGAAGGGAATGTTCGGACTTTCCTCTCGATTGCTCAAGCGACTATCCAGCACAAGGACCTATATAGTAGCATTTGTGGAAAAACTTGACAACCGCTGCCAATTTGCTATAATGGGTGTGTGAGTAATAAGCTCTGATAAATTATTACAACAAATGCTTTCACAAACCCCGCCTCACGGCGGGGTTTGTGTATTTTACGAGCATTTGGGTTATAATTGACATGCGTTCACGCACTCAGTGGTGGACGGCTCCGCTCACATAAAGCATTTGTGTTGGAGTTTTGGACCCGCTCACCACCGATTGTGGGAGCGCAACAAAAAAGAAAACCGCATTCGATTTTCGAATGCGGTTTTCTTTTTTTGTCATCCTCAATTTGTGAGTAAACAGATGCGTGCAAGGCATGCCGTTTCTGGTGGGTGAATGCAAAATGAAAAACAAAAACATAATTTTTAAAAATTTTTTGATAATGTATGCAATTAAAAAATATTTTTTTATTTTTTAATTACAAAAATAATAAAAAATAAAAATTAGTTTTCCACAGTTTTGTTAAAAAAGTATTGCTTGTATGTTCATGATGAGTGATAATTATTGCAGTAGCGTTTTGGTTTAGTTGCAAATTATTTTTTCTGAAATTTTTATTTTGAAAAAATGATTTGTTTGGTCGGAATCAAACGCCTCTTAGAAATTAATCAAAAATAAATTTTATGGCAGCAAAGAAAAAGGCTAAGAAAGCAGCACCAAAAAAGAAGACCGCAGCAAAAAAGAAGCGTGCTTAATATTTGATCGTTTCCACTTACGAAAAAATCCCCGCAAGGGGATTTTTTCGTAAGAGGACTTCCACAGTTGACGCATTTCTTTGTTGCTCGATCGTTTACTCCCCGCAATGTACATTCAGTACATTTTGGTCGCAAGCCTCCCTCGCGCCTCGAACTGCGGAAGTCCTTTTTTCGTGCTATAATCCGCTCCTATGGCATTATTT
>JAHFNM010000019.1 GCA_023267415.1 Candidatus Nomurabacteria bacterium
TCTGTCAAGCCCGTGGAGGCCAATGTGGAAAACTATATTAACGTCGCACAATATATCTTTCGCGACGTTGTATACCTAATAAAGCGTAATGAAAGTTAGCGATCATTTTGCAACACGGTTACGCATCGCAAAATGATCTTCCTAGCCCACGACAATCTATATGTAGATTGTCATCCCGGACTTGATCCGGGATCCATGCGAATTTCTCCCCCGAATTGCACATCCATGATCGAACCCGTATAATTCGATTTATGAAATATTCATCCATTCTTCGAGGCTCTACAATCGCTTATGGGCTCTTTTTGGTCGTAAACGCGACTCCTAGTATGGCTGCGACCTTGCCTGTGGCCGGTGTTGACGTGATTGTGAAGAATACGGTCAGCGGACGCGTCTTGTCGACCTTCACCGATGCAAAAGGAAATTTTCGGATCGGAAGCAATGAGAACGGAATGTATGACATCTTTATCGGCAACGAAAGCCTTGCTCCGGTCAAAACTCAGGCAAAAAACGGCTCAGTGAGCGGCAGGATTGTCATCTTGACCGATGCTACGACCACGACGGATTCTCAGGTGTCGCAAAAGGCCATTTGTCCCATTCCAGCAGCTCAACCAGCAAAGCCAATCAAGCCGTTCATCGCTCCGCTTTTAAAGCAAAAATAAATACTAAAAAAGGGGAAGTTCAGTCCCCTTTTTTATTTGCAAAAAATAATTTAATATTTTTTCAATTCTTTCCGCACAGATTTCCAATCTGGAATTTCTTTTTCTAAGAGTTTCCAAAATCCTCTGCCATGATTGAGTTCTTTGAGATGGCATAATTCATGGACCACAATGTAGTCCTGGAGACGTTCCGGTAAAAACACGATTTTGTAGTTGAAATTGAGGTTTCCGCGACGGGAACAACTCCCCCATCTGCTTTTTTGATTTCCGATGCGGATCGAGCCGAATGCAAATTGATATTTTGTAGCAAAGAAATTCACTCGCTCATGCACGAGTGTTCGCGCCAATTCTTTGTGCGCTGCATAGTCGCGGATCGAGTGCTTGCCGAGGAGCGGTGCCGGATGATTTTCGATATATTCAAGTCTTTTTGTGATCCAATCGGTGTGTTTTTTGACGAATTGCGCAACCAGAATATCCGGAACAAGTCTCGCTTTCGTCACCACGACGCGTCCGTCAGGATGCACCGCAAGCCGCATTCCGCGGGATCGTTTTGATATTCGAACTTCGTACTTATATTGCATTGTGCACTTTTTGCAAAAATGACTTCCCCACCACGATTCCAATCACTGTTCCAAGTATCGCTCCCGCCACAAAATCGCTAAACCAATGTATCGTCATCGAGACGCCGATACCGATATAGAGTGCATACACAAACAAAATAGAACGGAAGATCTTCTTTTCCAGAAAGAGCGTGATCAGTGCAAACGACATGGCAAAGGCCACGGCCGTATGCGAGCTCGGCCATCCTTGAAAAGCGCCTCCCCTATAGATTCCAAATTGGAATACATGGCTGGTATCTATGGCGTTTGCAATATGCGGCAAGCCTACGCGGCCAGTAAACACCTTGTAGAGTGAGGAAATTGCCAGTCCGAGTATTCCGGCCTGAATACTTGCGTATGCAGCGTACTTGAGTCGTAGGTTTTTTCTGGCCGTGCCTACTGTATACAAGATGATCGGCAAAAATACCGGCACAAGAAATCCCAGCCCAGCGGCTCCGAATCCGATTATCTGCAAGACCGAGTTTCTGGTCGCTTCATAATACAGCCAGTCAAATCCTGAAAGAATGATGATCGCCGTCAACACGATCATCGCCAAATGCCAGAAGAAATTCCTTCCCATGAATATGCGGCCAATATTTTTTCCTAATGTATAAAATAATTCATTCATGATTAGTTGGCCAATACTTCAGTTATATATTTGAAATGCTTTTCCGATACCGGCGTCACCGAGAGTCGTGATCCCGTGCGGGTAATTTCCATGCCACTGAGTTCCCGGCTTCGCTTTATTTCGCCCAGATTGATCGGATGCTTGAATTTTTTGACGAATGCCATGTCCACGCATGCCCAGATCGGCACACCGTCCTTGGCCTTTGGTTCACAATGCATGTCTTTCTTATCAAATTGCGTCTCGTCAGCATGCGGCTTGCTTGCCACCTTTGCGACTCCGTAGATGCCGTTTGGCAATTCTGGTGTTCCGAGTGAATGATAGAAAAGGACCAAGTCGCCGACACGCATATCGTCGCGCATAAAATTGCGTGCTTGGTAATTGCGCACGCCCGTCCAGGCCGTTTTCTTGTCACGCTTCAGGTTGTCGATCGAATAACACGACGCCTCGGATTTGATCAGCCAGTAATTCATCCGCCTAAACTTTCAATGCGTCCACGATTTTTATATTTTGAAAGCGTGGTGAACAATGAAGCATATTATCGCTAATAATTAATCGGGTGGAAAGTTTGTGCGGATTCATTTCGACATTTTAACATAGTATTGAATTCTGATTTGCTGATATCAGAAATTTGAAATGTTTGACTACTAATAATATATGTGTTAAAATGCTTTTAAACTGATTCAAATGAAAAAACAAATATTCTTGACTGCACTCATAGCCTTGATAGGTATGAGCAACGTAGTATTGGCCCAAAAGCCCCAGCAACATTCTGCGCCAGCAAGGGGTGAAGCCCTTTACGTAGAAACAACGAAGTATCTCCCCTATATGCCTGCCAAGGGATATGAGGACAAGCAAATAAGATACGACCCAGCGAATCGAATGTGGCTAACATTCACAAGTCAGGATTCCAATACTGTTGAAGCATGGATTTATGACTATGATCCTGCAGGCAACATGACTATGAAGGCCAACATTCTCATGCATCAGGGCGTACCTGAGCGGCACGGGTACTATGTATATAAATTTAGCTATGTAACATATACATACGATAAAGCTAATCGTTTAATCACAACTGTTAGCCGCTATGCTTCTGAAGAATTGTTCGGCGAATGTATTCAAAAAATCGCCGATCGCCTGGGATGGGTTCAACTTAAAAAGAATAAGTAAGTATTTTAAGAAAACCTTGCTTGAGTTATATAATCCGTGTCGACTCCTTTCAAAGAGCTGACGCGGATTTTTTATTTGATTTTTAATAAAAAATATGTTCTAATGTGAATACATGAACAAGCGCTCAAAAACCTCAACTCGAAGGCCAGTCTCCCCTACTCTTCTGTCCACTCGCCCGAATTCGCTCGCTCGAAAGACCGTTCGCATCAACAAGCATATGGCTGACATCGGCCTTTCTTCGCGTCGTGAAGCCGACGAGCTTATCGCTTCCGGTAAGGTCTTGGTGAATGGCAAAAAGGCTCTCACAGGCATGCAAATCGATCCTGCGAGCGACAAGGTCAAGCTTCTCGGCAATCGCCCGCAGTCGTATGTGTACTATGCATACAACAAGCCTCAGGGTATCGTGACCACAGGTGCTCAGGGTGATGAAGAGGATATCCTAAACGCAACGCAATTTCGCGTGCCAGTCTTTCCCGTAGGACGCCTCGACAAAGATTCTCGCGGGCTCATTTTGATGACCAACGATCGTCGCATCACGCATCGTCTCCTTGATCCTAAATTCGAGCATGAGAAGGAGTATCGCGTCACGCTCGCGAAGGGCATCACTCAGCAATTCATCGACAAGCTCGAGCACGGCATGATCGTAGACAAGGTACGCACTAAGAGCACACAAATCACTCGTGAGGGCAACAAAACCTTCCGCATCATCCTCAAAGAAGGCCGCAATCGCCAGATCCGCAAGATGGTGGAAGCTGCCGGCGACCAAGTTATGGACCTCATGCGCCTCCGTATTGAGCACATCAAGCTCGATAATCTGGGTGAAGGCACATATCGAAATCTTTCAAGCGAAGAGCAAAAAAACCTTCTTAAGAAACTCTCTCTCAAATAGGACCTTATTATTTAATAGATCCCAACTTGAGAATACCGTCCACTAGAAATTGAAATCAATCTCCCTTTGAACGCTCTCAATATGAAGTTAATATCCCTATCCTCATAGCCTTGTCCTAGGAGATTTTCTACTAAATCACTGCGTCGAACGTGATCTTTTTCATCTAAATAATGTATCGCTTTTAGGGCCAAAGTCCTATAACTTTTTTTAGTATGTCTGCTTAATGAATTAGTAGCTTTAGTAAAAACACTGTCAAAACGTTTAGTGAAATTATGATTTTTAGAAAACTCGTGAAGTAATTTTTCTAAACTTTGTTCATTTTTCCATTGTCGACGTTTTTGCCCTGCAAGGTCCGCAATAATCGCTGTATCTTTATCTTTATTGGAGGATAACCTGTTGTTTTGGTGATTATTAAGATAAATTACTCTATCGATCTCACTGGCATCAGCTATACCGTATTCCAGAGAAACATTTGCATTGCTGGACGTTACATCAAAAATTGCTATCGTTGATGAAAGAATATTTTTCTTAATCAGAGCTAGTAATTCCTCAGCTCTTTGGTCAGATTCACGACCGATAAGCACGAAGTGAATTGGGAATTTGTGTTCCAGTTTTTCAACAATTTTAAGATATTTAGGACGAATTGTTTTCCAAGGACAACCGATAAAGACTTTATTCGATACAACATCTTTTGTTTTAGACATAACAAGTAATTTTATTATTTTAATAAAATACACACTTTATTCAATTTTAGTAATTATTTTTATACTCTCTCCCCTATCTGTTGTCGCCACATTGCTGAGTACAGGCCTTTTTCGGCGAGCAGTGTTTCGTGCGAGCCGGATTCTACTATCTTGCCCTTTTCGAGAACATGGATGGTGTCGGCATGCATGATGGTGGAGAGGCGGTGTGCGATGAGGACGGTGATGTATGAGCGGATCTTGGAAATATCCTTGATGGTTTTCCCTATCTCCTCTTCGGTCAATGAATCCAGCGCAGATGTTGCCTCGTCGAATACGAGAATGTTGGGTTCACGGAGGAGTGCGCGTGCGATGGAGAGGCGCTGCTTCTCGCCGCCGGAAACTTTGACTCCGCCTTCGCCAATGACGGTGTCGAGACCTTGGCCGCCGCGTTCAAGCAAATTCTGGCATTGCGCCTTGTTGAGTGCATCCAAGCATTGTGCGTCGGTTGCATCTGGATTCACAAAGAGCAGGTTTTCGCGGATCGTGCCGGCAAATAGCTGCGTGTCTTGGGTGACGAAGCCGATCTGCTTTCGTAGTTCGTCTTTGACCACTTTGTCATGAGGAACGCCATTGTATGACACCGAACCTGTCGTTGGCGCGTAAAGGCCCACCAAGAGCTTCACAAGCGATGTTTTGCCCGATCCTGATGGACCTACGAAAGCCACCGTTTCTCCCTTGGAAACACTGTATGAGATGTCTTCGAGTGCGCTGAAGGCCGCTGTCTTGTATTTGAATGAGACATTGTCGAATGAAAGCTTTTCTACTTTGCCAATAGAATGCGGATTTTCGGCTACGGGCTCGACTGGCATGTCGAGAAGCTTCTTGAAATTGACGAGAGATGCTTCGGCCTCGCGGTATGTGCCGATAACATTTCCCATTTCCTGGAGCGGTCCGAATATGTAGAACGAGTAGATGTATAGCGAGAAGAATTCACCGAACGTGATCGTGCGGACGTAGATGAGATACAGCAAGAAGAACAGGATCCCTGTGCGGAGCGCGTTGATGACCGTGCCTTGGATGAACGAGAGGCTTCGAAGATAGCGAAGCTTTTTGAGTTCAAGCTTGAGGATCTTGTCGGTCGTGGAATTGAGGCGATCGATCTCCTGTCCCGCGAGACCAAGACTCTTCACGAGTTCGATATTGCGGAGCGATTCTGTGGTGGATCCGGCGAGAGCACTCGTCTCGGCGAAGATGGCAGTCTGGATCTTTTTGATCTTCTGCGAAAGGACGAGCGAGAGTCCGGCAATGACCGGAATGGTGCAAAGGAAGGCAACAGCAACGCCCCAGTAGATATGGATGGCGTATACGGCGACGAAAACGAATCCGATAAGCGAGACAAAGAGCACGTTGATGAGCGCCGTGATGAATTTCTCCGTGTCTTGGCGTGTCTTTTGGAGTCGGCCGAGAGTCTCTCCGCTTCGTTCATCTTCAAAATTCTCATATGGAAGTGAAAGCGAATGCGCCACACCGTCGCGATAGATATCGGCGCCGACGCGCTGACTAACGCCGTTTAAGAAATAGTCTTGGAAGTTCTTTGCGATACGGGAGATAAGTGCTGCACAGACAGACAAGAGCAAGAGAAAAAGCACGCCATGGAAGAATTCGGTTCTGGTGTAGAGATTGAACTTGGTGGCGTAATTGTCTATGACGCGGCTGAAGATGTATGGATCAAGCAGAGAAAAGGTTTGGTTGACCGCAGCCAAGACGAGCGTCAGGACACAAAGCTTCCAGTATTTTTTAAGATAGCGATAGAAGAGCTTCATGTGAGATTAATTTTTTGGTGCTGCGTCGACGCCGGCCCAGAGATTGATGGTGCTGATGTCGTGATTGCCATTGGCTTTGATATAGAGGAAGAGCTGCATCTTGTATGCCACTGTCCACTTCATGACGCCGAAGATATGCATGGCACGCGAAGCGCTGCGGCCGAAGATTTCGTACTCTTCGGTGAGTTCGGCATCGGTTAATGCTTCAATGCGGGCTGCGACCGCCTTGGCTTGTGCTTCCATGAGCATGTCAAAATTTTCAAGCGTGACCACCGGAACGTTTGAAGTGAGCTCGGCATATTTGCCCATGTTGCCTTCAATATTGAGTTCGACTCCTACAGTAAAGATGTGTCCGAGGTAGTTTAAAAGTTCGAGCATGGAGCGCTGCTTCTCGTGCGGGCGGTAGTCGAGCATGTCGGGAGTGACTTTGGTCGCGAGGTGGCGGATAATGTCAATTTCCTTTACGAAATTGTCGATAAACTGTTGTTTGGTGATCATGCAAATGTAGTATTAGTGGCTAATAAGCTTGCAGATTATAGCAGAAAATAGAACTCTGCCCGCGTTGACAATCCCCGATTTTCATGTAGAATTTTGAGGATTTCGGTTCACCTTAAAATTCATACGAGCAATGGAAACTGCAACTATTCAATTAGACGATATTCTTTCGGAACTTCGGGATGAAGTGATGGCCCGGCCAGATGATGGGCCAGTGATCATAGCCCGGGATTCGAATGCGATTAAAAAGGCCATAGAAAACATGTCTCCCGAACACCTTTTTAAGCAGACAAAGCAATTCTTTGCGCAGCAGAGGCCCAGGGTCGGACAAGAAGAGCCTGATGAATCCGAAGAGATCATCGACTCGCGCGTACGAATGATCTTTTCCGTCCTTCTGGTGCGGTTCTTTGAGAAAAAGTGCCGCAGGCTGAATTTTCCACGACTATTTTCCTTAAAAGATTGGGACTATTGGTTTGACGGATACATAGAACTGCCGAAAAGAAAATAACTTATCACAGAAAGATAAAAACCACCTCCGCGGTGGTTTTTTAATACCCAAGCCTAGTATTTGCGGATGACTCCGCGCACCACTGCCCGGATTTGGAGGTCGTTCTCCGGATAGATCGGCTTAAAATTCTTGTTGGCCGGCTGCAGCCAGACCTTGTTCCCCTCTTTTCTAAAATACTTCATGGTAAACTCGCCATCCACTTCGGCGATCACGATCTCGCCATCCTTGGCAGTGTCGGTGCGTTCGGCTATGACCATGTCTCCGTCGGCAATGTGTGCCTCGATCATGGAGTCCCCGTCTACTTCCAAAATATAGGTTCTGTCTTTCCTTTGTATCAAAAAATTGTCGATGTTCATCGTGGTCTCGAGCACGTCTTCACCAGGTGAGGGAAAGCCGGCCTTCACAAGACCGAGCAGCGGAACTTCATTGAAAGATGATGCAGGCAAAAGCCGCCCAAGCGAATCCTTGGTGACCATGCCGGCGTCTATGAGCTTCTCCACGATACGCGCCACGGCATTCTTGGACTTGAAGCCGAAGAGCTTCATCATCTCGGAATACGTGGGCATGCGCTTTTCGCGGTTGTAGAATTTGAGAAGGGTTTCCTTGTATTGATTTTGCATTTTATTTTCGTAGATCCTGATCTCTCCAAGAGCGATTGTGCTCGATCCTAAGTTCAGGATGACACAATACAATTAAAATTGGAAGACGCGAGGGAGAAGTCTGTTAAAAAAATTGCTCTTGGTATTCTGGCGGATCTTTCGGAGCAAGAGCTTGTGGTCGCGAGCTTCTCTCCAATATTCCTCGCCGTGAATGATCTTGTAATCGATGACCTTGTTGATCCTCTGGAGCTCCTTTTCGATGAGCTTGATGTATTCCTGGTGCTTCATATGTTTATATATTATTTATGTTTCGTTTAACTTAACGACCTTGTATAAATAGTATAAGTGAACGCTCGTTCACTTGCAACTGTGGATAAGCAAAATGACATCAAATCCCCTTGCTTGTAAAGCCTTTCCTCTCGTGGTAACTTGGCTGTGAGTCCAAACCGAACGGGACTTTTCAAAAAGAAAGGTTAGGAGAAACAATATTATTTTACAATTTAATAAGTTCAAAATGAAACAGGAAAGATTGTTTGAAGTACTCGAAGAAGAGCAGAGCAAGCTCTTGATAAAATGCTCTGGCGTCGAAGGCTTGGGTCGGTTCAAAGAGACCATAGGAATCACCGTCAACAGGGATGGTATCACCGCAGGAGAAGCCCAGCGGATATTGGCCGCAATCGACCTGTTCAAAAAGGACTGGAACCGATACAAAAACGATGAGACCAAGATCGTTTTACATGAGCACCTTTTCTCAAATTTACTCTATTCAAATTCGTCCGCGGCGGGCAAAATGGTTCCGTTACGAGTTAATAGTAATGCGATGACAGACCTCCCCTACCCTTCGGGTATTCTTGATTATAACGATGCTTACAAAAGCCAGCCTTCGCTCGAATATGAATATTGGGCAAGATGGAGCGAGTTTTCGATCATTTGGGTCAGTTTTGTTAGTATTGCATGCGGCTTTCTGCTTGCAGGACTATGCAGCTTATTATTTGCAAACAAGCTTCTTCTCGGGTCAATTTGGATGCTTTCAAGTGTGGCGATTTTTGGCATATCGTATATTGTCCGTAAAAAAGATGCTCGAAAGGCATACGAAAGCAAGGTTGCAGAAAAAAAGAAGCTCAACGAGGTGTGGCCGGAGGTAAAGTGGTATAAAGTCCCTTTTATGAGCGATGACTGGTATATTCCAGTCTCGGTCATATATGATTCCTTCTTTAAAGAAGAACCGACACAAGAGGCATTGAGCAAACTTGAGAACTTCGCTTTTAAAATGAAGGAAACGCCAGGCTCGCTCACAGTTCTTTTGAGTTCAAAACAAAATGAATTTGATTTTAACCCATTCGAAAGACGGTTATTGATCAAAGAAGGAACGACAGTGATCATCGAACATATGTGCAATCATTCGATCATAATCGAACGAAATTCACCGCTCACAAGCCATATTACCTGCGATGAAGCCATGAAAAAGGAAATTCAAAACCTTTTTAAGATGCTCGGCCCAAAATTATTCCTGCCCTATCCCTATTAATTTCATCTCTGTCGTCTCAAATACCCTCTATTACAGAGGGTATTTTTTATGCCAGTATATCGATCCGTTTTTTGAACAGTGCGCGGTCTTTTTTGAAGAAGAGCTCGCCGAGATAATAGATGGAGAATGTGATGAAAAACGCAGACAGCACATCGATCGAGTAATGCAAATGGCCCAAGAGGACGATGACTGCGAAATATGCCGAGGCAGAGAGGAATGTGATGCGAAGTGGTTTGATGTCCCAAAAAATAAGTGCGAATAGGAACGGGATGCCTGTGTGTCCTGAGAAGAAGAGATCGCCGCCAAATGTCCATTTACTGAGAAGGTTGCTCGTCCAGGCGACCTGATTGGGAAAAGGGCCAAGATGCGTGAGTGTAATAAAGAACGAGCGAATGACGATGAACAGGCTCAGCGTTTTAACCGAAAAAGGAAAGCGTTCGAGATGGTGGAACCAGACAAAGATGAGAAATGTCCAAAAAATGAATGTGCCGTAGACGAATAAATTGTCGACATCAAAGACGCGAATGTTGTTGAGGATGATATCGGTGACGGAGTTGCTAGCATGATCTGTTGCATAGGTACCCGCGTAGAAGTTGATGATATTGGCTGCGACCAGCATAAGCAGCGAGCCGAAGAACGGAACGAGGAATTCCTTTCGCTTGAAAAAGTCGGCATGGTTTCGGATGTATTGCTTCATACAACAGTGACTGTCTTTATACTACGCGCCGAACTGCACGCTTGGTGCGCTACCTTGAGAAGGTGGCTTTGAAGAAATGGTACAGGTATTTGCCGATAATGCGCAGTGTCCCCTCTTTTTTGAATCGGCGGGCCGAGGTGGGCATGACGACATTGGGACTAAATACGATCTTGCCTCGGGATGAGAGCTTTTTTGCAGTATCAGTGTCCTCGCCATAAAACAAGATAGACGTGTCGTATCCGCCGAGCTCGTCGAGTGCACGAGCTCGAAACAGCGTGTTGCCACCGATGAGGATTCCATTTTTGCCAAATGCCTGAAGGATCCGGCTTGAAACCGCGTAGAGATACTTTTGCGAATTGAACAAAATCGTGCGAGACAAGAACGGGCTGTCGAAATAGAAATAGGGGCCGGAAACGGCAACTACCTTAGGGTTTTTGAAATACAGGGTCGCTTTTTGCAGCCAGTCTTTTGTCGGACGACAGTCCGCATCGACATTTGCAATTATTTCTCCAGAGGCTTCCCTTCGTCCTCGTTCTCGTGCATGAAGCAATCCCTTCTTTTCTTCATATACAAGTCTTACCGGAAACTGTTTGGCTACCTCACTAGTACTGTCGGTACTAGCATTGTCGACGACAATGATCTCAAAATCCGGGTAATCCAAGGAGAGCAGACAATGCAAAGTGTCTGCGAGATAGGCTGCTTCATTGTAGGCTGGGACGACGATGGATACTTTCATTGGTCAACGTGTTCGCTTGGCATAGCTTCGAATGACTTCACTGTAGACTGCTTCCCATTCTTTTGCAATGCTTTCCGCGGAAAATTGTTTTGCGAATGCAATTCCGCCATCACTGAGTCTTTTATGCAGAACTTCATCTTTGAGTACGGCGATTATTTCTCTTGCGAGGCTTTCAGGATCGTTTGGCTTCGCGAGTCTTCCATTCTGGTCGTTGATGTGTTCCCTTAGGCCCGGAGTATCCACTCCAACCATAGGTAATCCGTATGCCATAGCTTCCAACATGGTCATGCTTTGCGCCTCTGAAGTGCTTGCCGTCGCACAAACATCGGCTGCCGCATAGAGCTTGCCGAGCTCCGGTTTGGAAAGCACTCCGAGATACCGAATGTTATTTTCGATGCCGAGGTGCATCGCAAGATCTTCAAGCTCATTTTTTATCAGACCATTGCCCGCAAGGACAAGGATGATGTCGGGTATCGTTTTCTTTATCACTGCGATGGAGGCCAGTAGAACGTCAATATTTTTTTCTCTTGCAAATCGGCCTGCGTACATAATGGTTGGACCAGAGAAACCGAATTCTTCCCGAAGAGCTATTCGTTCTTCTTTGGAAACTAGACCGGGAAGAACAACCGGATTCGATAGTATGCGGGCATTCATTTTTCCAGGCGCCATATCGAAGCCGATCTCCATCATTTGGTCGAGGATCTGCTGCGACGGAGCGGTGACGAGTTCACAGCGCTCATAATACCAATTCATGTATTTTAGTATCAAAAGATCGAGCCATGAAAAATGCACCGGACTGTATTTGAGGAATTCTTTTAACGAGGTATGATTTGTGCCGATAACAGGTTTTCTAAGAATACGTGCGGCAAAAAGCGCTTCCAGTCCCACTCCAAAGAAAAGCTGGGTATGGATAACGTCAGGCTTCGACCGAAAGATCTTGAAGGCGCGCAAACCAATAGGAATGACAAGTCTGCCTTGTCCTGTCCCCGTTCGATATGGAAAGGAAAAAAAGCGGATCACTCGTATTTTCTGTCCAAGCTCGATCTCCTTGACTGGAACCCCTACCATCGCATAATCGGCTTTGGAATATTTTGGCACATAGAAATCTACATAATGACCACGTTTGGCCAGCTCTTGCGCCAATGCGATTACAGAATCTGAAATACCCGAAAGCTCGGGGTAGAAATTGTCTGAGAATAGTGCGATGCGCATGGCCCGATCAGTATATTACTCAATGATTTTTTTGGCGAATTTTTCCGAAAGCTTCTTTCCGAAATACAATACTACTAGAAAAAGTATGATAAAAATAACTGCCAACAACCCTCCCGCGTTGACATAGTGAGCGATCCGATCGTATGCAGCACCAAAATAATATCCTACTATCAAATAAAAACCGGAACTTACGACTGTGATAATCAAGCTCCATTTTATGTACTTTTTCAGATTCATTCTTATGAAGCCTACAATGATGAGTCCCGGTGTAGCCAGTAACGGCACCAGTTTTATCACAAAGAGCGATTTTACAGCATGCTTTTGGATCAGCTCTTCAAGATAGAGGATTTTTTTCGCATCCAATCCAAAATATCGCCCATAGGTATCGATGAATTTTCCCCTGCCCCAATATCCAAGAGCGTAATAGGCAATATCCGGAATTAGATTGCCAAAGATAGAGAGAATTGCCACTATCCAAAGATTGAAAAAGTCTATGCCTGCAAGAAAGGCGCCGGCAGCTGTGACAACAGGACCTTCGATCAACATGGCTGCGAACAGAAGCAGGTAGCCGTTTTGAGAGATCCAATGCACTGTTCCTTGTAGGTTTAAAAAATGCATTTGACGTGGTTATTGGTGGGCGATAAAAATATCTATTTCTTTGCTTCAAGCATTAGAAAGAGCGGGATCTCTTTGCGGGCGAGATCTTCAGCTTTTTGACGCGGGCCTTTTTGACTCGCCTTGTGCGAGATCCATTCTTCAAGGCGGGTCACAGCGAGATTATTCTTTGAGAGTGCTTTGAAAAAATCCTGCAGACTTCGATGATACGAAATCGTGGCCTCGCTCGCCTTCTGCCCCGGATGCATGACTATTTTGTCTGTAGTCAGAGAAAGATATCCGTCGATGCGGCGGTATTGCTTGCCGTCCTTAGGATCAAAGCCCCAGCTGGAACGCTTTGGGATGCGGAATGCAGGGTGGTTCATGACAAGGAGGAGTCGGCCACCGGGCGCGAGCACTCGTCGCGCCTCTTTGAACGTCTCATCCATCTCTTTGATGTTTTGGATGGCCAGGACGATCACGACAGCATCGAAGGAATTGTCTTTCAAAAAGCCAAGCTTATGCGAAGGTGCGACGGAGTAGGAAATTTTTGGCGAATGCTTCTTTGCCTGCTCGATGAGCTCACTTGAAATATCGGCTGCGGTCACTGCAGCGCCGGCAGCAGCGAATTTGCGCGAGAAAAATCCCTGCCCGCAGGCAAGATCCAAGATTTTTGTTCCGCTTTTTATATTAAGCAAACGAAGAAGGTTGGGCGCGATAACCTTTTCCTGATAGCTGTCCTTGTTGGTCTCAAGATAATTATCGTACCAATCAGCCACTCCTCCCCAGGAGGTCTTCTCACTGTTTTTGTTTTGAGGTTTCGGTGAAGGGTTCTTTTTGCTGTCTTTATTCATATAGGTACAGTATCCACTATTTTTTGAGTAAAACAAATGGCCTCGCGTGGAGGCCATTTATGCAATGTGTGTGATGGGCAGCTGGACTAATCCATGCTTCCGCGGCGAATGAAGCCGAGCAGCAATGCGATAATCGCCAGCACAAGCAAAATGTGAATGATGCTTCCTGCCTCGTAGACAAAGGCCCCAAATACCCAGCCAAGAAGTAGGATCACTGCGATAACATACAAAATCGATCTCATAAGGTTCTTTTTTTAGTTAAGAGAACAATACAACTGAGCTGACACAAAGTCAAACAGCGCTAGGGAAAAATGCTGACCAGTTCGGTCGAGTGATAGAATGTGCTGCCGAGGTCGCCGTACGAATAGACCATACCTCCCGTCGTGATTGGCGCGCCACCAGCCTGCGGATTTGCATTTGGGTGTGAGGCCTGAAAACCGAGATTAAACAGCGTCACGACTGCCTCAGGCTTCTGTGTGATGTCAAAGCCGGCATTCTTCCACTGCGATTCAATTTCCTTGATAAAGAGTGCCGTATATAGATACTGGTAATAGTGATTTTTTGGATCGGTGAGTCTGTTGTACAGCTCTGTGTCGTGATCGACACCGGCTGGGTATGCGATAAGCGCGCTCATTCCTTCACCCGGATAGAACGGCGAGGTTGGATCATTCGCATATTTTTCAATATCGTTT
>JAHFNM010000044.1 GCA_023267415.1 Candidatus Nomurabacteria bacterium
CGCGAGACCATCGCGTATTAGTCCACCTTTCGATGGATTATTCGCGACTAGAGGGGACGTACCCACGTGTTACTACCTCGTCTGCCACTAATTTTTTATATCCGTCATCTTGATGTAATCGCAACTTCTTCAGTAAAAAATCCGTTCGACTTGCATGCCTTATCCACGCCGCCAGCGTTCATCCTGAGCTAGGATCAAACTCTACTTAAAAAATCACATGGTCTTGCGACCAGTGACCGAATAGAACGGAACAAAATAAAACGTAGTACTCTATTACTACTATTCAATTGACAATGATTAGAAATGGCGCCTCTCTAGGTGCCGTGGGCATATACTATAGGAAGCCAAACGGGAAGTCAAGCTCCCGTTTAGCCTTATATAGAGCCCTTTTTGAGGATTGTGAATATCGAACCTGGAACCCAAACACACAGACGGTTGTGTGATATTAAAAATGCTCTTCCCGCTGAAAGAGAAGAGCATTCATTTTATAGCGTGATATCAAAAACATACTTTATGCTGTGGTCCATATGAGGCCCCCGGACGCAGCTCGTAAATATCAAGCTTTATCTTTCGGCCTGCTTCTCTGTAGACAGCTATGCAGCGGTATTGAATTGCTTTTTCAGTCGCGTAGGACATCACCGCATCATTGTCATTGATGAGCGCTCCAGCGAGGATGGCTTCTTGCAATGCACCGAGTGCGTGCACAAGACCCGTGTCTTCTTTTTTGACAGCCTGCCGTTTGGCGGCCTTCAAAATGTCCGACTGCTTGAGTTCTTCATTGAAGGAGTGCGCTGAAACCTCTGCGGGCTCCGGCATTCCCTTCACAGCAGTATCTTTGAAGATCCGTTCCCATATGTCGGGGCGAATTTCCACCAAGTACCCTGCCTCGGTCAATTTCCCAAAAAAACCTTTAAGTGCAGTTTCTCCTACTTTCATCGGCGACGGATAATCGACAACGAAAGTAATTTCTTTATTAAGCACTTGTTTGCTTTCGGCAACTTTTTCCGTTCCGATTGCCTTCTGGTCAACGATTAATACTTCTGGCATACATAACCATTTTTAGGTGAAAAGATAAGAAATGTTCGTTTTAAAATACCATATAATGTTGAAACGAGTCAATACCTAAGGATCAGCGCGGCCCGCCTATGGCGGGCCGCGCTGATCCTAGAGAAGAAGTACAATCTAAGCAAGACCGTTGCACCAAAGGCACGCCGGCTTCTACAGATTGAGTACAATCTAAGCAAGACCGTTGCTTTTCGAGGCCTTATATGCAATACTAATACCCGTAATGGTAGCGTTTCTACAAACAATATTGCCAGCGGCACAGATTCTCGTTGCCGGCCTCCTTATAACCGCGATCCTCTTCCAGCCTTCTACAGCAGGCGTCGGCGGAGCTATTTCCGGCGGAGACAATGCAAACACCTTCCACACGAAGCGCGGCTTCGAGAAGTTTCTCTTTTTGGCTACTATCGTGCTCGTCATCTTGTTTGCGACACTGTGCGTACTTGCAGTCGTACTCTAAATCTAGACACTAGGCTTTAGGCATTAAGCTTTAGTTTCTTTATTCTCGTATTTATTAAAATCTAATAGCGCATTCTCTGCTAGCGCCTAATGCCTGACGCCTAACGCCTATTTTTTCTATGGACGAACAATCAAAACTCTCGCGCGTGAAGGACGAAATCCGCCAGGCACTCGGCGCATTTTCTCCGCTTGAACGGGCTGCATTCATGGTGGCAGTGATCGCCTGCATCATCTCCGTGCTTTCACTTCTCTATAAGATCGACGATCATTTTTTGGTTTCGATTCCGGCATCCGGAGGCAATCTTTCGGAAGGAGTCGTTGGCACACCACGATTCATCAATCCGCTGCTTGCGATCACCGACGTCGATCATGACATCACCAGCCTCGTATACCGAGGACTGATGAAAAAGGACGCAACCGGCACCATTGTCCCTGACCTTGCAGAGTCGTACAACGTTTCGCCTGATGGACTCACGTACACATTCAAGCTCAAGGATGCACAATTCCAGGACGGACAAAAAATAACCGCTGATGACATACTCTTTACCATCAAGTCTGCAGAAGATCCGATCTTGAAAAGTCCTGAGCGCATTAAATGGAGCGGAGTGCTCGTGCAAGCAGTTGACCCAAGCACTGTTTCATTTACCCTCAAGCATTCGTATGCGCCCTTTTTGGAGAACACCACCATTGGCATCCTCCCAAAGCATATCTGGAGCGCGATTCCCTACGAAAGCTGGGCCTACAGCGACTACAACACAAAAAATGCCGTGGGCGATGGATTCTTTCAAATAAAAAACGTCGCGCAGAATTCTTCCGGCATTCCCAATTATTACGAGTTGAAGGCTGTGCATCCAAAGGGCGAAAAAGCTCCGCGCATCAGCTCGATCACTATTCATTTCTTTGCTAGCGAAGATACAATGATCGCCGCGTACAAGAAAGGATCGATCGATGCCATGGGCGGAATCGACCCCGACAATGCCAAGCAGCTTGAAAAGGATGGTGCCGCAGTCCTGCAAACACCTTTGCCGCGCGTATTTGGATTGTTCTTCAATCAAAGCCAGGCAAAGATCTTTACCGACAGCACAGTGCGAAAGGCAGTCTCTCTCGCCATCAACAAGCAAGCGGTTGTCAGTCAGGTACTGAAGGGATATGGAACCACCGGAAACGGACCGATCCCTGACAGCTCGACCATTCAAAGCAGCCAAAAGCTGGCCGAGCAAGCTGCGACACCTGAGCAGATCAAGGCAATGCTGGAAAAAGCCGGATGGAAAATGGGATCGGACGGCATCTACGCAAAGGCTATTTCAAAAAAAGAGACTCGACGCCTGTCATTTGAAATTTCAACCAACGACACTCCTGAACTTACGCAAGCCGTCGACCTCATCGCACAAGATCTCGCCGCTGTAGGCATCGAAGCTGTTCCTAAAGTGTACGAAACGGGCAGCCTGAATCAGGACATCATTCGCCCACGCAAATTCCAGTCGCTCTTTTTCGGACAGATCGTTTCCAATCAGTCCGATTTGTATGCTTTCTGGCACTCATCCCAGCGAACCGATCCAGGACTGAATATTTCCGGGTATGCCAATGCGAAAACGGATGGATTGCTGGAACAAGGACTCGGCACACTCGATCCGGATAAAGAAAACACGATGTATGCTTCTTTTGAAAAAGAAATTGGAGCCGACATGCCCGCAGTCTTTGTTTACTCTCCTTCATACATCTATGTCGTTCGTCCGGAATTAACGGGTATCACACTCGGCCATGTCGACGCAACAAAGGATCGCTTTGCGGACATCGTCAATTGGTATCTTGCAACGGACCGTGTATGGGGAATCTTTGCAAAAAAATAAGTACGATTTCTAGGGGCTAGTTTCTAGTTTCTAGTGAATTCAAGATTAAAAACATTATTAACCGTATCTCTAGAAACTAGAACCTAGACACTAGAACCTTTTATCATCATGAGAAATCAAAAACCAAAGTCGCCATTAGGCGCAATACTCCAGTCGCTCAAGGGCGACATCCCTCGATCAAATGTAGGTGGAAGCAAGATCG
>JAHFNM010000045.1 GCA_023267415.1 Candidatus Nomurabacteria bacterium
ATGCCTTACTTCTACAAGGCCTTCAAACGCCATTCCGAAGTCCGGTACAATTTTTGCGTACCAAAGCCGGAGAAGTCTCAAACCGTAAGCCAGTATCTGCTGTACGAAGTATCGTTCCTGACGCTGTTTATCGCAGTGCTGAATTTGTTCATCAAAGAGTATGCCGCATCTGATGTTGGGAAAAAGGATTTGCCGCTGCCGCTTTGCCGACAAGATATCGATCCGTATATTTCCCATCAAAGCGGAAAATTCATCGGCGAATTCTATATCCAGATCGCAGAGCACTTCGTTTCGAGGATAGATACCGTACTTGGGAAATATGACAGCAACTATCCTGAACCGGAGAAGAATATACAAAGCGCGATCAATTCCATCCTCCTTCCGTTCTTCACGTCATCCGCAAATCTCACGAAATCAACGAAGGTTGATTTGAGGCAAGGGTACCTGCAGGCGACGATAAGGAGCAATTGCATACTGTTCTTAGTGTGCGAGGCTGGCTGCAAGCTAGTCGCGAGAGGGGCGCTTCGCCCGATGGAACTCCTTGCACTATTTGCCGGAGCGGGAAAGCTTCTCGCCATGTCGGAATGAAATACGAATCTAAATCTAAAACGCCTTCGATTGAAGGCGTTTTTCTTTATTCAAAATGCGTCTCCAGCTTTTTGGACTCCACCAGCTCTTTCATGAGGGGATAGGCGGTGAGATTCGGGTCCTTCGCTACGATTGCTGTCGCTTCCGCACGGGCGGCTTCGACCATTTTTATATTCTTGATGGCCTCCATGCCAAGGTCGGTGATGCCCCATTGTTTGGTCCCGCCGAGTTCGCCGGCGCCGCGGAGAGCCAGGTCGAGCTCGGAAAGTTCGAAACCATTCTTCGCAGTTTTGATGGCTTTCAGGCGATCAGCAGTCTTTGCCGATTTTGATTCGGCAAAGAGATAACAGTATGCCTGATGGTTCGAGCGGATGACTCGACCTCGAAGCTGGTGAAGCTGGGCAAGGCCAAAGCGTTCCGCTCCTTCAATGATGATCATCGTCGCATTCGGCACGTTGACTCCGACTTCGACGACCGATGTTGCGCAGAGAATGTCGATTCGGTGTGAAGAAAAATCTTCCATCACTTCGTCTTTTTTTGCCGGAGTCATTTTGGAATGGAGAATGCCAACGGAATATCCGGGAAATACTTTGCGCAGATGGTCGGCTTCAGCCGTGACTGAACGCGCCTGCACGGCACCTTCTTTCTCCGGATCCGGTTCGTCGATGCGGGGGCAGATCACATAGAGCTGCCGACCGTTTTTCATTTCGGTTTTGATACAGTCATATACTTTGTCACGATTGGTCGGAAGAATGATCTCTGTGATGATCGGTTTTCGCCCGGCTGGCATTTGGTCCAGAATCGACAGATCGAGGTCTCCATAAATGGTGAGTGCAAGCGTGCGGGGGATCGGAGTGGCTGTCATCGAGAGGAGGTGTGGAGCAAAGCCTTCTTTGCTCACAAGCTTCTTGCGCTGCATGGTGCCGAAGCGGTGTTGCTCGTCGATGATGGCGAGGGCGAGATGCTTGAACACTACGGACTTTTGAATGAGTGCATGCGTGCCAATGAGGATCGGGATCTCGCCGTTCGCGACCCATTTGAGAAGTTGTGCACGAGAAATATTCGTCCACGGAGTTTGAGCGCTTGCGACTTTGGTTGGAAATTTTCGGCACCCAGAACCAGTGATGAGCCCCACTGAGATACCAGTGTGTTTGAAATATTGGATGAAATTTTCGAAATGCTGTGTCGCAAGAATTTCTGTCGGAGCCATGTAAGCCACCTGCAGGTTTCCAAAGGTTGCCTTGGCTAAACCATCCGCGGTAGCGGATGGTCGCCCGAACGCCTGTGGCGTTTTAGGGGGCCTAGTCTTGATTGCTCCATACGCAAGCGTGGCTGCAACGGCTGTCTTTCCTGAGCCCACATCTCCTTCAAGGAGGCGAGCCATCGGATGAGGCTTGCTCATGTCTTCGAGCATTGTGCGAATCGCTTTTTCTTGACCTTCGGTTTGCTTGAACGGGAATCGTCCCACGAAGTCGGCAATGTCGGCTGGGTCGTCAACGACAGGAAATGATTTGTTTTGCAGATAATTTTCACGCTCGATCTTGCGGGCGAGTTGAATGAAGAACACTTCTTCGAAAGAGAATCGCTTGCGAGCAACACTGGCATCGTTTTCAGTCATCGGTGAATGCATCCAAACGAGCGCAGTTCCAATGGTCGGGAGATTGTATTTTTTGAGAATATCCTGCGGAATATATTCGGGAATCGTTTTGACCAAGCCTTCCTTGATGATTTTTTGCATCGTGTGATAGATGAAGCGGCTGGTGATACCACGTGTCTCGCGATAGATAGGGAAGCCGAAGACTTCGCCGGAATCCTTGCCGAAAAGCGAGCCGTGCGTGTCGATCGGTAGACTGTTTTTTTCTTTGAGCTCGGGATTGGAAAGAAACAGTCCGTGCTTGCCTTCAGATACTTTGCCCGAGAGTTCTACGGAGTCGCCCTCATGCACCATCTTGGCCATGTACGCCTGATTGAACCAGATGACGGATATTGTTCCCGAACTGTCTTCGATCTCGGCTTCGCCCATGGGTATTTTGCTTTTGAATGCTTTCCTGGTCTTGAGGTTACTGATGCGTCCGTAGATCGTGGCAGTGTCGCCGGCAGCAAGGTCGCGGATGAGTTTGATTTCAGAAACATTGGTGTATCGAACAGGGAAGTAGTAGAGGATGTCGCGGATTGTCTTGATGCCGAGGCGTGTTAGGGCTTTTTTCTGATCTTCCTGGAGACGGAAGTGAGAGGTGATGGGATCGCCTAAGAGCATAGATCGATTATCTCAATATATGGTCTTTTTACTATATTGACATAAATGTAATATTATTATACTCTAGGAAAAAACAAATCATATGAGCATAACAATTACATATCCAGCAGACTTGCCTGAATGGGCACAAGAAGTATCCGGCATCCGGAAAGTAACCTCAGTCGATACTATTTTTTTTAAATTGAATCCAGATATTTCTTATCCATCCCTTGAATTCAAATGTGACGATAACTGCGGAGCCAAAATGAGGATAGACACATTTGCACTTCTGCATTTTCCGGGAGGTTATGCTTATGAAAATAAGTGTGTACTGTTTCAAACAGAATTTCCTGAAGAGATGAAGAAGAAAGGTAAAGATAAGATATTTACGATTGATATTACTAAAGCCGGCGTAGCTGAAAAAATGATAGAGTTCATTCAGGCTACAAAGAAGGTATCTGAATTCAAAATGGAACTACTGACTGGGATGGAACACTTACTCGAATTTGGTACGAGAGATATCGAACCACAAATACAATTTGAATGTATCTTACGCAGAAGGTCCGATTGTATAGAATATCTTTTGTTCGAAGTGTCTTCCATAATTGAAAAATTGGAACTTGATAACGCCCCCTCTACTTACAAGGATTGTTTAGGGGTTA
>JAHFNM010000020.1 GCA_023267415.1 Candidatus Nomurabacteria bacterium
TCAAGTAAGACTATCAAAGCATTCCGCAAAGACGTGCTCATGCATGGATCGAAGATGGTGGGGGGAGGTGACGTGTCCCGCAAAAAGAAGCTTCTTGAAAAGCAGAAAAAAGGCAAAGCTCGCCAACGCGATTACGCCAAGGTCAACATTCCGCATGATGTGTTTCTTAAGATGATGCAACGCGGAGACGCAAATTAGATTTACTTCTTAATCTCAAACGCAGGAAATAAATATATAAGCACTTCTTGCCCCGTAGGAAGTTTTTTTGTGCATTCGACAAAAAAGTTTCCTACTGGGGTGATGCAGAAGGGGGAATAGAAGCAAAAAACTCCCGAAAGGGAGTTTTTTAACTGTCGTTATTTCGTAAACAATACCGGCATATAGAGGGCGATCATCAAGATGATGATGAGGACAGAGACAATGCCCCAGGCGATACCGACTTTCTTTTTGTGCTTTTGGGAGAATATGGACATGGGAATAGGTTGTGTAGCACCGACGCTCCGATCGGTGTCCCGACCGTTTTGCGCGTCGGGAGTTATAGTAATACAATGGGAACAGCGACTAGAGTGTACCGTGTTTGTTTATGCATTTCAAGCTAGTTTCCAGATCCGGTGATTTATCTCAAAAAACAAAATCTATTCAAACGAATCCTTTTTTCCCGCGGCATGGCGCTGGGCATTCTTTTTGCCATTGTCTTTGTGGGATACGGACTTGTTTCCTTGTTTGCAAAAAGCATCGATGCCTCGCGCTCGCGACGAATCGCCGAAAGCCAAGCCGCGGACTTGAAGGAGCAGCAGGATGATCTGGCAAAAAAGCTCGCCGACCTCAACACTCCCGAAGGACAGGAGGCTGTGCTCCGTGAACAATTTCCCGTGGTGAAGGAAGGGGAGCATGTGGTGGTGATCACGGGCAGCGGCGATCAAGTGGGCACTGTCTCCGCAGTGCCCACCGCGAATTCTTCCTCAGGCGGATTCTGGAATTTTCTTAAGAATTTGTTTAAGTAGCATCTGCGTCATCCCGGACTTGATCCGGGATCCACGAAGAAATTTAATGGATTCCGGCTTGTGGGCCGGAATGACAAAATTAACTAGTCTTCAATCATCGGCTTCTCAAGCGTGAGTGACTCAAGCTCCGGTGCTTCGCCTGTGATTCGCATCACGTCTTTGTCTACTTTTTTGAATTCCTTGTTGCTTGCGTTGAAGTGGTTGACCGCTGTGCCGAGTGCGTTTCCAAGCTTGGCGTGATATTCCTCAAACGATTTCAAATGCTTGCCGAGTTCACCGACACGTTTGATGATGTCTTTTGCTGTCTCTTCGATTTGGAGAGCACGCAAACCTTGTAAAACTGTCTGGAGATAGGCGAGGAATGAGGTAGGAGAGACGATGATGACTTTGTATTTTGATGCGGCGCGCTGAATGAGATTTTCTTCTTCGCCGACTTTGTTTACCAAGAGATCATAATAGATCGCCTCGTGTGGAATGAACATGAATGCAAAATCCATTGTGCCGTTTTCCGGCTGGATGTATTTTGATGTTTCGACAATGCGAAGCTTGAGGTCGTTCTCAAACTGCTTGGCATATTCTGCTTTGCGGATAGGATCCTTTTCTCCGGCCATGCGGTTGTAATTGTCGAGCGAGAATTTTGAGTCAACAGGAATGATCTTGTCTTTGACGAATACGGCCGCGTCCACGATTGAGCCATCAGGAAATCCGTATTGCATTTCGTATCCACCGACAGGAAGCACATTTTTGAGAAGCGCGTCGAGATAGTATTCGCCGAGAATTCCGCGTTGCTTTGGGTTCTTCAAAATGTCTTGGAGTTCCTCGAGTTGTTCGGTGAAGCCCACGACTTGTTTGTTGGTCACATCGAGAAGCGTGAGCTTTTCAGTGACTTCTTGAATGATCTTGGTCGATTCACTCGCTTGATGACGCATGGCAGAGTTCATTTCTTTCGCCGAGTCACCGAGTTTTTGGTCGACGGTGCGAGTGAGCTCATTCATCTGCTGAAGGAGAAGCTTGAGAGCAGTATCGTCTTGGGGAAGTATGGGCGCGGTTTTTTTGCTGCGCAAAAGAAACGTCACAATGATGACGATCAAAATCCCGATAACAACAAGAAGGGCTGTTTGCATAAAAATAGTGTATCACACGGGGTTTTTGCTATATATTGACTTTTTAATATTTACATTGTAAATTGATAAAAAATTAGAAATTATGAAATACTTTTATGGATTTTTTTCCGCGATATCCTTTGGAATCGCTTCGGGGGTACTCAGCAATAATTTTGGTGTAGGTCTCGGGGTTTTTGCTGGATGGGTAAGTTTTTGTGGATGTCTTGATTCTATTTTTCTCCAGAAAAAGGGTGAGAATCATCCAATCTAATTACATGATGGATGAATGAAAGCAACTAAAAAAGTTGCTTTTTTTATATCAATTTTCCCAGATGAGTCTTAAGAGTGTAGATCCAGTCTGCATCGTCCGGAGAGTTTTCGAGTTTGGATTTGAGAAGCCACTCGAGATATCCGCGGTCGAGCTTTGCCACGTCGGCCACTGTGCGGTCGTTATATTTTCCAAAATTGAATTTTGCGAGCAGGGATGGTCGAGCAGAGATTTCAATCATTTCTTTGATTGCACTGTCGTGGTCACCAGTTTTTTCAATCATCTTGGTGAGGAGTCGTTCAAACAATTTTTCGAGGACGAGAACGTCGCCGTCTGCGCTGTGAGCCACACCTTCTACTTCAAGATCGAGCGCGTAGCGTAGATACTGCAGATTGTAGCGGGAAAGCTTGCCTTCGGGGTCGAGTTCGCGCGCAACGCGAAGCGTGCAGATCACATTGGCCGGAGTGATGTCTTCTTTTTTAAGCATGCCAAGATCGAAAGTCGCATTGTGGGCGACGACGGCAGTGTTTATGCTTTCAAAAAGGTCTTTGACCTCCTTCCATTCCGGCGCATCTTTGAATGCCGGTTTGTCGGCGATCATCTTGTTGGTGATGTTGTGCACAGCCATGGCTTCGAATGGGATCGGAAGCGGCGGCTTAAAAAGTCCGGCCCGCATTTCCGCATCGCCCGGAGCTTTCCATGCGATCTGGCAGAGAAAATCCTTTGGCTCATTGCCGGTAGTTTCAGTGTCGAAAAAGATGATGTTCATATGCCGATTATATCACACTAAAAAAGTGGGTCGTCCTGAACTTGATTCAGGATCCAGGTGTATTTTTTAACTCATATAGCCTGGATTCCGGATCAAGTCCGGAATGACACAGGAGGAGTGCACATGCTATAATGCGCCCATATGTTACATGAAGAAATAAAGGGAAAGATCAAAGAAGCCATGATCGCCAAGGACACCGTTCGCCTTGAGGTATATCGGGGCATGGTCAGTGCATTTACCAATGAATTGGTTGCAAAAGGACGCAAGCCGCAAGAATGGCTTAGTGACGAAGAGGCGATCGCCGTCATTACCCGCCTCTCTAAGCAGCGCAAGGATTCCATCGAACAATATACAAAGGGCGGCCGCGAAGATCTCGTGGCCGAGGAAAAGGCTCAGCTCGCCGTCATTGAAACATTCCTTCCTCAGTTGATGAGCAAAGATGAAATTAAAACCATTGCACTGGCAAAACAATCTGAGCTCGGAATCACTGATGCTACAAAAAAAGGTATGCTCATGTCTGCGCTCATGAAAGATCTCAAAGCCAAGGCCGACGGCATGGACGTCAAAGAGGTTGTCGATAATTTGTTTGCATAAAATATATCCTATGAAAATCATCTGGCATTGGCTCATTCTATCGATCGCAATATTCGCTACCACATATGTGCTGCCGAATACGATCACGATTCATCCGACCTATATCGTTCTTGTCGTAGGCGCCTGTCTGATGTTTGTAAACTTCGTGATCAAGCCGGTCATCTCGCTCCTTACCTTGCCGATCAATATCCTGACACTCGGCGTTTTTGGCGTAATCCTTAACGGCGCATTTTTCTGGCTGCTCACCGATGTCGTTCCCGGATTCCATATCGTTTCTTTCATGGGTGCTGTCATCGGCGCGTTGATCGTTTCGATCATGAACTGGATCCTTGAGCGGATCTTCGGAAATTCCTAGAACCTTCCCATATGTATTCAATCTTTCATCCGCTTTCTCTTTTTGTCACCACTCACGGAGCTGTCACGTACGGTGCGCTTTTTGTCGGCGTGCTTTGGGAAGGCGAGATCACGCTCATCATGGCGGGAATCTTGACGCATCTTCATGTGCTTTTTTTGCCGACGACAATTTTTATAATCATACTCGCGGCTGTCACGAAGACGCTACTCGGCTATCAGCTCGGGCGCTATCTCGGTAGGAAATTCCCGCACAGCCCGCTTCTCAAATACTTCGAGCGCAAAGTATTTTATTTCCTGCCGCGTTTTCGCGAACAGCCATTTTGGTCCATCGTCATTTCAAAATGCATTTACGGGGTGAACAATGCCACACTCGTCTTCGCCGGTTACGTGAAGGCAGACTTCAAAACGTATTGCGTTGCCGAATTCGTTTCAAGCGTAGTTTGGCTTGGTGGAATGTTTGGGCTTGGATTGTTTTTCTCAACGACGGCGCTCAACATCAGTCATAATTTCAAGAATTTCGCATTTCTCGTCTTGCTGTTCATTGCGGGATTCATGGTGCTCTTGAAAGTCATCAATCTCATTATCGAACTCATCGAAGAGTGGGGAATTGATGTAGCAGAAAGTAGAAAATAGATAGTAGAAAGTAGGCTAATGTGTCATCCCGGACTCGATCCGGGATCCACGAAGAAATTTAATGGATTCCGGCTCGCAGGCCGGAATGACAAGAAAAGATATGAATATATTCTCAAAAAAACCGACAATCGTTGTACATGACGGACGCTTTCATGCGGACGATATTTTTGCTTGTGCCACATTGCAGATACTACTTAAAGGAACAGGCAAGATCGTCCGCACTCGAGATCCTAATATAATCGCTCAAGCAGACTACGTCATGGATGTGGGCGGGATATACGACCCTGCACAAAAACGATTTGATCATCATCAGCACGGCGGAGCAGGTGTCCGCGAAAATGGGATTCCATACGCGGCTTTTGGATTGGTGTGGAAGGAATATGGTGCAGCGATTTCTGGCGCGCCGGAAATCGCTGCACGCGTAGAAAGCGTACTCGTCCTTCCAATTGATGCAGGCGACAATGGAATCACGACGTTCGATTCAATTACAGGAAAGCCATTTCCATATCTCATCCAGAGCGCTTTTTCCTCATTTATGCCGACATGGAAGGAAGGCGATATCACAGACGCGCATTTTTTGAAGCTTGCAGGCACGGCGCAGGCGATTCTTGAACGAGAGATTACGCAAGCTCGAGATTATATCGAAGGGGATCGCGAATTAAAAAAAATATATGATGCCGCTCCCGACAAACGCGTACTCGTATTTGATCGAATGTATCCATGGGAGGGAATTTTGACTCAGTATCCTGAGCCGCTTCTTATTGTCGGTTCGCGTGACGGAAAAAGATGGAAAGTGGAAGGCACTCTCGTTGCTCCTGGGGCGTTTGAGCGAAGATTGTATATGCCCAAGGAATGGGCTGGCCTTCGCGATGAAGAATTGCAAAAAGTATCAGGTGTTGCCGATGCTGTCTTCTGCCATAATGGCCGATTCATCGCCACTGCAAAAACCAAAGAAGGCGCACTCGCACTCGCGAAAATCGCACTTGAGAAAAAATAAAAAAAGCTGACAAACTTGTCAGCTTTTTGCAATTTTACAGACGTTATTTTTTTACCACTACCGGACAATATGTATTCGACAGCTTTTCCTTGTTATCAAGATGTATCTGGATGAATGACGCGTTCCAGAAGCCATCGCTCACAATTCCGGTACTGATGATTACATATCTGTCGTCCCAAAGGAATATCGTGCCTGCGTAAGCAACGTTTTTTCCAAGCCCGATCTGTTCTTCTGTCCAATGCCTGCCTTTTTCGAAATACGAGGCATATTCGCCCTCGTACTCAGCGACTTTAGCATTCAACGGATTCCACTTTTCGAATTGTCTCTGCACATATTCACGGTTTAACGTGCCGTCATTATGCAAGGCATCTTTGAATAGTTCTGCGGCAGAGATCAACGTAAAACTTTTCGGATCCCATTCGACTATCCCATTGTTATGATGCATTTCAACTGGAACCCCTATTTGGTCCCGGTAAAAGGCTGGTACTCCATCTGTGTTAATTTTGTAACGATCAACGTTCTTAAGAAAACGAATTGACGTCAGTTCGTGGTCTAATCCTAATATGCCCATACGATATATTTTTATTTAATCTACCGTAAATGCATATATTGTCAATAACATTAGCAAAAAAGGCCAAAATCGAGTAAGCTCTGTATATATGGCACTTATTGACGAACTCAAGTTCTTCGCGAAGGCGGGCAAGGGCGGCGACGGCGTCGTTCGCTGGCGCCGCGAAAAATTCATCCCGATGGGCGGTCCTGCCGGAGGCAATGGCGGACGTGGGGGCGATGTATACATTCAAGCGGTTCGCGACAACCAGCTTCTTTCGCAGTACCGGCACGTAGATCATTTTGCAGCGCAAGATGGCGAGCCTGGCGGTTCGCGCAGTCTCCATGGCGCACACGGCGAAGACGAGGTTATCAAGCTACCGATCGGATCTGTTGTTACTAACAAGGCAACCGGAGACAAAATTCAACTTCTCGCTGAGGGTGAAAAAATATTGATCTTGCAAGGAGGCGGTGGAGGAAAAGGAAATGAGAATTTCAAAAGTTCAACCAACGTTTCTCCAAAAGAATGGACTCCGGGACGCGCTGGTGACGAAGCCGACTTCTTTGTCGAGCTTGAACTTATTGCAGATGCCGGACTCATCGGACTTCCAAATGCTGGAAAATCTTCACTCTTAAATGTGGTGACAAATGCCAAAGCCAAAGTAGGTGATTACGCATTTACTACGCTCGACCCAAATCTAGGAGATTGTTTCGGGTATATTCTTGCCGACATTCCAGGACTCATCGAAGGTGCATCCGAAGGCAAAGGTCTTGGGGTGCGATTCCTCAAGCACATCAAGCGCACAAAAGCGCTTATTCATCTCGTCTCATTTGAAAACGAACTCACGAAGGCTGGTGGCATGATGAAAGTCTACAAAGAGATTCGAACTGAACTCAAAAAATATGATGAGAATCTTGGATTCGAAGCCGGCGAAGGCCTCTGCGACAAAGAAGAAATAATTCTTCTCACCAAAACGGATGTATTGCCTGAAGACGAAAAAGAAAAGATCATCGCCAAAAGAATAAAGGAATTTGAAAAGCTCGGCGGAAAGGTCTATGCCATCTCTCTCTTCGATGACGTTTCGATCAAAGAATTCTCTGACGAACTCGTAAAATACTTCCGAAGCATTGAAAAGTAAAAATACGGTATACTGGTGGGATGAAAGTTCACGACCTTGTTTTTGTCGACACTGAAACCACCGGACTCGATTCACGCAAGCACGAGATCATCGATCTTGCGCTTGTTCGCGTTCGACAGACATGGGAGCCGGGACAAAAACCACAATTTGCGCTGATCGATGAATGGTCGGCAAAGATCCATCCGGAAAAGATTCAGTCTGCCGATCCTGCTTCGCTCCGCGTTGCGAACTATACTGTCACTGGATGGACTGATGCTATTTCAATCAAGGAAGCCCTGCAGATTTTTTCGGAGAGGACGGATGGTGCGATCATGGTCGCCCACAATGTGGCGTTTGATGCCGGATTCATCGACACAGCACTCGCTGAGCAAAGCCTTCCAAACAAGATGCACTATCACCGGCTCGATACTGTCTCGATGGCATACGCAAAACTGCACAGCACCCCCGATGTCGGGCGCTATTCGCTGGCAGAACTGTGCAAGCATTTTGGGATCGTGAACGAAAGCGCGCACTCGGCGCTCTCCGATGCTCGGGCTTGTTTCGAGCTTTTCAAAAAGCTCATGGAACTGTAGTATCATTTTTGTGAAGAATACAGAGAAAAAAACAGTATTCGTCGGCCTCTCGGGCGGAGTGGATTCGTCTGTGTCGGCCGCACTTCTCAAACAAGCTGGCTACAACGTAGTCGGGGTTTTTATCCGTACCTGGCAGCCGGATTTCATCGAGTGCTCATTCCGAGAAGACCGACTCGACGCGATGCGTGTCGCTGCCTACCTTGATATCCCATTTCTTGAATGCGATGCAGAAGAGGCCTATAAGCGAGCCGTCGCCGATTATATGATCGGTGAGTACAAAGCTGGGCGCACGCCGAATCCCGATGTTATGTGCAATCGCGAGATCAAGTTTGGTGTATTTTGGGATTTTGCAAAGAGTCGCGGAGCGGATTTTGTAGCGACCGGTCACTATGCCTGTGTCATACCGGACTTGATCCGGTATTCACGAAATAATTCAAATGGATCCCGGCTCGGAGGCCGGGAGGACAACCAGTTTACTTTGAGGAAGGCAATTGATCCATCAAAGGACCAGGCATACTTCTTGTATCGGCTTACCGAAAATGATCTCGAGCATGTGCTTTTTCCAATAGGTCATTTACATAAAAGCGAAGTGCGAAAGCTCGCAGAAAAATTCGGCTTGCCGAACGCGGTCAAGAAAGACAGTCAGGGGATTTGCATGCTCGGCGATCTCGACCTAAAAAAATTCCTTGAGCACTACATACCGGCAAAGCGCGGCGATGTGTTAAATGAAGAAGGAGAGACGATCGGGCATCATGACGGCGCGATATTCCTCACACTCGGCGAGCGCCACGGATTTACGATCACAAAAAAAACCCCCAATGACGAGCGGTATTTTATCGTCGCCAAAGACATTGAAAAAAACACGGTAACCGTTTCAAGCAAAAAAAATACAGACAGTATGCACTCTGCGATTTTGGAATATCAAATAACACATTGCACCTGGGTCTCAGGATCTCCTGCGATCGGCGCAAAATACACTGCCCAGATCCGCTATCACGGAGAATATCTGCCATGCGAAATTTCCGGTATGGAGAGCGACAGGGCAACCATCACATTTGAACAGCCCGTGCTCGTGGCAAGTGGCCAATCCATCGTGCTCTATGACAAAGACAGTTGTCTTGGCGGGGGAATTGTACGATAGATGAAAGAACAACCAGTATTGACATGACGCGGTAACAGCAGTATTTTGTATGCAAACCTTTGTCTATGAAATATATCTCTTGCGCCATGCTGTTCTTGGCCTTTGTATCGATCAATGCACACGGACAATTGTCCGACACAACAAGGAAGCATATGTACCTCGTTGGCGTGAAGCACAGCGAAGAGATATATGATTCAAGCGGCGATGTCATTGAGCACGCCCACCTGTTTGATCTGGATTCGCGAAACGGATTTTGCGAGCTATATCCCAAGATACGCAAACTTGCTTCAAGGAGACCGATACTTTTTATCGTAGAAGGGACTCCGGCGGGATTTTGCTATCTTGCCAACGAAGACTCGAAGGATTGCGCAATGATTCCGTCATGCATACCGGACGGCACTCCGCTTGTGGGAGCTGACGACCGGACCGATTGGGACAGGCTTGTTTCCAATAACGAATGCTTCGAAGAAACCATGCTCTATGCCGCGCAGTATTATGTGCAGAGAGGATATTTTTGCGTCGTAGTCATGGGAGCGCTGCATGTTTTGCGGATAGAAAAAGAGCAGGGACGTTTTCACTCCACGCTTTGCGTCACTCCGGAAACGCAACTCTTCGCTCAGTCGGTGATGGATAGAAAGTAATCAATGGAATATGAAAGTATAAGGCGGCACTCCTGTGCCGCTTTTCTTTTTGTTCGGCTTTGCTACAATTGATGCATGATCAATCATATTTTGATAAACCCCGCCGCCCTTGATATCTTCTTCAAGCTTGGCGCGGCCGTGATGTGCGGAGCGCTTATCGGCACCGAACGTGTGATCTCGCACAAAGACGCCGGCATGCGCACCTATGCGCTCGTTGCAATGGGCTCGGCGCTCTTTATCGTCATCGCAGGCCAGGTGCTTGCCATGTATCATGCGCTTGGATTTTCTGCGATCGATCCGTTCCATATCCCCGCAGCAATCATCACCGGCATCGGCTTTATTGGCGCAGGTATGATCATCTTTCGAGAGACGAATGTCACCGGCCTTACCACTGCATCCGGATTTTGGGTCACGGCTGGGATCGGTATCGCCTGCGGATACGGATTTTATGTTCCGGCATTTATGGCCACGCTCATGGCACTCTTCGTATTTATCGTTCTCTGGCATGTCGAAAAGCACGTCAGGAAATTCATGTACAAGGAAGAAGCCAAGTAGGGCACCGATAAAAAAGCAACTCGCATCCGAGTTGCTTTTTCTGTGGACGGGTGTATCCTAAAAAGAAATCACCAATATTTTTCCTTATGAGAAAATTCATTTTGAAAAGCAAGGTCGCGCCGCAATGCGGGCACATACGTAAGCTTCGCCGGATATACTGCAGGCGAACCCAAACCAATACGTATGCGGGCAAATGGCGATAATATTCTAAAATAAATAGCGGGCAGCTAGCAAAAGCGTCTCTGATTGATTTCCGGTCAATCGAGGCGCTTCTTTTTTTGACCTAATTGCGCTATATTGCCTGTATGCAATCCGAGGAAATACGCAGCCGATTCCTGGCTTTTTTTGAAAAACGCGGCCACGCGATTATTCCGTCCGCTCCGCTTGTGCCGCTGAACGATCCCTCTGTGCTTTTTAATACTGCCGGCATGCAGCCGCTCGTACCGTACCTGCTCGGTCAAAAGCATCCGCAAGGATCGCGTATTGCCGATGTGCAGAAATGCGTCCGCACTGGCGACCTCGATGATATCGGTGACAACCGCCACCTCTCATTCTTCGAAATGATGGGCAATTGGTCGCTCGGCGATTATTTCAAAGAAGACGCTATTAAGTGGAGCTACGAATTCTTGACCTCAAAAGAAGAGGGACTTGGACTTGATGTATCTCGTTTGTACTTTACTGTATTCGAAGGCGATGAGAATGCGCCATACGACCAGGAATCAAAAGATTTGTGGATGAGTCTCGGAGTTCCGGAGCATCGCATCTATGCGCTGGGATCTGAGGACAATTGGTGGAGTCCCGGAGACAATGGTCCGTGTGGCCCATGCAGCGAAATGTTCTATGACATGACCGGCACTGTAGGTGATCTTTCGAAAGAAGGATTTTTGCAGGCCATCAAAGACGAATCTGTCATCGAAATTTGGAATGACGTGTTCATGGAGTATGAAAAGATGGATGGCAAGGTCATCGGCAAACTCGCGCAGAAAAATGTGGACACCGGCGCCGGTCTTGAACGCATCACTGCTGTCATGCAGGGAAAGCAGACTGCGTATGATACGGATATATTCGCCGATATCATCAATTGCGTTCCGGAATTTGTTTCTGAAAACAAACGGAGGATCATCGCAGACCATGTCCGCACTTCAGTATTTTTGATTTCAGACGGAGTCGTTCCTTCAAACAAAGAACGAGGATACGTACTTCGCAGATTGATGCGCCGAGCCGTAATGCTCATTCGGGGCTATGAGACGACGACCGGAGGATTTTTGACGATCGCCGGCAAGGTCATCGATAAATGTAATGCAATCTATCCAAACTTGGATCGCGAGGTGGTCTTTCCGATAATTCGAGATGAGATCGAACAGTTTGAAAAAACACTCAGCCAAGGATTGAAAGAATTTGAAAAAGGAGAAGACGCATTCGTGCTTGCGACCACGTATGGATTTCCGATTGAATTGACTCTCGAGCTCGCAAAAGAATCCGGCCGCACTATCGATATGGAAGACTTCAAGGCAAAAATGGCCGAACACCAGAAGCTTTCGCAGACTGCATCAGCCGGAATGTTTAAGGGAGGTCTGGCCAATCACAACGAAAAGACCATTCGCCTGCACACTGCGCATCACCTGCTTCTCTCTGCACTGCAGGAAGTGCTTGGGAAAGAAGTAAAGCAGCGGGGAAGTAATATTACGGAGGAACGTCTGCGTATCGACTTTGCTTTTGACCGCAAGATGACAGATGAGGAAAAGAAAAAAGTGGAAGATATTGTGAATGACCGCATCCAAGCCGGCCTGAACGTCGTTCGTCGAGAAATGCCTCGCGCCGAAGCCGAAACGATCGGTGCCGAGATGGAATTCGGAGTCAAATATCCCGACGTCGTTTCCGTATACTTTATCGAAGACAAGGAGGGGAATGCCGTATCAAAAGAATTCTGTGGCGGCCCGCATGTATCAAACACTTCCGAACTTGGCGTATTCAAGATCCAAAAGGAAGAAGCCTCATCACAAGGCGTGCGACGAATCAAAGCGGTGCTTTCATAAAAAATGGATGAGCCAGAGGCTCATCCATTTTTTTTGTTTGTGTACTGTATGCACGATACGTTATAATGTATTCATGAGTATCTTCTCTTTCTTCTCCCCAAAGAAAAAAAACGAACGTGTACTTGTTCTCCATATCGGATCAGGATCCGTGATGGGTACAATGGTAATGAATGACGGGACGAAGACCGCGATGAACGCCTCGGCTTCGATCGACATTCCCGTGCTTGTCGACCTGACCCTCGAACGCTTCGAGCTGGAAATGAAAAAGGCACTTGAACAGACGCTTGCAACGCTGGCAGCAGCTTCACTTCCATCACCGGACCGCATTGCGGTGTATTTTGCTTCGCCTTGGTACGCCTCGCAAGTGCGCAACGCGAAAATGTCTCGCCCGACGCCGTTTGTGGTATCAAAGACCTTGGTAGACGACATGATCGCCAAAGAGCTCAAGGCCTTTGAAGACGAGGAGATCGCGGAAACCAAAAGCACGTCCGCCGCACTTCGCGGAATTGATTCGAAAGTGGTCCAAGTGAAGCTGAACGAATATCCGCACAACGACCCGATCGGCATGTCGACACGCGAATTGGAGCTTTCCATATTTGTTT
>JAHFNM010000021.1 GCA_023267415.1 Candidatus Nomurabacteria bacterium
TCAAGTACGAGGGTCAGGCAATAGATCTTTCTGGCGAGCCGAAAATTTTTGATCAAAATACGAAAAAGTGGTTCGTTGATACTCTGGATTTTGCGCATTCAGTTACTATGGATGCCTACGGAATATCCGTTCCGGTCATTGCTAAGACGAAACTCATCGAATATAAAAGTAAACTTTTGCGTGAGGTTGATAAAGAAGATATCGCTGAATTGCAAAGCAAGGGTATATGAAGAGACGATTTTTCGTCTATATTCTTCAGTGTAAGGATAAGACGCTCTATGTGGGATCGACGAACGATGTCGAGAAACGCCTGCATGCGCACAATCATTTGAAGTCCGGTGCTCATTACACGAAGATCCGTCGTCCGGTGGTGCTGAAGCACTTCGAAAAACTTCCTACCTATGCAAAGGCTCGTGCTCGCGAGGCTGAAATCAAACGACTGACCCGCGGAGAAAAAATTTCTTTGATCAAAAAAAGAGCTATACTATAAACATGGAAGTTCATACAGAAAAACACAAACAGCGCGTGCGGGTTCGCGATGTGATAATCGGCATGTCGGATGGATTGACGGTGCCATTTGCATTGGCTGCCGGTCTCTCAGGATCGGCCATTCATCCTTCGGTCATTATCGTTGCCGGTCTTGCTGAAATCGCTGCTGGCTCTATCTCTATGGGTCTTGGCGGATATCTTGCCGCCCAAAGCGATGCAGACGTGTATCACAACGAGCTTGCCCGCGAATATCGCGAGATCAAGGAAGTTCCAGAAATGGAGCGCAAGGAGGTGGCTGAGATTTTTACCGCATATGGACTCTCGGAAGCGGACATTGCTCCGGTGTTGAATAAATTTGAAAAAGAACCGGATATGTGGGTCAAATTCATGATGGCGCACGAACTCTTTCTGCACGAGCCCGATCCAAAGCAGGCAATCAAAAGTGCAGGTACGATCGCACTCTCGTATATCGTCGGCGGCATCATTCCGCTTTCGCCCTATTTCTTTACCCAGTATCCGCACCAAGGACTCCTGATATCTATTGGGATCACACTCTCAGCGCTCGTCGTGTTTGGTTATGTGAAGTCGCGCTATATCGGCATCGACCCATGGAAAGGTGCGCTTCGAACGGCAATAGTCGGGGCGATAGCTGCAGGCGCAGCGTTCTTCTTGGCACGGCTTATCTCATAGTATAATTTCTGTATGAACCAAGAGATTTTAGATTACATAAAAACACAAAGAGTAGGAGTTCTTGCTGTTGAAATGCTCGATGGATCGCCCCACGGAGCGACAGTGCATTTTGCGCATACGGAAGAACCGTTCGTTTTCTATTTTGAGACCTGTCGAGATTATCGCAAGAGCGAACCACTTTTTGGTAGGGAGGCAAGCCGAGCATCGCTTGTGATCGGCTTCGATGAAAACAATATGAAAACGTTTCAAACTGATGGAGAAATTCGTTTGATGAAAAAAGAAGAGATGGAATTCTTCAATGAAGTGTATTACGGAAAATTTCCCAATAAAAAAGGGAAATGGTACGGTTCCGATCCGGTCTTTTTTATGTTCACTCCAAAATGGTGGAGATTTACGGATTGGACTAAGCCAGAAGGAAAGCTGATTCTAACTTCAAATTAAAGACTGCCTTTCCAGCGGTCGAGGATGATGGCGCCGGCCACGGCTGCGTTGAGCGACTCGGCTCCGCCGCCGAATGACGGGATGGTCACTTTTTCAGTGACACATTTCGCTGCTTCTTTGCTGATGCCATGCGATTCGCTTCCGACGACGAGGATGCCTGACTTTGGGAAGGCGAATGAGTGTACCGATTTGCCGTCGAGGAAGGCTCCGAGAACTGGCACCTTTTGTGCGCGCAGGTATGCGGGTAGTTCAGTGTAGAAGCATTCTACGCGAGTGAACGAACCCATCGATGCGGCAATGACCTTGGGGTTGTACCAGTCGACACACTCAGGCGAGCAGACAATGTGCTTGATCCCATACCAATCGGCGATGCGGATGAGTGTGCCGAGGTTTCCCGGATCGCGTATGTTGTCGAGCGCCAAGATGACTCCCTCGCTCTTAGGAGATTTTTCTTCTTTTTGAATGGCGATGGCGAGTGCGCCATCGTTGTGCTCGAGTGTGCCAAAAGCTTTGAGTTCGGCTGCGTCAACGATCTGGATGCGGAGATTTTTCTTTGAATCGAGGAGTTCTTCATGCGAGTTCTTGAAATCTGCCGTGCAATAGACGTTGTCCACAGCATAGTCGCTTCGGAGGAGTTCGGCCACATTCTTTGATCCTTCCACGAGGAATTTGTGGGTTTCTTGGCGGTATTTCTTCTGGTGTAGGGCTTTGATGATCTTGGTGCTCATTGGGTTGGTCATGGGACTGAGTATAAAGCACAAAACGTAAAGCTCAAAGCAAAAAGAAAACTGCCCGCTCGGCAAATGCCGAGCGGGCAGTTTCAGGTATTGGTGTTACTTTGTGGCTGGGGTGCTGATGGTTGCAGGAGCTACGCCTGTGTCGAATCCAGCATCGTTGCCGTATCCGTAGTACATCATGCCTCCGTGGCCGAAGTTGCCGTATCCGTGGCTCTCCAGCATTCCGCGCAGTTCTCCCATTCTAAAAGCGAATGAGAAGATAATGACAAGCACGGCGATCTTCAAGATCCACTTGAGGATGTGCATGTGATGGTGACCGCATCCGCAAGTTCCTCCGCATCCGCCCATTCCGCACGTGTGTTTTTCTGTATTTTCCATATAGTTCGAATTATTTATTACTAATGTTATTAATGACCTGTTGTTAGTATATCATTTATTATTTTGTCGGCGTGGGAACTGCCGGCATTACGCGAATGAATTGCGCGTCGATCTCGGCGCCGGCCTTTGGTCTGCCGATGACAACGATAAAGTCGCCTGCCTGGAGATCTTGGGCGGGGATGGTGTCGCGCAACTTTCGGATTACCGTCTCGTCCTCGATACGGACCACTTTTTCCGTGCTGTCTTCATCTGCCACGATAATCGTCGGTAGGTTGATGCTGATGATCTTTCCGTTCACCCCATGCGCTCCGATGCCCATGTCGTGAAAGAATCCGATCTGCTCCATCGGCATTCCGCCGAGGAGAGGACGATAGTAATTGTCGCCCGCTTCATTTGCGAATGATGCCTTGAGGTATCCGACCCGCATGCCGAGATTAAATATGATGAGAATGACGACGATCACCAAGATCACAAGAACTGTTTTCTTGTATTTCTTCGACTGCAACGATGCTTGTATTTTTTCTGTTTCCACGAGTTTAGGCGATATGCGCGTTAGGCTGAGTAATGAAGAACGGCGTCTTTTTCAAAAAATTGCGGATTGACCAAAGCACGGCGACGATGCTGGCGAGGAATACTATCGTCTCGATGAATGGAAATGATTCGACGAGTGAAAGGGCGAACTGCTTCCAAAGCGTTCCAATCATGCTGCTGTCGGAAAAGGCCAGTGAGAGATATGATCCGAAATTCGATGCTGCGATGACATGTGCTGCGCGTATGCCGCTCTCGACAAAGAGTCCGAGCGAGGCAACGAAAATTCCGCCCCAGGCAAATTGCTCACGGCGTGCGAGTTTGCGGTCTTCTGCTTGAATGCGAAAGAGCACCTGTTCGAACAGGCCTTCCGGAACTGAAGTGTCGCTATCTTCTTTGAATAATTCCCCGAGTGTTTTCATTGTATCGTTACTAATACGATTATTGTTGATAATTTGGTGCATGCGTCAATTGTGTGTTATTTCTCGAATTCCTCGCGAAGCTTTGTCAGTGCCCTTCGGTGTCGGCTTTTGACGGTATTGAGTGGTTTGCCGAGGATTTTGCCGATAGCTTCGAATGTCATGTCTTGTTCGTAATGCAGCGCAAGGATTTCGCGGTCGGGGGGAGAGAGGGCAAGCAAGTTTTTAGTGAGCGAGCCAGAAAGCTCGGCCTTTGCGATGAGTGTCTCTGGTAGCGTGTCAGGATCGGAAAGCGTCTCGACAAGCGTGTTCCTTCCTGAAGAGTCTTCAAAATCCGAGAAGACCAAGGATTTCTTTTTGCGCAAATGATCGAGTGCTGTATTGCGGGCAATAGTGAAGAGGAGTGATTTGAATGTATTCGTCATCTTGTACCGTCCGATCGTGCGCCACATCTTTACGAATGTTTCTTGCGTCACGTCTTCTGCCTCGCCTCTGTTGCCAGTCATGCGATAGGTGAAAGTATATATCGGCTTCATGTACCGATCGATGAGAACCTTGATTGCTTCATTGTCTCCTGTTCTATATGAGGAAATAAGTTCGTCGTCGGAAAGTTCCGGCGTGGGTTTTATGTTTTGATTGTTCATGGTATTGAAGTCAATGAAAGCACGTCTCGCCCCGTAGGAAGGGGTGTGTGCATCCGACGCAAACCTTTCCTTCTGGGGTCATCGGATTTTTCCATACCAATCAGTATACTCGTACGGCAATTTTTACCAAACCGCATATAAAAAAGCCTCTGCTGTTGCAGAGGCTTTATTTTTTGTGGCTCCCATTAATATTGGCTGCCACCATATTGGCCATACTGTTGGCCATATTGTTTTCTCGAGTAAATGCCATGGTGGTTGCCATGATTTTGATAGCGGTAGTCATCCCTGCGTGGTCGCCATGCATACTGACCGTTTGTCCCGTATCCAGCATTTTGGTAATACCCGTTTCTCCCATAGCCGGTATTTTGGTAGTAGCCAGGGCTGTATATCAGTCTGAGGTATTGGTAATCCCAGACATATCCGAACGGAAGCAGCTGCAAGCAACCATAATCATAATTCCAGTAGTAGCCGATTGGCACAACGGGAATTATCTGTGGCCGGCAACTTCCTCTGTCGCGACGATAATTTTCATGATGGCGATGGTACTGCGCGTTTGCCTGCACTGCTACGAGTGCCAAGCAGAAAAATAACACTATGATTTTTTTCATTGTTCAATGATTTGGGTATATTATACTCTTTTTGTTGACTTATGTCAATAAGTCAATATGGACCTTAAACCAAGGCTTTTCCGGCAGAACCGAATGCGTGGATTTTGTCTTCTACGACTTGCGCGACAGCGGCAATCACTTCGGGCATGAGCTTTACGACGGCGAATTCCTGCGGATGGTCCTTGAGTTCTTTTTCAAGCTCGGTGCGGTAGGCGAAGCGCATGTCGGAATTGATGTTGATCTTGCTAACGCCAATCTTGACCGCGTCTTCGAAGAAATGGAGCGGCGTGTCGGATCCACCATGCAGGCTGATGTTGCAATCAATCGCGCCACGGATTTTCTGCAAGAGTTCAAGATCGAGCTGTTTTGGCACGGGATATTTTCCGTGCAGGTTCCCGATGGCTGCGGCAAATGTGTCGATGCCTGTCGCATCGACGAAGGTCTTTGAGTCTTCCGGAGTGCTGAATGTTTTTTTGATTTCTTCGTAGTCGATATTTTCGGCATGGACATTGCTCGATCCGCCAAAATAATGTGGTTCCGATTCAACGATGCAGCCGAATTTTTTTGCATAGTCTACGACTTCCTTCGTTGCCGCGATTATTTCTTCATCGGTTGCGTCATGCTTTTCTTGCGATACGTCGATGTGGATGAATTCGAATCCTGCGTCGATGCCGGACTTGGCCGATTCGACTGACGGACTATGGTCGAGATTGAGGTAGATCTCAATGCCGAATTCTTTTTTGTAGTTGGTGACCATGTCGCGGGCGTTTTCAAGTCCAATGGCTTGAACTTCGCCGTGCGAGAGCTCGACGAGGACTGGGGAGTTGAGTTTTTGGGCGGTCTTGCAGATGGCGACCAGGGTTTCCTGGTTGTCGATGTTGAATGCGCCGACGGCAAAGTGCTCGCGGCGCGCGCGCTCCATAAGCGCGCGCGCCTTGGTGCAGTTCTCCCGAATTTCTTGTTCAGTTATCATATGCATATAGTATACTATATGCATATGCGAAAAAAGGTTCTCCTATTTTTCATCATTCTTCCTTTGCTTCTCTGCACCCAGCTTGCCCAGGCAAGCACGGGCTTCATCGGCAATCCGATCTGGATCAATCCTGAGTTTCCTCGCGAAGGGGAGATGGTTACGCTCTCGGCGCTCTTTCATAATGGCGAGACGGAAAAGCTTGCCGGACAGGTGCTTTTTTACGACAATGACACACTTCTGGGAAAGAAATCGCTGACGATCGCAGCCGGAGCTGTGGGTACGGCCACAGTGACGTTTAAGATCGAGTCTGGTAATCATGTGTTTTCGGCCAGTGCTCAGGGGTTCCAGGAGATCTCGAATTCTGGCTCTGCAAAAAACTTCTCTCTTCCACTCGGCAAGGCCGAGATGTCGAAGCTCTTTGTCACAAAGAACGGATCAGGCTCCGGCGTGGACGCCGTTGGCTTGAAGGCGAGTGCATCGGCTGCACCGATCCTCAACAAAGTCGACCAAGCCGAGAACAAGGTGATCGATAGCATTCCAGCTGCCATAAAAGATCCGGTGGTCGCGACTGCGCAAAGCATGGAGGCATTTCGTTTGAAGACGGAAAACCATTTGCAGGTATCAGTGGCCGATTCGCAGGAAGGTGTGGCGAAACAAAAACAAAGCGCCGCTGATGAACAGAAAAAATTCGGCAAGGTGTCGCCGTCGACAAAGTATGTCAATGGACCGTTTGCCAGCGTCAAACTCTTTGTGGCGCAGCTCCTCCTGTTCCTTTTCTCTCATGCTTTCATTTTTTATATCGTTTTCTTCGGGATTCTTTACTTCTTGATCCGTTCGATCTTTCGCAAAATCAAGCAAATGCGCAACAACAGGCGAGTCGCCTCGCGGGTGGCGAAGAAGAACGCTAAGGAATAAGGATATGTCAAAAATCCGCAGCAAACGCTGCGGATTTTTTAATTTCGGGTTTTGCGTATACAATGCAATCGTATGCATCTTCGTATTTTCTGCACAATCTTCCTTCTCCTCTCGGTCTGCGCATTTCCCGTCTATTTCACGCTTGCGATCGGCATATTCGCAGCCGTTTGGTTCCGGAATTACTACGAGCTTATCCCGCTCTACTTTCTCAATGATATGCTTTATGGCGCTCCGCTCTCGCATTTTTTTCGCTTTCCGTATGTAATGACTGTGATCGCATTTGTGCTAGTCCTTGGAAGCATCGTTGTTCGAAAGCAAGTGTTTGAAAACGGGCAGCTCGGAAGGATATAAATTCACATGCATAGAACCATCAAAAAAATCAAAAGACAGGTTTCCGGCAGACGCTCGTACCGCGATCCCTTGATAGAGCCCGACCAGATTTTCCTGGACTCAAAGAATCTTCCAGAATTCGACACTCAGCAATTTGAAGGTCAGCTTGAGCGTCCGATCTCGCGCGGATCTATGATCGGCGTGGGCATCGTGTTTTGCTTGGTTGTCATATTGTTTGCCGGCCGACTTTGGGTACTCCAAGTGGCGCACAGTGCGACATATTTGAAGATGAGTAGGAATAACAGTCTCTCGAGCGAGCCGATCTTTTCTGCGCGTGGGACGATCAGCGATCGTAACGGCGTGCCTCTTGCATGGAACAATACGAAGACCGATGATTCGCCGTGGGGTAAGCGTACGTACATTCCGGCGCCAGGCTTTTCGCATGTGCTCGGCTATGTCGGCTATCCGCAAAAAGACAAGTCAGGCAATTATTGGCAAAAAGATATCATCGGCCGCGATGGAGTGGAGAAGCAATACAATGACGCCCTCTCTGGCGAAAACGGATCGACCATCGTCGAGCGCGATATTGCCGGCAATGTATCCGGTGGAAACATCGTCAATCCTCCTGTTGCCGGAAAAGATCTTACCCTCGCCATTGATGCGCGACTGCAAACTGAACTCTCGCGCCTGCTCTCGGCCGGAGTTTCCTCGGCTGGATTCCGCAGTGCATCCGGTTTGATGATGGATATCCATACGGGAGAGATCATCGCGCTTACGAACGTGCCCGAATACGATTCGAACATTCTTTCATCCGGCAGCGACAGGGCTACGATCAAAAATTATCTCACAAGCAAGAACACTCCGCTCATGGACCGTGCCGTCTCTGGATTGTTTACGCCGGGTTCCGACGTGAAGCCGTACATCGGATTGGAGGCTTTGCAGGAAGGCGTGATTGATCCGTTGACCAAGATCGAATCGAATAATTACATCACCATTCCGAATCCGTACTTTCCGGATCAGCCTTCGGTGTTTCGCGATTACTACAAGAACAACGGCTGGGTGGACATGCGGCATGCGCTCGAAGTTTCTTCGAACATTTACTTCATGGAGATCGCCGGCGGCTACAAAAATCAAAAGGGGATCGGCATCGACAACGTGGGCAAGGCATGGCTGCGCTTCGGCATCACGCAAAAGACCGGCGTGGACCTTCCTCTTGAAAATACTGGTACGATTCCAAGTCCGGCATGGAAGGCCAAGACATTCAACGGCGAAACTTGGCGCCTTGGCGACACGTACAATACCTCGATCGGACAATATGGCGTGCAAGTCACACCGATACAAATGCTTCGCGCCGTAGCGGGAATCGCGACTCGTGGGACATTGGTGACCCCGCACATTTTGAAAGATGAGCCAGTCGTTTCCCAAAAGATCACTGATATTGATGACAAAAATTATACCGTTGTCCAGGAGGGAATGCTCTTGGCGGCGCAGCACGGAACGACGCCCGATGTCACGCCAGTGCCATTTACTCTGGCGACGAAGTCGGGAACGGCGCAGGTCGGTCCGGGAGGGAAGAATGTGAATTCCTGGATGACAGGATTCTTTCCATATGAGAACCCAAAATATGCCTTTGTCATTATGTTTGAGAATGGTCCTGCTCCAGCCATCGGCACGGCTCACCGTGTGACGCGTCAGTTTCTCGGTTGGGTCGGGGCCAATGCTCCTGAGTACGGACAATAGGCTTAAGAACTATGGATATTGAGCTAAAAACCAAGCGGAATCCCATCCTTTTTCTAAAGCGTTCTATTGCTTTTTTGGTCCCGTCTGTGTATACTCTTGCGGATTAATATGGACAGCCAAAAGCAATACATCACCGAAGAGAAGCGAAAAGAACTCGAGCACGAACTCGTAGAACTCCAGACGACCAAGCGCAAGGAAATCCTTGAGGCTCTTGAATTCGCCAAGTCTCTCGGCGATCTTTCTGAGAATGCCGAGTATCACCAGGCTCGTGAAGAGCAGGGCAAGCTCGAAGAGCGCATTTCAGGCATCGAAAATCTTCTCCAAAATTCCATCATCATCAAGGCGCATCACGGAGGCAAAGTAGATGTCGGCTCGACCGTCGTCGTCCAGAAGGAAGGCGAAAAGAACAAACAGACATTCCAGATCGTGGGATCGGAAGAAGCCGATTTTGCCACCGGAAAGATCTCGAACAATTCTCCGCTTGGCATAGCGCTTCACGGAAAATCAAAGGGCGATGTAGCGAGCTTCAAGACTCCGAAAGGACTGATCGGCTACAAGATAATCAGTATCGAATAACACAAAAACCGCCTTTCTTTGAAAGGCGGTTTTTGCTATAGTATTTGCACGTCTATTTACTACTAATAACAGCCCATTTCTCGTTCATGGCCTCACTTGAAGAACTGCGCGCAGAGCGCGTCAAAAAAATAGAACTCCTGAGGGATGCAGGCATGGATCCGTATCCGGCTCGTGTGCCTCGAGACCATGCGCTCAACATCGTGCGCGACGAATTTTCCGCGCTTGAAGCATCGCAAGAGACCCGCTCGGTATCCGGACGTGTTATGGCGATCCGTGGACAGGGAGCGATTCTCTTTGTCGTACTTGATGACGGCACGGCAAAATTCCAGGTCGTATTCAAAAAAGACACGCTCGATGAAACATCATTTGATCTCTTTGAAGGCGCCGCAGACATTGGTGACTTTATTTCCGTGACTGGCACATTCTTTACTACGCAGCGGGGAGAGCAATCCATGCTTGCGACGAGTTGGATGATGGCCACGAAATCGCTTCTTCCTCTTCCTGAAAAATGGCATGGCATCACGGATCCGGACGAACGTTTCCGCAAACGATATCTCGACATCGTCATGAATCCGGAACTTCGCGACCTCTTCTACAAGAAGGCGCAATTTTGGGAGGCTACGCGCAACTTCATGATCGATCACGGATTTTTGGAAGTGGAGACTCCCACACTTGAACTCACAACCGGAGGCGCCGAGGCCAATCCGTTCAAAACGCATCACAAGGATTTCGACATTCCCGTATATCTCCGCATTTCGATCGGCGAACTTTGGCAAAAGCGCCTAATGGCCGCCGGATTCCCAAAGACGTTTGAGATCGGACGCGCATATCGCAACGAAGGCACAAGTCCTGAGCATCTCCAGGAATTCACCAACATGGAATTCTACTGGGCCTACGCCGACTACAACGACGGCATGAAGATGACACAGATGCTCTACCAAAAAATCGCGCAGGATGTGTTTGGCACGCTGGAATTCACCACGCGCGGACATACGTTCAATCTGGATGGGGAGTGGCCTGTCGTGGAATATGTGGGCGAGATCCAAAGACAGACCGGCATCGATGTACTTACGGCGAGCGAGGAAGACATGCGCGCCAAGCTCGACGAGCTCAAAGTAAAATACGAGGGAGCGAATCGCGAACGCCTGACTGATACGCTGTGGAAATTTTGCCGCAAGAACATTGCCGGTCCGGCATTTCTCGTGCATCATCCCAAGCTTGTTTCTCCACTTGCGAAAGAATCAAAGGAGCGTCCGGGCACCGTGGAGCGATTCCAAGTATTGTTGGCCGGTTCGGAAGTGGGCAATGGATTCTCCGAGCTCAATGATCCGCTCGATCAGCGCGCGCGCTTCGAGCTCCAGCAGAAATTGATCGAAGACGGCGACGAAGAAGCCATGATGCCAGAATGGGAATTCGTCGACATGCTCGAACACGGCATGCCACCGACATGCGGATTTGGATTCGGCGAGCGACTCTTCGCATTCATGGTAGACAAGCCAATCCGCGAGACGCAGCTCTTCCCATTGATGCGACCCAAGATAGAAAATAGTTAGTAGAAAGTAGAAAATAGTAATACAAAATACGTAAAAGAAAACCGCCTGGAAAGGCGGTTTTTTATTCGTCATATATTGCGTTAGTCTTATTTTTTAGGCCGATATCGTGACAGTCGGTCGCTCCTTCTAAAAGGCTAAGCAGGGGAGATCCGTCACCGGCATTTGTGTTGCTATATGGAAATTCAGGAAGGAATTCGCTTGCCGGTGTTTCGCCTCGCAAATACTTGGTGCAGTTTATGTTCGTTCCGCAATATTGGAGCAAGCGAAGACTGTTCCAGGAGTCTTGTATTTGTTTGTTTCCCATAGGAGTGTGTTTTTTGAAATTCTACTTACTAAACCTATTTTGTCAATTGGTTCTTACACGATATGCATAAAAGAAAAACCACCGGTAGAGGTGGTTTTTTTGTTTCTGAAATTTATTTTCATCCAAACATACGAAGCAAGAATGAGTGAAATTGTCTGGGGCTTAAATCATAGCCCGAAGAAACTATTTTAACAGGTTTCACTTTTCTGTGGGGTGATCTTAAAAACTTAGCAATTGGAGGTTTTGTTCCTGTAGTATCTGCCGCAACTTGTTTGGGCAGATGATCTGAGCTTTGCAGATACTGTAGTACATTTTCAGCTGACCAATTTAAGAGTGCCATAGAAGTGTGTTTTAGATACTTTGTGAAGTGTGTAAAAAGAACGTCTTAAGGATCATTGGATCAAGATTATCATCCTCAAGATCATTAAATTCCTTATTCCTTGGTACACCGCTTATGAAATTACTTTCTTCAAAAATAGGTTGAGTTGGATTCCCAGGAGGAGGTCCAATCTCATTGTCAGTTGTTCCCTGTATTGAGTTTTTCATAGATGTGTTTTTTAGAAGTATACAACTTTCACTTTTATTGTCAAAGCCTCCTTTTGGGCCTAAAAGTTTTCCCCTGTTTTACTTTGCTATGTGGGGGAGAGTGGAGTAAAATAGAAGGTAAGTGGGAAAGAGTGGGGCGAGAATTTTCCTCGAAAATTCTCGCCAGGGTAAACAAAAAACAACATGTTAATCGGCGAATATATCCATTCCATAGACGACAAGAACCGGGTTAGTTTGCCTGTGCGGTTTAAGAGTGAGTTGGGAAAGAAAGTGGTGCTTGCTCCAGGTCTCGACGGTGCGATATTCATGTTCAGCGCAGGCGAATGGGAAAAGATCTCAAGCCGCCTTGCGGAGAACTCGATGCTCGCAGCTGACAACCGAAGCTTTAACCGCTTTATGTTTGGAGGAGCGCAGGAAGTGGAAGTAGATAGCGCTGGACGCATTCTTATTCCGGACTTCTTGAAGGGTCGGGCAAAGCTCTCAGGTAAAGTTGCCGTCATTGGCGTACAAAACCGAGCTGAGATCTGGAATGAGAGGGCATGGGCAAAGTATAAGGCAGGTGTTGAAGGGCAGGCTGAGACATTGGCCGAGAAGCTTGGAAACGTAGGAGCTTTGTAATATGGAACACGTTCCCGTTCTTTTACAGGAAAGCATCGAAGGTCTTAACTTGAAAAAAGGAGATGTTGTTGTTGATGCGACGCTTGGTGCCGGTGGTCACTCGAGTGCGATTGCAAAGCTGTTTGCTGGAGATATCACGATCGTCGGATTTGATCTTGATCAGGATGCTCTCGATTTGGCAAAAGTATCTGTTGGTGAGACAAAATCAAAGTTCATTCCCATTCATGCGAATTTCAGAACGATGGAATCCGCATTAGATGGAG
>JAHFNM010000002.1:0-25959 GCA_023267415.1 Candidatus Nomurabacteria bacterium
GAAATACTTGTCTCAGCCGAAACTTTTTGGATGACAGCCGTATCCTTTGTCAGTCCTTCCTTGATGACGCTCCATTCCGGTGTCTGAGTCCAGTCACAGGTTTTTTTCTGGTCGGTACATGCCGGAGTGCTTGGCGTAACGGCAGCGGTTTGGAAAAAGGTATTGCGTGAAGCGATCGATCCGCGAACGGTAAAAAGTCCGAGGCGCATGCCAAAATACACAGCCGTAAAAGCAACGCCAATGAGCGCAAAAATGCAGACGATTATTGTTAGGATAAGCTTGGTTCTTCGATGCATGTGGCCATCAGTATACCCACACGCTTCTTTTTATGCAAAAAATTACTCGCTAGACTACTTTTTTGTCTCTGTGAGAAGAGACGGGGTCGAATCTTGAAGGAAAACATGGAAGCTCATGCGACCAATAAGCTGGCCGCTTGCAGTTTTTACGTTCACGCGCCATTTACCTGATGCGGATGCGCTAAACACTGAGTAGGTACGATACCCATTTTCCCTGCCACCCGAAACCGAAAGCGGAATAGTTGCCTGTGTGAGCCATTTTTTGGTTGCATCGTCATAGAGCTGCCATTCATGAATGATCTGCGTGTTGAACGATACAGGCGAATACACTGCGCTATATGCATACATAGAGGTATCTGCTATTGCATGATATGCCGGATAGATATCTACGTATTCAAGTATGGCATCCCATGTGGTTTGATGTTCAAGAGTCACCGTATAGTCTCCAGATGTACTTCGGCGAATAGAATGAAAAATACCTGCGTCTTGCAGAGATAATGGCAGTGGAGGTATGAGATTGAAGAAATACAATGCGCCAACGACTGCGTAGATTCCAGCTATGAGACCAAGGATCGTGCCGCGACTTTTTTTGAATCGTTCTGCAGCGAATGCCCGCAACGTCCACAGAAAGAGCAGGAGAACGATCAAACTCAGGCCTCCGCTCATGAGAAATACAGCTGGGCCGATCTGATGCAGGAGCACTGGCACGAAAAATATGGCAAAGAGCAGGATCGATAAGAACAAGAACGCAATTTGAAAACTAATGCGCGTGTAATGCTGCTTGAGAGATTCATTGGCGATGAATGCTGCGATCAACACTAGGATAAATGGCCAGGCAACGGCAAGCACCGCCCCACGGAAATAAAACACGATAAATGTTGAGAGCAGTCCGCCAAAAAAGAATTGCAGGATATTTACCAGCCAGAAATGGAGCTTCGCAGGATCCTTGCTGTCGAAGACCGCTTCGCTTCCCTCGTTTTCTTCGCGATTGATGAGGATGATACAGGCGGCCACAATGACAAGGTGCGCGACCACCCAAAAATTGTCCCAAAACAGGTCCACGCGCTTGAGCGTGATCGCATCGAATACGAAACCGCCTATGAGCGAGAGTGAGGAGACTGGGCGTTCGTATCGAGCAAACCAATTTCGCAATCGGGTAACGATGATATGCATGATGAAAGTAGTTTAGCACGAAGAAGACACCATATTAAAAGGGCCGCGCCAGGCGCGGCCCTTTTAATATGGTAATTCATTGTTATGCAGTCGCCTCTTCCTTGAGCTCGATGCCGATATCAAATGCAACATCCTCACTCACTACGACTCCGCCTGCTTCAACAGCAGCGTTCCATTTGACACCAAAATCCATTCGGTTGATTTTTCCAGATACATCAAAGGCTGCAACGCGAATATTGTTCATAGGATTCGTAGCGATGCCATTGAATATGGCCGAAAGCGTGATCTCCTTGGCGACTCCACGCATTGTAAAGTCGCCAACCAATGCAAACGCGTTGTCGCCCGTCTTGGTGAATGACTTTGAGACGAAGGTCAGCTTTGGAAAGTGTTCCGCATCAAAAAAGTCGCTTGAGCGCAGGTGTTCGTCGCGCTGCGCCTGGTGAGTTGTGATACTGGCCACGTTTGCCTCAAAGGAGATCTTTGCATCGACAAACGAATCATCTGCAGTTACTGCAGTACCGCTGAATTCGTCGAATTTGCCTTTGACGGTTGAGACCATCAAGTGCTTCACTTTAAATCCGATTTCGCTGTGCACGGGGTCTATGTTCCATGTAGTCATACTAGTAGTTACGTTAGGTTTATAATACTGTGACTATATCCTATTTACTTTACAAAGTAAAGTATGCTAAAATGCAAAATATATGAAAGACCATAGCATGGCCAGTTGTCCAACTGCAAAAGCCGCCGCCCTCCTCTCCGATGTGTGGACGATGCTCATGCTTCGTGACCTTATGAAGCGGTCCATGCGTTTTTGCGATCTTCACGAATCGCTTGAGGGCATCAGCACTCGCACGCTGACGCTCAAGCTTCAAAAATTGGAAAAGGACGGCGTCATAACAAAGAAAGACCAAGCATATTCCATAACAAAAAAGGGTCAGAATTTGGCGGCCATCTTCGCCGAGATGGCAAAGTACGGAAAGAAATATCTTGCGAAGTAAGCCCTGTTTGACATTCTGCCAAAATCCATTAAAGTGATGAAAATCATCATCCTATGGCAAACGCAATCAAGAAGACTATTTTTACGGCATCGTATTCGGTAGTAGGCACAAACACAACGCTTCATTTCACTAAGACATACGAGGATTATATTATTGTGACTGACAAGACATTCGTATACCCCTTCGAATTAAATAAGGAGTCAGGGAAAGAGGCTGCGTATGTAAACTCCAAGGTGTGCAAAAGAAGTGGTAATGAAGTGATGGTGCATTATTTTCATGGCAACGGAGTGCACAGTAGCGCAAAAAATGAACTGACTCAGCGTGCCAGCCAAAATGATTGGCAATTAGTCGATGAAAAATAAACATAACAAAAAACGTACCAGGTAGGTACGTTTTTTATTTCTCCTCTTTTTTCTACACTCACCTGGTGAGTGTAGAAAAAATGCTACTTGTCGAGATCAAGAGTATCGTCTACACGAATCTGACTAACGAATTCTGGTACGTGTGATACGAGGATCATCGCGCCTTGATATTGGTCGAGTGCCTTTGCAATGATCGGGAGGTGGCGGAAGTTGATGTGGTTTGTCGGCTCGTCGAGAATGAGGAGTCCTGGCTGTTCAAGCACAAGACTAGCGAATGCCACGAGACCCTTTTGTCCTTCGGAAAGCGAACCGATCTTGGTCTGCATGATCTCTCCAGTGAGCAAAAATCCTGCAGCCACGCTTCGCATGCGTTCCTCTTCGAATCGTCCGGTGATCTTCAAAACGATATTCTTGAGTGCAGTGAAAACCGTCTCGTCGAAATTAAGTGTGGAAAAATCCTGGCGGTAGTAGCCGACACGAATCCCCTTTTGGATCACTGCACCCTTGGCCGTGCCTCGAGCAAGGCTTTCCAGAAGCGTCGTCTTCCCTATTCCATTCGGGCCCTTGAGGAGCAGGTGCTGGTTCTTCTTGAGCGATACTTTGAAATTGCGCTCCACGATCTTGTGATTTTTCATCATCGTGAGCGAATTGATCGCAATGATCTCGCCGATCATCTCTGGCTGGGCCGGGATCGTGAATGGGCGGATCGTCTTGTCTTCTTTGCGAACGTCCACCATTTCTTCTTCGAGATCTTCGGCAAGCTCCTTCATGCGCTTTGCGACGAGACGCAAGCGTCCTCCCTTGTGAGCGAATTCATTGGACTTGTCTTTCTTTGCCTGGATCTGCTTGGCAAGCTGGGCGTTCTTCATGTTTTCTTTTTCCACGCGAGCCGTGATGTCTTTGAGTACGTTCGTGTAGTTGCCGGCATACTGCTCGATCTTGCGTGTATAGATATCCAAATACAAGACTCCGTCGGTAAAAGCATTCAAGAATTCCGCATCGTGGGAAATAACGATGACGGTCTTTTTGTAAGTCGAAAGAAAGTCGGTGAGGTGTTCGATACCGGCTTTGTCGAGGTTGTTTGTTGGCTCGTCGAGAAGGAGCAGATCCGGATCGGTAATAAGTGCAGATGCGAGAAGAAGGCGTGCCTGTTGTCCACCAGAAAAACTGCGAATGATGCGATCGTGCACTTTTTCATGGCCTTTGAGATTGACCACTTCAAGTACGTCGTCAATTTTCGGATCGATATCGTAGACTTTTTTGGAAAAACATTTTTCGAAGAAAGCACGTACAGTGAGGTCGAGCTCGTTGCGAGGAATGACTTGGCGTGAAGTTGCAATCGTGACGCCGTTGCCGACGATGACCGAGCCGGATTCAGGCGCGCTTGTTCCGTTGATTAAGCCGAAGATAGTGCTCTTGCCGGCACCATTCTGGCCCATGAGCGCAACCTTGGAGCCGCTGCGCACGGAAAAACTCACCGCATCGAGAATGGGCTTGTTGTGGCCATATTCAAATGACAGCTCTTCGAACCGAAGAACTGTTTCGTTCTTTGACATGTAGCTAGATTAACATAAAAACCATAAATATCAAGGTTTTTTCATCCTAATATTGACTTTATTGTTATAATAACGTATTATGATATGAAATATATACATATGAAAATTAGTCATGTACTCGCTATTTGCTTCGCTTTAACAGTCTTCCTGTTTTCTGATCAACCGAAACATATACTTATTTTAATCGGTCCAGTCATTCTCATGTGTTACATAGCTTTTGTTGCAGGTATGCATAAAACAAAAAAGCTATTGAAAATTCAGCCTGATATCGTATATCGATTTTATTGCAGAGCCGAAAAGGGACATCTTTTTCTGGCGAATCCTAAGGGAGAGGACGGTATGTATGAGAGTTCATTTACTGGTAGAAATGGTGTTTGTCGCGGCTTGATCGTCGATGAAAGACTTAAAACGGGCGACCCCTGCACCATTGAACATATCAATGTAAACCTTATGCCCAAACTGGTTCCTCCGTACTGGACCGTTGCAGAAAAGGAATAATATAATTACCTGTAGTTAAAACCGTTGCCACAAGCAACGGTTTTTTATTTCGGCAAATACAACATCGGGTCGAGATATGCGTTGAGGGCTGCGACGGGTGCAGTGTAATTCTTGCCGTTACATGCCTTACTTGGAAAACTTTGAATACTGCCGGCATCGGCTGCAATGATGGTGAGATGCAGGTGCGGGCCGGTGGCATAGCCAGTCATTCCGCTATACGCCACAACATCGCCGGCTGATACACGCTGTCCGTTGGAAGCTTTGATGAGCGAGAGGTGGCCGTAGAGGCTTGAGAGGCCGTTGTCATACTTGATATAGAGCCACATTCCATATGAGGCCTTCGGACAAGAGAGGTCAGTGTTGCCTGAACCGACAATGACTCCACTCGCCATTGCTTTGACCGGCGTACCAATTGGTACGCCGAAGTCCACGCCGTTGTGCGTGCCGCTCGTGTAGAGACGCTGAGCATCAACAGTGCGTCCAAAGAGCTGGGTGATGACGATCTTATCGAGTGGCCAAGCCAACGGGCTTGATCCAGCCGGCGGCAGAAGCTTTGGATTGAGCACATACTTAAGTTTGGATTCAAAATCGCGCAAATCCCCTTCCATCTGATTCTTCAGAGCGATCTTGTCGGCCAGCAATTTTTGATACGCTTTTTCGCTATTCTTGGTCGATACAAGAAGCGAATTTTTTTGCGCCTGCGTGTTCATGGTGATGGTGCGCTGGTCTTTGAGCTGTGAATCGAGCGCGAGCAAAGTTTTTTTGGCAGACTCAACCTCGCCTTTTTTTGTGATCAAGACCTGCTCTGTTACGGCGAGTTCGCTCACCTTCTCTTGTATGCCGCTTCGAAAGGCATTCTGTTCGCCGGCATAGCGCCAGACATCAGAAAAATTCTGCATCGTGGCAATAATACTGTCGGAAGAGCGATCTTGCGCATTCATTTCGCGCAGACTCTTTCCCAAAGCGGTCTTAAGATCGCCAATGGAGTTGTTTGTATTGACAATCGTGCTTCCAAGAAGATCGATCTTGGCGTTCGTTGCAGAGATTTTGGCCTGCGAGACTTTGATGTCAGCAGCGAGTTTCTGCGCTTGGATGGTGAGTGCTTTGATGGCGTTTGAGAGTGTGTTTTTGTTGTTGCCGATGACAGTGAGCTGATTTTGATATTGCGCGATCTCGGCGTTAAGACTATTGAGAGCTTTGTTCTGTGCATCGATCTTGGCTTGCAGTTCGGCAGCAGTGTCCGCATGGATCTGTCCTGCGCCGGCAAAAAGACACACGGCAAGTATGCCAAGCGTCGCCAGAAAAAGATATTTTTTGTTGCCCATGCTCCTATTATACCAGAAGCGTGATCGCTGCATTGATACGTGCGAGAGTTTCGTCTTTGCCTATGATTGAAGCGATAGTGAAAGGATCGGGAGATTTTTCCAAACCAGAAAGTGCTGAGCGGAGTGGATGCAAAAACGGACCGCGTTTTGGAAGCGTGTCGGCAAATGCCATGAGCGCATTCTTAATCTCAGTGATTGACCAGAGTGATCCATCGAGCGCTTCGAGGATTTCGCGTGATTTCTGCAAGAATTCCTTTGTCTCTTCGGCAGTAGAACCCTTAAACACAAGAAGTTCCTTGTGAGCCGTGGGAGTCTCAAAAAATACTGCCAACTCTCCTTTTTCTGTAAGGTCGCGCACATCGGCAAATTTCTCAATGCGTTCCGCAATCACCGGAATGAGTGCATCAAGCTTTTCCTCGCTAAAATTCGGCAGTGCACGAATTTCATCAGGAAGGAATCGAGTGATCCATTCTTTCTGCTCTATATTCGAAAGCTTTTTTATGTATTCCTTGTTCAGCCAATTGAGCTTTTCGACATTGAACACGCCAGGACTCTTTTGCACGCGCTCGATATCAAATGCTTCGATGAGTTCATCGAGTGAAAATATTTCCTGTTCGGTACCAGGATTCCATCCGATGAATGCCATGAAATTAATGAGTGCTTCCGGCAAATATCCCTGCTCGCGGTAGTGGCGAACGGAGACTCCCGCACCATGCTTTCGCTTGGAGAGCTTTTGCTTGTCTTCGGCAAGGATAAGCGGAATGTGGGCGAACTTTGGTTCCGGCTTGCCGAGTGCTCGATACAACAAGATCTGACGCGGAGTGTTCGACACATGATCCTGTCCGCGAATAACATGTGTGATCCCAGCCTCGCAGTCGTCAACGACTACGGCAAAATTGTAGAGCGGAGTATCAAAATCCTTTGCGATCACGAAATCGCCAAGATCGGTCGTATCCACTGAAATGTCCCCGAGGATCAGGTCGTGGAAGGCGATGGTCTCGCCGGTATTTTTGAAACGAATGACTTCACGCATGACACCAGGCTCATCCTTTGATTCTTCTTTCGAAACATAGGCGTTGCCTCCGTCGATGAGCTGGTTCAAGAATATCTTGTGATTGTCGAGGTGTTCGCTTTGACGAAAGAATGCATCGTATTTGATGCCGAGCCATTCGAGCGACGAGAGGATATCGTCTTCGTACTCCTTCTTCGAGCGGATCTTGTCCGTGTCCTCGATGCGGAGGAGATATTGGCCATTGTTTTGACGGGCGAAGAGATAGCAAAAAAGTGCCGTGCGGAGCGTGCCCATATGGAAAAACCCCGTCGGCGACGGAGCGATGCGCGTGACAACAGTGCCTGACATATTCATATGACCATACTAGCAAATTTAAAACGAAATGCCATGCAAAATAAAAAGACAACCATTCGGTTGTCTTTTGTTGTTCTTTTTCTTAGCTCTATAGTTCCATCGCTTTTTGCAATAAGAATTCGATACAGTCCGGTAATCTTTTTGGTGGAATGTATCTTCCTAAAGCCTGGCTCACGCGTTCCGCCAAAAAGTTTTCTACTAAATGGCCAATGCGTTCTTGCGCTTCGAAGGTTGATTCGCCATTGAAATGCTGCCTGCCTTCCTCATCAAGGATCTTATACTTAGGATTGGCTTTGTTGGCCTGTATCCTTCGGTCAAAATCATTGACTGACCAATCATCGGAAACCGGACTAACCGGTAAATCATTGATCGTGTAATCGTCCACATAATGGGCGATCAAGCATTCAAGATCTCCGTAGTGCAATTTCGGCTTGTTCAGTAACACTTCGATTGACTTGAGTGAACCGTGTCCATTTGCGGATGCAAAACGTATGGTTCTGTAATTAAAACCAGCCTTATGCATTCCCTGGACAGACTCCAGGCTTGCTTCTTCGTAGGCAGCCCAAGTTTTTCCTTTGACAGCTGTGATTTCATTTTCCTTCATTTTGAAGTAATCATGAGATGCTGAGCCTTTCATAGCCTCGTATTTTCCGTCACTCAGTTGCAGGACGTCGGCAAATACCCCTACGCGCGCCGTGGTTAGTAAACAGTGAGCAGTAATATTTGCTTTATCGAGCTTACCGTCCTTCAGCTCCCATAATCCTACTTCTTTGTGTAGCGCCAAAGCCTCTTTCATTTCGATGCCAAGCTTGGTGAAGTAATCTACTTTATTCTCGGGGAATAATTGGGCGACTACGGCCCTGATTTCGGAATCATTGAGTTCTGTCTGCATTATTTACGTTTTAGATGGTAAAGAAAAAATCGCTCTATTATAGCATATAATAGAGCGATTTGTCAATATTCAGTTTTCTATATCTTATTCTCCAAAAACCACTGATATGTGCGTTTGATCCCCTCTTTGAGATCGATCGTGTGCTTCCAGCCGAGACCGTGAAGCTTGGTCATATCAAGAAGCTTACGTGGCATGCCGTCAGGCTTGGTCGAATCCCAAATGATTGTGCCTTCGTAGCCAACGATCTCCTTGATCGTTTCGGCAAGTTCTTTGATCGTGATGTCCACACCAGTACCCACATTCACATGCTGTCCGTCGCTGTATGTGTTCATGAGATACACGGCTGCATCGGCAAGATCATCAACGTGAAGAAATTCTCGCATCGCGACTCCAGTACCCCAGAGCGTCATTTCGGGAACGCCAGCGACTTTGGCTTCGTGGAATTTGCGGATCATTGCCGGAAGCACGTGTGAGCTGGTGAGGTCGAAGTTGTCATTGTCGCCATAGAGATTGGTCGGCATGAGAGAAATATAATTCGTGCCATATTGCTTGTTGTATGACTGACACATGACGATGCCGGCAATCTTGGCGATACCATACGCTTCGTTCGTAGGTTCAAGCGGGCCGGTCATGAGATATTCCTCCTTGATCGGCTGCTGCGACATTCGCGGATAGATGCACGAGCTTCCAAGGAATTCGAGTTTCTTCACGCCACTTTGATATGCAGAGTCGATAATGTTGGTTTCGATCACTAGGTTTTGATAAATGAAGTCCGCAGGATATGTGCTGTTGGCCATAATACCGCCAACTTTTGCTGCAGCAACGAAAACGTACTCAGGCTTTTCGGTGGCAAAGAAATCTCGAACCGCTTTTTGATTCAAGAGATCAAGCTCTTCGCGAGTTCGGGTTATAAGGTTTGTATAGCCCTGCTTGGTAAGTGCGCGAACTATGGCCGAGCCCACGAGCCCACGGTGTCCGGCAACATAGATTTTTGATGTTTTTTCCATAGGAGTATTGTACTGCTTCGTTTTTTGCCTGGCAATTGACATTTTTAAATAAAAGTGCTATTATAATGATGAACAACTAAAAAACAGCATCATGGTAACGTTAGAGAACTTTGACATTCGCGATATCAACAAAATATTGCATGGAATCACTTTTGAATTTGCACACGTAGACGACCGCAGACTCCTCGAAGAATGTAATAGGGAGAGCGATTCATGGCAGCGATTCAATATATTTAAGGGCGAGGTGGTTCTCGCAGACCACTATCACGAAGGAAAAAATGAAACATTTTATTTCGTTGAAGGCTCAGGAATAATACTCCTGGCCCACGTAGATAAAAATGGCGTGGTAATCGGTGATGTTGAACGTGTATTCGTTCAACCGGGAACAATAATGACCATCCCTCCGTACATGGCGCATCAGTTTGTCATGGAAGAGGGCGCATACTTTGTGTGCTACTCGACGGCACCATTTGATCCCAACAACAAGGATCTGCACCCGTGTAAGCTTACGTTTGATGCAGGAGAAGAATAAGAAGATCTATTGAAAGACAAAAAGGAGCCGAATGGTTCCTTTTTTTTGATATAGAAATTCAAAAACTGATGCGGTTCGAGACGCGAGCGAGGCAACGATGAAATGCGCAGTTTTTGGAATTTTAATTATTTTTCGTGCTGGAGCGCGATATTAATTAATACTTGCGCTATTTTATCGGCAGCTTCAGGGGTGGAGAATGCCTTTGCGGAGAGTGCCATATTCTTGCGTTCAATATCGTTCTCGAGAATACGCTTGATCTCGGAGACCAAAATGGTCGGCGAGAGATTCCCCTCTTCGATCACGCGAGCGCATCCATGACGAGCATAATTGAACGCATTCTTGCGCTGGTGATCGCCGTGCGATTCGTCAATCGGGATGACTATAGCCGGCAAGCCCCATGCTGCGATCTCAAATAGTGCCGAACCTGCGCGTGTAATAACGATAGATGAAGCTCCGGCAGCCATTTTTTGCGCCAAGACATTGAGGAACGGGTATGGGCGGTAGCGACCAGCAAATTCATTACCTTCGAGCAAGAACTTGGTCTGCGTATCGACTTCCTTGAAATTATTCACTCCGGTCTGGTGGATGATCTGGTAGTAAGGAAGGAGCTGAGCAAGCGAGTCGATAATGATGTTATTGATGGCTTCAGCACCGAGCGAGCCGCCGAGCACGAGAATGGTCGGAATCGTGGGATCGAGCTTGAGGTATTCATATGCGCCCTCAGTCTTCTTTTCCTTTATTTCGGCGCGGATCGGCTGCCCCGTGAGGGCCACTTTTTCTCTTGGAAAATACGCGCTTGCTTCGTCGTATGACACGGCGATCCGTTTAGCGAATTTTCCGGCCCATTTGTTTACACGGCCTGGAGCGCAGTCGGATTCATGGATGACGACGGGAATGCCGAGCAGTCGTGCTGCAAGAAGCACAGGAAAACTAGCATAACCTCCTTTGCCAAATACAACATCCGGATACAGGAAAAAGAGCGAACCAAGCGCAGTGAGCGTGCCAATGCCAGTACGGAAAAGATCGATTGTGTTCTTGATCGATCGGTAGACGCGACGCTTTCCGGCCGGAATATTTTTATACAGAATGCCGTTTTCAAACAATGCTTGCTTGTCATACGGTGAATCGGAATAATAGTACAGTTCGAGATTGAGGATCTTTTCGCGATCCACGATCGAATGCACCGATTCCGCAACAGCGATTATCGGATAAAAATGTCCTCCAGTTCCTCCTCCCGTAAATACGATTTTCATAAATAAAATTAAATTTTTCGTTCTTTTGATATGCGAAGGATAATGCCGACCGCGGCGAGTGAGATGAGAAGCGATGTTCCACCTTGACTCATGAACACCAGTGGCACCCCAGTGAGTGGAAAGAGTCCGGTGATCGAGGCAATATTCATAAATGCCTGGAGCGACAACAGTATAACAAGTCCACTCGCCAAGAGTCCACTGAAGAGATCCGGCGCACGACGAGCGATCCAGAGCCCGCGCATGGCAAAGAGGATATAGAGACAGACGACGACGGTTGTGCCGATGAATCCGAACTCTTCGCCGATGACGGCAAAGATCGAATCCCCTTGCGGTTCAGGCAAGTAACTGAATTTCTGGATGCTTTGGCCAAATCCCCGCCCGCGCAACTGGCCCGAGCCAATGGCGATGAGCGACTGCTGAAGCTGATAGGAAGATCCTGTTGGATCATTTGTCGGATGGAGGAATGTACTGATGCGCGAACTCAGGTATGGAGTGTTGAACGCAACAATGAGAAAGATAGCCGTGATCGTTCCGCCGAATATCAGAAGATGGCGGATGGGAGTACCAGAGAGAAACAACATGCCGAGACCTGTCGTAGACATGAGGATGAGGCTTTTTGTATCAGGCTGGAAAACAAGCACACTCGCAACCATGCCGATAATGAGAAAGAGTGCGAGGATGCCAAAAAGCGGATTGTCGTTGCGTTTCTTTACCCACGAGAGCCAAGTCGCTAGATAAATGATCACAGAGATCTTGAGGAATTCCACCGGCTGAAACGATACGCCAAAGATCGAGACCCATCTCCGCGCGCCGCCGTGCGCGAAGCCAAGATGCGGAACAAAAACAAGGAGCGTCAACCCAAGACCAGCCATGAGTATGAGCGCGGAATGATCTCGCCAAAAGCGATATGGAATACGTGTGCAAAAATACAAGGCGATCGTTCCTCCCACAAGTCCGAGTGCGATCTGCGAGATCAATATTTGATAGAACTTGCCTTCGTCACGCGCCAGCACGCCGAGCGAGGCGGAAAAGAATGCGAATATACCCACAACCACGAGTACGATCGTGATGGCAAGGAAAATGTAATCAATCGATCTTTTTTCAGCTGGCATGAATTATGAAATGAGAGCGATTACGATGCCGACTACGGCGCAAAGCACGGAAAACACCCAGTAGCGCATGGTGACCTTGTATGTCGGCCAACCCTTTGCGATGAAGTGGTTGTGGAGTGGAGCCACCAAGAACACTTTTTTGCCGTTGCGGAACTTTTTTGACAGAAGCTGAATAATGACTGACGCCGTCGTTATCACGAGCGGAAGCGCGATGATCGGCAAAATGAATACTTGCCCTGTGAGAAATGCGATGACAGTGAGAGTCGTGGTAAGCCCCATCGTTCCGGTCTCTGAAAGAAAGAACCGTGCCGGAGGAATATTGAACCAAAGAAACACCAGCAAGCTTCCAACAATGACCATAGAAAATGCGGTCAGGTCGATTTGGTTTTGCGAATATGCGATGACTGCATAGGCGGAAAACATAACGATGAACACTCCGCCGGCGAGACCGTCGACTCCGTCGATGATTCCGCCCGAATAGACAGCCAACATGACAATGATGAAAAATGGTATGAAAAGTGCACCCAGCACCAGCGTGCCGCCAAATGGAATATGAATACCGGTGATTCCAAGCTTTGTGTAGAACCATAATCCGCCTACGAGCGCCAAGCCAAGCACTACAAGCAGGCGTTTTCGAATCGAGAGTCCGCCACCGACAAATGTTCCCTTACCAGCAACAACTAGCGCATCGTCGATCAAACCTACGAGCGAGGCAATGATGAGCGTAAAGAGCGGCAACCAAGTTTGATTGCGAGAGAGATACGAAAGCTTGATCGAGGCATGCGACGGAACAAGGAGTGCGACGGCAGCAATGAGAATCGTCGTGATGACAACCGAGCCCCAAACGATCACTCCGCCCATGCGTGGAGTTTTGCGCACTTCGTCGTTGTGAAGCTTGTTTGAAATCGTGGCTTCCCTGCCATCGATCGTTTTTTCCACACTCGTTTTTTTCCAGAGTTCCCACTTGTAGAGATAGTGCGTAATGACGGGGGTGATTCCCATACCAACTATAAAGGCAGCTATCGCCGGAAGAAAGATCTTTACGGCATCGTTGATGGTTGCGTGAAGTTGAAGGAGATTATACATTCTGTGCTGCTGCTTTTTTTACTAAGTCTCTCACGATCTCGCGTTCGTTCCATGGAAGGGCACCGTCCTTTGTCATCATTGTCGTCTCGGCGCCCTTTCCCGATATCAATACTATATCACCTTGCTTGGCCAATGAGAGAGCTTTTGTAATAGCTTCTTTGCGGTCAAGGATCGAAAAAAGATCTTGCCCTTCTATCTTCCCTTGCGTTTCGGCGACATTTGCAAGTTCGGCGATCATTGTCTTTGGGTCGCCCTCGTACGGATCTTCATTGGTGATAATGAGAGTATCAGCTAACTGCGCAGCAAGTTCGGCAAGTTCGGCCCGCGGCGCGCGGCCTCCGCCGATTACTCCCATAAGTAAAATAATCTTGCCTTCCGGATCCTTTAATCCTTTTGCCGTGCCAAGCAGTGCTTGCAGACTTGCCGGCTCATGGGCGTAGTCAACATACACTGAAAAAGCCTGTCCTTCATCGATAGATTCCATGCGTCCAGGGATAACAGAAAGTTCTTTTAGCCCGGAAACGATCGTCATCGGTGGAATTTCCAAAAGCGAACCAATAATCACTGCGGGCAGCGCGTTATATACATTGAAGACTCCGGGGATAGAAAGGGCGAAACGCGTACCGTTGGCGGTGAATGTCGTGCCGTTTTTGAGTGACTCAATTCCAAGCGCCTGCACATCGCCATGTTCCAACCCAAACGTGATTTTCTGATCGGCCGGAAACGACAAGTAATATTCCGCGTGTTCAGAGTCAGCATTGGCAATAATAACTTTCGGGATTTCGATTCCCGAAAGGACCTTTTTTTGTTCGCCAAACGAACGAAAGAGTGCGCCTTTGGCTTTTTTGTACACCTCAAAGCTTCCCTTATGGCTTCCAAGATGCTCAGGAGTGAGATTAGTGAAGACGGCGATATCGACAGGAATCCCAGTGTGGCGAAACTGCTTCATCCCTTCCGAGGTCATTTCCATAACAACAACGGCAACGTTGTCTTGCTCCATCTGGCGCAGCTTTTTTTGGATGATGTACGGACTCGGCATCGTCATATGATATGGATTAGCTTCTTCTTTTTCGCCGATGCGAAAATTCGCGCTTGATACGAGTCCTGTCTTAAAACCGGCAGCGTGGAGCACTGACCAAATATAATTCGCCGTCGAAGTCTTGCCTTTCGTACCGGTCACGCCAATGACTATCATATTTTTTGCAGGAAAAGAATGCTTGGCGGCCGCATGCAATCCGCGTACCTTATGGTACGCGTTCATGGCAAATTCCGGGATGATTTTTTTGATCTGTTCTTTCATTATGGCTTACAGAATTTTGGCAGCGAGCGGATTCCGAGTGTGTATGCATTGGCTGCGTCATGGATGGCGACCATATCGGAAAATCTGCCTTCTTCGGTCGATCCAAGCACTGCAGCTCCCAGAGTGTCACCGGAAGGTTCGCGCCACAGGACGGCCAAATTGCCTCCTGCGGTGTCAGTATAACCCGTTTTTGAGCCTAATAATAGGGGTAATTTGTCGATTGCCTGATCAGTGTTTTTGAGCTGGATGGTCCTTCCGTTCGTCGCTTCGATGACGTCTTCCTTGTGAGTCGAGAGCGAGATCATTTCTGGAAAATCGCGGTAATCGACATACAGAAGCGAGAGAATTTCATGCGCCGATCCGAACGCCGTGGCAACAGTATCGTCATTAATGTCGAGTCCTGTGGGATTGCCAAAATGAAGGCTTGAAAATCCAAGATGAGCAGATTCAAAATTCATCGAGTCGACAAAGGCGCTGTCAGTAGCTCCAGTGCTTCGCGCAAGCATCATGGCAGCATCATTGACCGAGCCGATGAGCGCTGCGCGTATGAGATCTTCGATGCGGTAACTGTCGCCAATCGCAAATCCGGCAAAAGCATCGGAGTCCAAATCGTGATTCCGCACAGTATAAAAATCTGTCGGCGAGCCATGCTCGAGAGCAAGACGCACCGTCATAAGTTTCGTTAGCGAGGCTAGCGGACGAGGCTCGTTTTCGTTCTTTCCGTAGAGTGGCAGGCTTTGCGTGAAATCGTATGCAAAAAAAGAATGAGCCTGGATGCCGGAAATCGCTGATCCAAATGTGCCTTGGATCAGCTCGTTCTTCATTTGGACGCACGCCTCACGCCTGGCCTGTTCTTTGTGTTCGTATATGCTTGCCGATGCAATGAGAACGAGAAGAGCCAGGATGACAATAAGGCTACGCTGCTCTATTTTGATCTTGTTCTCCATTTGTTTCTTCTGGAATCTCTGCACCGAATGCCGCCTTCTCCAATTGCGCGTGAACACGCTCGTAGTCCGGCAATGCCTCCGGCTTTTCAACTCCAAGCGTTGCAAGGAGCGCTACCGTCGGTGCGTACATAAATCGCTTGCGGTCGCGCGGGTATGGCATTCGCTCGATTAGGCCGCGAACAAGCAGCGAGCGAAGGATAAATCCCGAATTGACTCCGCGAATGTAGTCTATCTTGCCGCGAGTGATCTCGGTGCCGTACATGATGATGGAAAGCGTCTCGATCGAAGCCTTCGAAAGTCCTTTGCTCAATTCCTCCTTGTACAATTTTTCAAGGATCGCATGCGCGTCGGGGTGCGTGCCAAGCGTAAGAGTGTCCCCCGCCTGAATAAGATGAATACCTCGATCCACAAGAGAGGATTCGAGTTCGGACACAGCCTCGGCTATTTGTGCGCTTGAAACTGCGAGTGCCTTCTCCAGCTCAAGAAACGTCCATGGTTCGGAGCGTGAAAAAAGTAATGCTTCGATAAGTGATGAGGTTTTCATAGGTTTAATTATCTGCGAGCCGATCTTCTTCCTTGATTCCAGTCAATTCAATGTCGTCGAAAGCCGTTCCCTGCAACGCATCCATCATACCAGAACGCACGAGTTCGAGCATCGCCAGGAAAGATACAATGATGTTCTTGCGGGTCGCCTCTTCGTCTTCGCCTACAGCGACACTCTTTTGCCACTGTCGAAACGAGAGGCTAACAGCGCTTGCCATACGCTCGGATAGACTCGTAAGCATCTCGTCGATCGTGATAATCTTTCGAATGCGGACTTGCGGAAGGACTTCTTCCTTGGGAACACGATTGAGCGTATCGGAAACTGCCTGCAAGAGAATCCCTGTTGTGAGTTTTGGATCAGGGGCAAACACAGCCATGATCGTGCCCCGCTCCGGAGGCAAATGAATGACTGTCTTGCCATAGCGTTCGGAAAGCTCAGTTCCAATCTCGCGGATCATCGAATACAGAGCAAGCCGGCTTTCAAGATCGGCAATATCCTTTTCTTCTTCCTTCGTAACAATGAATCCAGGAAGAAGCGATCGAGATTTGACCAGAATGAGCGTTGCAGCCACAGAGAGGAACGATGTCAGCTCGGCAAGGTCGTTTTTTGGCAAGGCCCGCGCATACGAAAGAAAATCGTCGGTCACCCCGGCGAGCGAGATCTCATTGATGAAGAGTTTTCGACTCTCAACCAAATTCAAAAGGAGCTCCAATGGGCCCTCGAATGAGCCAGTTTTTACTCGATATTCAGATACGGCGCGAGTTTCTTCCACACGAATATACTACCTTATTTTCCCCAGTTTGGCATGCCACTCTTTCCATGATTTTACGTATGCTGGGAATCTGCTACAGTGTAGATATGTTTACCACATACATAGAATTACTGAGGGAATACGTTGCATTCAAAAGCATTTCTACCGACCTGGCATTCAAGAACGATATGGAAAAAACGGTGGACTGGCTTACCTTCGTGTTTACCAATTACGGATTCAAAGTCGAGTCATGGAAGACGGAGTGTGCGAACCCTGTCGTGTATGCACGCTACGAGGTAAGTCCAAAAGCAGAAACCGTGCTTGTCTACGGACACTACGATGTACAACCGGCAGAAAAAGAAGACGGCTGGACCGATGAGCCATTTAAACTTGCTGTCCGCAAAGGCAAACTCTTTGCTCGCGGTGTAGTCGACAATAAAGGACAGAACCTCATTCACATCGTCACTGTCGGGGAGCTCATCAAGCAAGATAAGCTCAAATACAATGTCATCTTCATGATCGAAGGAAACGAAGAGACTTCAAACCCTGAGATGACGAAGCTTGTTTTGCAGAAAAAAAATAAGTTACAGACCGATTACATCATCATTTCCGATGGAGAGATCATTGGCAAAACTCCAACGATCGAGGCATCGCTTCGAGGAGGATTCAATATGACTGTCCAGGTCCAGACAGCGCCTTCAAACCTGCACTCAGGAATTTTCGGTGGAACCATCCCCAATTCGGCAAATGAGCTTTCCAAGGTCCTTGCCGGCCTATTCGACAAGAACAACAAGATAACAGTCCCAGGATTTTATGACGGCGTTCCTGTTATTTCCCCTACTACGAAAAAGATCCTCCGCTCGATAAAAACCGACAAAGAAATAATGAAATTGGCAGGCGTAAAGGCCCTAACTCCAGAGAAAGGCCTCGATCACTTTACCCAAACAGGACTTCGCCCGACTCTGCAAGTAACTGGCATAAAAACTGGATATATTGGCGAAGGATATGCCAATATCGTGCCTGCGAATGCCGAAGCTCGAATCAATGTACGCTGTGTCGGTAAACAAAATCCTGAGAAAGTATTCCAAAAGATCGCTGATCATATCAAAAAACAATTGCCAGCGTATGTAAAAACCACTATAACCCGCACAGAATGCAGCGACCCTGTGGTTGTTGATGTTGAATCAAAAAGCGCGAAAGAGGTTCGAGGTCTACTCAAGAAGGCATATGGCATAGAACCGATCGTTCACTACGTAGGAGGAGGAATTCCGATAGTATCCGACTACAAAAAGACGCTTGGCAAAGATACATTACTTATATCTCTTGGAAATGACGACTGCAACATGCACGGTATCGATGAGAACTTCACCGTCGACCTAGTAAAAAAAGGACTCAAGTTCAGCGAACTTTTCTTCTCGAAATAGTCAGGCGATAAAAAAACCCCGAGCATGCTCGGGGTTTTTGATTATTCTACTTAGTAACGCCATTTTCCGTTCGCATCCTCAATTTTTTGAAAACTGGGGCTTTTGATCATGAGAAGCGTGGAGACATTTGATTGCTCAGTTACCACTTCAGGATCATCGGCGATTATTTCCTCTGCTGGCGGCAGCAGTTCTTCGGCTTGTTCTTGCTCAATGTGCATACGATGCTGTTTAAAAGTTAGACATGACGGTTTGTTCCTGGGCCTCCCATTACGACGTTATTGTTTTCGTCTACATGGACGGCACCAATGTGATTCTTCAGCTCTTCCTCCAAGGAAGGCTTCGGTTCGGGTTGTGGCACATGCCAAGCATGATCCACAAAAATTGGCTGGTTTTCGACGTTGGCGGATACTGGAGTAGTGTTCTGCGACATACTATTTGGTTTTTAATGTACGTTAGGAATAGCGAAGAGACTTGGTGGCTTGTCCCTTCTTTGTATCTTCGTGCCACCGCGTTCGGGGTTTCTAGACTCCCCGAACGCACTGACACCAACGTACATATGTAAAAATAAGTCCCTGACTTGAATCAGGGACTTATTTTTGGGTTGAGTAGTATGGATTTCCAGTTCTATTGATGTCTATGAGTGGAATTCAACGCAAAGATAAGTCCCCGATTGTGACGGATGACGAAGCTGACCTTTGACCACTGCATGCAGTAGGATGTTTGCGTTATTGAACTCATATAATGTAGTACATTTTCAGTCTAGCATGCACCGATAAAGTGTCAATGCTTTTTGTGCACAAATCAACCAAGCACAAAAAAGACCCCTATCGGGGCCGATTTTGAAAATTGCTATTACGCAGCTGTCTCTTCGGTAGCTTCTGGAGCTGTTTCCTCTGCAGGAGTTTCAACTGCTGGAGCTTCGGTTTCTTCAACTACTGGTGTGTTCTGTTCATCCATGGTATGTATTTCGATTAGGTTGGTAAGGCCATTACCTTAACATACTAATCCTTGGATGCCTAATTATTTGCGTATTTGCAGGCCCAATTCCTTCATCTGCTTGTCTGAGATTTCGGATGGAGCGCTCATCATCAGGTCCTTGCCTTCACCGGTCTTTGGAAACGCGATCACTTCGCGGATATTTGGCTCATTTTGGAGGAGCATGACGATACGGTCGATACCTTGCGCGCAGCCGCCGTGAGGTGGAGCTCCGTATTCGAATGCTTTGAGCATATGTCCAAAGCGGGCTTCGATCGTCTCTTGAGAGAGGCCGAGAAGCTGGAAGATGCGATTCTGCATTTCCCTGTCGTGTATGCGGATGGATCCGCCGCCAAGCTCGTAGCCGTTGAGAACGATGTCGTATGCGTTGGCGCGAGCCTTCAAGGGCTCAGTGTCGAGCAAGTGCGCGTCCTCGGCCATAACCTGAGTGAACGGATGATGCACGGCCTGCACTCCGCCTTCAGAATCTTTTTCAAACATAGGAAAATCGACGATCCAGCAGAATGCGAGCAGGTCGGGATCATTCTTGTCTTCGCGAAGGTCAGGTTTGTCATTACCGTATTTTTCCATCGACTCGGCGTACGAGATGCGCGGAAACGGAATCTGTTGGATCTTCTTGTTTGGATACACGCTCTGCACCATCTTGATGAACATTTCTTCCGTGTACGAAATCACATCTTCTTGGTCCACGAATGATAACTCGTAGTCGAGCTGGGTGAATTCCGGCTGGCGGTCTCCGCGAGTGTCTTCGTCGCGCATACAGCGTGCTATTTGAAAATATTTTTCGAATCCTGCCACCATCGAGAGCTGCTTGAACTGCTGGGGAGATTGTGGAAGCACGTAAAAATTGCCAGGCTCAAGACGTGACGGCACGACATATTCGCGTGAGCCTTCAGGAGTGCCCTTCATAAGGATAGGCGTCTCAATCTCGATAAAGTCGTTCTTATGCATGTAGTCGCGGAAAAACGAAACGACTTTGTCGCGCATGCGGATGTTCTTGGTCATGCGCTCGCTTCGCAGGTCGAGATAGCGATACTTCATGCGAACCTCTTCACTCACAGCCATCGTGTCGGTATTGATCTCAAACGGTGGGGTCTCGGCCTTGTTCAACACTTCGATCGCCGTGACTTCGAGCTCTACGTCGCCACCGACAACGTTTGGATTGATGTTCTTTTCGGGACGCTTGTTGACGATACCGGTCACCTTAAGGACCCATTCCGGACGGACTTCCTTTGCTGTCTCGATTGCTTCGGCATGGTTTGGCAAGACGATGCACTGCACTTTTCCGAACATGTCGCGCAAGTCAAAAAAGACCATTTTCCCCTGGTCGCGGCGCACATCAAGCCAGCCAGCCATTGTGATGGTCTCGCCCACATGGCCCGAAATGTCTCTGGTGTATGTTCGGTTTGTCATACCCTCCAATCTATCATAAAAACCACACTTTCAAAATAATGTTATAAAAAGATTTCGATAAACAGATGCAATTCGAGGCGCGAGCGAGGCTTGTGACCAAGATGTACTGAACGTACATTGCGGGAGCAAACGAGCGAAGCAACAATGAAGTGCGCTGTTTATCGAAATGTTTACCTAAACTTATCGAGCGGAGGATGCATTCCCCCTGCCAGATTCTCAAATGGAATGGCAATTATCGTGGTAACCAAGAAAGCCAGCCAGTACAGTGGCGTGGCGATGGCATACGAGACAGGGTCTTCGCGCTTCCAGATGCGATAGTATTTTTGGAACCAGACAAAAAACTTGATGACCGGATAGTAAAATATCGCAAGGATCGAAATAAGAACGATTTTTATGGCAGTGACGATGGTTTTCATTAGTTGAGTCCGACTGCCTTCTTAACAGCAGCCATCTTCGTTTGCGCTCGAGCCTTCACAACTGTACCTCCGGCGCGAAGCACGTCTTCGACAATCTTCGGATTCGCCTGGATCTCTTCGTATCTATCACGCATCGGTCCGATAAACGCCTTGATATCGGCAGCCAGAGCGTCTTTTAGGGCTTTGTACTTGCCCTTGTTCGCCTCATAGAGCGGAGCGAGTTCGGCTTCGGTCTTGAAGAGTTTGTGGATCGCATACACGTTTGCAGGAACGTCGCCAGACGAATCGGTTACGATACCCATGACTGCTTTGTCGATCTCTTCGTCGCTACCAAAGAGCGGAATGGTGTTGCCGTAACTCTTGCTCATTTTACGTCCATCAATGCCAGGAACAATTCCTGTCGATTCAAGAATAAGAGGTTCGGGGATCGTAAATGTTTCGCCCCAAATACGGTTAAATTTTTCAGCCGTGTCGCGCGCGATCTCAACATGTTGCTTCTGATCGGCACCGACGGGCACGACTGCAGGATCATACAAAAGAATATCGGAGGTCATGAGCATCGGGTAATCAAAAAGTCCAACCGAAGCTTCTTTGCCGTTCGCCACCTTGTCTTTGTATGCGACCGCACGTTCAAGATACGGCATGGTCGTAATACAGTTGAGTATCCATGTCAGCTCGCCATGTACAGACATGTCTGACTGTTGAAAAAGATGAACTTTTTTAGGATCAAGACCGCAAGCGAGATATGTCGCTGTCACGTTAAAAATATTCTTCCGCAGAGCATCTGCATCCTGGACAGTGGTCAGTGCATGAAGGTCTGCCACCATGATGTAGCACTCATAGTCATCTTGCATATCCACAAACTGCTTTATGGCGCCAAAATAATTGCCGATGTGCATATCGCCTGTGGGCTGAATGCCGGAAAGCAGGATTTTTTTCATACAGGCAGTATAACAAAAGACGGATAAATAAAAAACACCAGCACTGATTAACCAGTGCTGGCTTATTCTATTTACTCAAGACGTCTTAAGTACCAGTTTGGTTACTAAACCGGCGAAACCTAGGATCTGCCTATACCCGCGCACCCGACAAAAATCTATTTGGCTAACTATACAATACTTTCTTGGATTCGGAAGTGAGTTACTCACACATAAGTCACATGCTATCCCATTTGGCCGCTTCCATCAAAAAACCCGTGTGATAGAATCGATGCATGTCAAAAGAGAAATCTCTCCGCGTTCCTCCGCAAAGCCTCGAATCCGAGAAGGCCGTCCTCGGCTCAATTATGCTCCGTCCCGGATCGCTCATCGAGCTTGCCGACAAAATATCTCCCGAAGCTTTTTATGCGGATAAGCACAAAAAGATTTACGAGATGATGCTCGAGCTCTCGATAAAGAACGAACCCATCGACCTCATTTCCCTTTCGCACAAACTCAAAGAAAAAAAGATACTCGAATCCATCGGTGGCTCGCGTTATCTCACGGAACTTACCCATTCCGTCCCTTCGTCGACAAATGCCGAATACTACGCAGATATTGTCGAACAAAAGTACATTTACCGCCGACTGATCACGGCAGCCGACAAGCTCGCCGAGCTCGGCTACGATTCGGGCACGCAGGCTCTTGAAGAAGTGCTCGATATGGCCGAAAAAGAGATCTTTGCGATCTCTGACAGCCCAAAACGCGGAAAGTACCTTACACTCAGCAACCAGCTTGAGGAAGCTTGGACACGCTTGGAAAAACTACACGAGAACAAGGGTCTTCTACGCGGCGTACCAACAGGATTCAAGGAACTCGATGCCATGCTTTCAGGATTCCAGAATTCCGATCTCATCATCCTGGCTGCTCGCCCATCCGTGGGTAAGACAACACTTGCACTCGACTTCGCCCGCTTGGCTGCAACAAAACACAACATTGGTGTGGGGATCTTCTCGCTTGAAATGAGCTCTCAGCAACTCGTAGACCGCATGCTTGCCGCTGAGTCCAAGGTCAGCGCCTGGCAGCTTCGCACCGGAGGACTTTCAACAAGTGGATCCGACTTTGCCCATTTGCGCGACGCGCTCGATAGACTGTCTAAAGCCCCTATTTATATCGATGACCAGCCTTCAAGTTCGATCGTGCACATTCGTTCCGTAGCCCGACGCATGAAGGCCGAGCACGGCATAGGCCTGCTCGTCATCGACTACCTCCAGCTCATGTCGACCACAAAAAACTATGATTCCATGGTCAACCAGGTGACCGAGATTTCGCGCTCGCTCAAGTCGCTCGCTCGCGAACTCGATGTCCCCGTAATTGCCCTCTCACAGCTCTCCCGTGCCGTTGAAGCTCGCGGAGGCGAACCTCGACTCTCCGACCTTCGCGACTCCGGATCCATCGAGCAGGACGCAGACGTAGTTATGTTCATTCACCGCGAAGACCGCTTCAACAAAGATTCCGACCGCACCAACATCGCCAAGATCATGATCGAAAAGCACCGTAACGGTCCGACCGGACACGTCGAACTTTACATGGACGAAAAGACGACCAGCTTCCTCTCGATCGAAAAAGGAAACATGGATGCGTTTGCCGCGGTTTCAAGTGGAGGTGCTACTGACGTCGATTTCTAGCCCGCAGTTGTCATTCCGGCCTCCGAGCCGGTATGACACAAAAAATTATGGACCTACTCAAACGCCTTCAACAATCATTCAAACGCTTTCCAGGAATTGGTGAACGCCAAGCGATGCGTTTTGCGTATTTCTTAGCGACAGCAGACGATGCGTATGTGCGCAATCTCACCGAAGAAATTCTGGCGCTTCGCAAAAACGTGCGTCGTTGCTCACGATGCTTCGCATTATCGGAAAAAATCCTTGAAGGCCTCTGTCCTGTATGCGCTGATCCGGCAAAAGACAAATCAATGGTCCTTATTGTAGAAAAAGATGCCGATCGCGACCGCTTCATGCAGTCGAAGACCTATTCCGGAACCTACTTCGTGCTTGGAGGCCTTGCGCCTGCCATTGAAAAAGATGCCCGAGCCCACATTCGCCTCGACGAGCTCTCGAGGCTCGTCGAAAACGAATCAAAAACAAGCCTCAAAGAAGTCATCCTCGCGCTTTCAGCCACACCGGATGGCGACCGTACCGAAGCGCTTGTCTTGGCTCGACTTGAGAATATAGCAAAAGAAAAAAACATTTCGCTTTCCATGCTCGGCAAAGGCCTTTCAACCGGAACTGAAATTGAATATTCGGATTCGGAAACACTTTCGTCTGCATTGAAGTCAAGAACGCATACGAGCTAGAATAATAAGTATAAAAAAATCACCCAGAATTTACTGGGTGATTTGCTTTCATGGTGAAAATATTATTTTTTGAGTCCTTTGTCTTTTACTGAATCTTTAACGGAGATTCCATTATTAAATGCATGGGGAGCAGGACGACCAATATTGTGTATCCATACCATTTTTCCATTTACTCTTTCGTGACTCCATTCCGGAATCGAGTGAGTCTTTTGTGTTTTCTGGCCAAAACCCAGAACGGAGCTAGCGAAGCCCAATACCGCTATCAAAAACAATTTTTTCAAGGTTTGATTTTTTAAAGTTACACAAGCTATTTTCATAAGTATTATAGCATTTATTTTTAATAAAGTCAATATATAGAGAAGTCAGCAAAAAAGCCCTGAATTCAGGGCTTTTTTGCTTATATTTTGAGGTTACTTGATTGCTGAGATCTTCACTTCTGAGTATCCTTGGCGGTGGCCGTTTTTCTTGTGATATTTAGACTTAGCCTTGTATTTCATGACGATAACCTTGGCTGCGCGTCCTGCTGTCTGGAAAATTGCCTCTACTTTTGCGCCGTCGATCGTTGGAGTGCCGATGGTCGTGTCTTTGCCGTTATCAACAAGCAGAACCTGGTCAAAAACGACCTTGTCCCCTTTCTTGAGTTCACCTGGGAGAGTCTCAACGCGAACCACATCGCCTACGGCGACTGGATACTGTTTGCCCCCTGTTGCGATAATTGCGAATTCAGTCATATGGGGCATATATTACAGGATTTTTTGCTGGAGTCAAGCGGGGATTTTGTCATTCCGGCCCCCGAGCCGGAATCCATTGAATCTATGAAAAAACATGAATCCCGGATCAAGTCCGGGATGACACATATGGAGCCTTAAAACAAAGATATTATTGCCGCGCCACCAGCCAGGATCATAAGGGCTACAGTTGCCCAACCGAAGAACTTTGTCCCCTTGCCGTTTGCATGCTGGCCCATTACAGCCTTGCTACTACTCATTTTTACGATAAGAACGAGGACGAATGGAGCTATCATGCCATTGGCTACGGCTGAGTAGATCAAAGCTTTGATAGGGTCTAAGCCTATGAAATTGAGTCCGATGCCGATAGCCACCGAAACGATGATCACCCCATAAAAAGCATATGCTTCCTTGAGTTTGCGATAAAGTCCATGCTTCCATCCAAGACTCTCTGATATGGCGTAGGATGTCGATCCGGCAAGGACCGGGATCGCGAGCATACCTGTACCAACAATACCTACAGCAAATAGGAAGAAGGCCAAGTTGCCGGCGAAGGGGCGAAGAGCCACGGCGGCGTCAGCCGCCGTGGCGATGTTGGTGATGCCATGCGCGTAGAGCGCCCCCGCACATGCGGCTATGATGAAGAACATAACTGCGTTTGAGAAAAACATTCCGCTCCAGACATCGGCTCGAATGTGGCGAAGCTCTTTT
>JAHFNM010000002.1:25969-51593 GCA_023267415.1 Candidatus Nomurabacteria bacterium
CTGAGAGGTTTGCCAGAAAAATAGATATGGCGATATTGTCGTTCCAAGAATTCCGCAAATAAGGAAGATCTGGTTCTTGCTGAATGTAATTGTCGGAATAAGCGAATGATGCAGAACGTCACTCCAATTGAGATGACTCATCAGTGCGGAAAAAATGTAAGCGAAAAGGACAAACGCAAGATACTTCAAGTATTTTGCATAGCGGGCATATGTTGTGAATATTTGCAGTAGTAAGCAAAGCAGCCCAAACCCGATTACCAAGAGCGCAAAGCTCATCTCCGGACGCACCAATTGCACTCCCTGAGCCATCGCGCCGAGATCGGCGCCGATATTGAATGTGTTTGCGATAAAGAGGAGCGACGTAATGAGGTACAGCGTCCAGCGCGGATAGTTGCGGCGGATGTTTGCGGCAAGTCCGTGACCGGTGACCACACCAATGCGTGCGCACATTTCTTGGATCACGGCCATAAGCGGGAAAGAGAACCAGGCCAACCACAAAAGCTGCGGGCCATACTGTGCACCTGTTTGCGAATAGGTGGCAATGCCCGAAGGATCATCATCGGCAGCCCCAGTCGTCAGTCCTGGACCAAGGGTATTCCAATACTCTTCGGCAAGCTTGAACGGCTTCTTGTTGATCAAGATCTGTTCTTCCTTTTTAATAAACTCGAAACTTTTTTCGAGAGCTTTTGCCGGTGCCTCGAATGTTTTTTCGATCACCGTAGTTTCCTCCGCTCGTTCTTGCATACTAAAAAGAAGTATAGCGTATTTTATCCGTTGTAAATAGTCCCTTCACTTCGTTCACAGTTAACCACTTTATACTTTCGACTTTATACTTTATACTGTATTCATGATTTCACGATACTCGCACCAAGCGTTGACCTGGATCGATCTCGAATCTCCGACTCGGGACGAAATAGCTGTTCTCACCGAAGAATTTGAACTGCATCCTGTTATCAGCAGCGAATTGCTTGAAGCTTCGGAGCGAGCCAAAGTCGACTTGTACGAAAACGCTGTCTATCTTATTCTCCATTTTCCAATGCGAAACCGCAGCAGTGGACACATTGAGGAGACCGAGATCGACTTTGTCCTTCTCAAAGACACACTCATCACCACGCACTACGAACTCATTGATCCATTGCATGACTTTGCCCGCCTGTTCGAGGTAAACAGCTTTTTGAGCAGTTCAAAAGCATCTCAACATTCGGGGTTCTTGTTCTTCACCCAGATCCGTGAGCTCTACAAGCACACACTCTTCCTCGTCGAAGCCGTCACCCACGACATTCGCGAGATCGAGAAGCGCATTTTTGCCGGCGAAGAAAGTACCATGGTCGCGCATATTTCCACGACCAACCGTGAACTCATCGACATCAAGCAATCCCTGCGCGCTCACAAAGAAACGCTCAAATCGTTCTCAGAAACCTGCCAGAAGATCTACGGCACGGATTTTTCGTATTACATCAGCATGATCGAGGGCGAATATTCACGCATCGAGCAAACCCTTGCCGAAAACCGCGAAATGCTCCACGATCTCCGCCGAACAAACGACTCACTTCTCTCAGTCAAGACCAATTCGACCATCCGCTGGCTCACCGCGATCAATGTCGCGCTCCTTCCGCTTGGCCTCATCTCATGGATATTCGCCATGCATTCGCCATATCTTGAGCTCAATGAGCCGAAACAGCTCTTTACCGTGCTCGGCAGCATGGTTGTCATCGGCATTATTTCCCTACTCTATTTCCGCAATCGAAAATGGCTCTAGAATTCTACAATTCTCTCACGAAAAAAGTAGAACCGTTTGTTCCGCTTGATCCCGACAACAAAACCGTCGGCCTCTATACGTGCGGGCCGACGGTCTACAGCTATGTCACTGTCGGCAATTGGCGCACTTATACACTTGGTGATCTGATCGCGCGCACTCTGCGCTATGAAGGATACAAAGCCAATTACTACATGAATCTCACCGATGTCGGACACCTTACCGGCGACAACGAAGGCGATGCGGACACGGGCGAAGATCGAATGGAGAAAGCAAAAAGAAAGGAAGGCAAAAATGCCTGGGAAATTGCGGAATTTTACACAAAAGATTTTGAGAACGGATACAAAAAGCTCAACTTGACCGCGCCGAATGCATTCCTAAAAGCTACTGAACACATTCCCGAACAGATCACGCTTGTGCAGAAACTGCTCAACAACGGTTTCGCGTATCAAATTGGCGATGGGATCTATTTTGACACCGCAGCATACGAAGCAAAAGGCTACCGCTACGGCGAGCTTTCAAACCTCGACCATATTAAAGCCGGCGCACGCGTCGAACTCAATCCGGAGAAAAAAGATATTCGGGATTTCGCATTGTGGAAATTCAGTCCGAGCAACGAAAAGCGCGACATGGAATGGGAAAGTCCTTGGGGTGTCGGCTTTCCAGGTTGGCACATCGAGTGTTCGGCCATGAGCATGCAGTGCCTCGGAGAACAATTCGACATCCATGTTGGCGGCGAAGACCTCAAGAGCACACATCACCCAAATGAGATTGCACAATCGCAAGGAGCGACCGGCAAAGTGCCATTTGTACAGTGCTGGATCCATGGAGCATTCCTCTTGGTTGATGGTGGCCGAATGGGAAAGAGTCTCGGCAATGCATACACGATCCAAGATATCGAAGCGAAAGGTATCAATCCCCTTGCACTTCGATTCTTTTATCTCGGAAGTCATTACCGAAGCCAACTCAACTTCACTTGGGAGGCTCTGGAAGGCGCCCAGGCCGCACTCAAGCGCATATATGCCCACTATCTCGAACTTCCTCCGGGCGGTATCGTAAACGAGAAATATCGAGCTATATTCGCATCTCGCATTGAAGATGATCTCAATACACCACTTGCACTGGCAACCATGTGGGAACTAGTTAAGGATGCCGACATTCCATCAGTGGACAAAAAGGCTACTCTGCTTGATTTTGACCGCGTTCTCGGCCTTGGCCTTGCTGAATTAAAAAGAGAAGACATTCCGGCAGAGATAACAGCACTCGCCCATGCGCGTGAACAAGCCCGCCAAGAAAAAGACTGGACTTGCTCCGACGAACTTCGCGGAGAAATAGAATCACAGGGCTATACCGTAAAAGACACTGACAATGGGCCAGTAGTAGAGAAAAAATAAGCGATTGATTATTTAATCAGCTAAAAACCCTTTTTCCCGAAGCCACGGTATAAGTTTTTCATTTTCAAAGGCATATATTGCAGAGTGTGTTTTCTCTCCCTTGTACCAGTGTTCAAAATTAACACCAGAAATAATAGAGATGATTTCACCGGCATGCATTCCTTGCCTTCTATTCATTTCAGCTAAAGTTTGCAGGTGATTTTTAATTGCCCACATCTCGTAGTCAGCAATTTTCTCCCATTTAACATGCTTATTTGTTCCCTGAATTTTTAGTCCTTGAGGATATTTTTCTTGCAACCATTTCAATTTTTCTTCAGGTGCTGACTTCAATGAGTAAAGCTTTTCATTATTTGGTCCAGGCAGATCATTTATTCCACCCAAAGTATCAACGGAAAAATGCTCATTGGGCCTATATTTCTTATATTGCTCATTCGCAATCTTTGAAATGCGCTCCAGCCAGCTCTTAACAGCATCATTGGTCGGATTCGGATTTTGCTGCAATTGTTCGCGTACCCAAGATAGTGCCTGCACAGCCAAGTCATGAGACCAGTTCTCCGGAAGACCAAACTCATTTACCTTTTCCGAAACCTTCTCAACTATTTTGTTTTTAGAAAGATGCTCTGTTATAGCTTTTTCACCACGCTTTTCTGCGAGTTTATCTAAAATATTTTTTTCTTCTTCGGTCACGCCTTCTTCTTGAGCAAGATCTCGAATGGGCTTTTCGGCATTGGCTGCAATTCGAGCCTGTTCAAGATCAGCTATCATTCCTGGTTTTATTTCCATACTCATAATAAAAGTATACCAAAACAGGACCGAAAAGCATTATGGAGAGAAAAGCAGCTAAACCCCCTTCAGCTCAATAGAAAACGTAGATCCAAGCCCGACACCAGGAGAATCGATGGCAATGTGGCCGCCGTGGGCTTCAGCAATCTGCTTAGCAAGATAGAGTCCGAGTCCGGAACCACCCGTGTTCGTCTTCCCTCCAGCACCGCGCGAAAATTTCTGGAAGAGCTTTTCCTTTTCTTCGGCAGAAATTCCCATTCCAGTATCAGTCACTGCAAGCCTGATCATATTCTCTGCAGTCTTACTGAGAGCAACAGTGATCGAGCCCTTTTCCGTATATTTAATAGCGTTATCGATAATATTGAGCATAACCTGACGAAGCTTTTCCATGTCGCCATTGATCGTGTATGGAGCTTTGTTGTCTGTGGTAAATGTGAGAGTCAATCCCTTTTTCTGTGCCGTGATCGAAAGATCGGTCGAGAGGTCGTTGGCCGCCTTTTCCATATCAAAAGGAGCCATCTCGTACTTCATTCCACCCGCCTCGATCTTCGACACATTTAGCAAGTCTTCGACAACCTTCGAAAGATGCGTGCTCGATTCGAACACACGGTTTATCGCCTCGCGCTGCTTTTCTTCAAACGTGCCGTATGAGCCGTCGAGGAGCATTGACGTATATCCGCGAATGGCTGTGAGCGGACTCCTGAGCTGATGCGCCGCAAGCGAAAGGAATTCGGTCTTGAGTTTGTCGAGGCTCTTCAATTTTTCATTTGCCACGTTCAGCGCCTCATACGTGAGCGACTTATCGATCGCGAGCGATGTGACATTCACAATGTTCTTGATGATATCGCGTTCGTAGTCGGGAAGCATGTCGTATTCGCGATTCATCCCGATGGTAAATATACCGAGTACTCGATCGCCGAGGGCAAGCGGATAGATAAGCGATGATTTCAGGTGTGCGCGGTCCGAGAAGCGTTGGATCTCATCTTCGGGAAAGATATTCTTTAAGATGTAGCCGAACTTTTCATTGAATTTCGGCTCGTGATTCTTTATGACAGGCTCAAAAAAGTTCTTTGTGGATGCTTGCTTAATAGAAAGTTCATGCAAATTATGCCCCGACAAACGCACTTCATCACCGAAGCGCTCAGAAAATGACGTACCGATCTGCACAAGCTCATCGTCTTCTTCCTTGTAGAGAAAAACAGAAACTAGCTCGTAATTGAGGGCAGGACACACAGCATCCGAAATCTTTCGTGCAAGATCTTCAGGCTTCAAGGCAAGAATACTTGTCTCGTAGAGCGTACTAAGAAGCGACAGAGCTTTGTTCTTTGTTGCAAGTTCAACATTACGCTTATATAAAAGCGCATTGATGTCAGTAGGCGACGGCGTACTTGCAGTCGAAGTAGGATCCTCTTTCTTTTTCCAGCTGAAAAACGCCATGAATATATAAATTATACAGGACAGGTACAAAAAAATCTAATCATCAGTGATTAGATTTTTTTGTATGTAAAAAATTATTTCAAACTTGAAGGAACTTCTTCCGCAGGAATCTCTGCAGTAAGATCCACAACAGCTTCGCGGCAAATATCTCGAGAAAGTCGGCCGAAGAGCTGCTCATAACGTGCAACAAGATTGTTGATGACGATCTTTGGATCCCCTATTACAGACACTTCAGGGGTTGTGCGGCTAAGAATGGTGAGACCTTGCACTTTTGATGCCTCATCCCAGGCTAAAGGACCGATGATAGCCTCTTGCTCTTTGATTATGCGAATCGATATTTGACTGAAAAGCGTTGGTGAGATAGTCATGGGTATTATATGATTATGCCTCTGCCAAGGAGTAGGTAAAATTAATCACCGCAAGTGCCATTATTGTAAACGATAGCGTATAGAGAAGATCAACAATTCCTCCGTTGTAATAAGTTCCATTTGCAACTTGATACAAAAAGGCAGAATCGGTCACATACTGAAAGACGAGAGCAAAAATGACAAGCAAGATCTTTGATCGCATGATTCCTCCCAAAAAATTCGCCGACAATGAGTATGTGAGTATGGCAAGCGATACGGCGATGACTTCGAATCCAGGATATCCAAAATCAAGGAAAGTCTTAATCGGGTTTGTCGGATCAATCTCAATATTCTTTAGGAACATGAAATACGCCACAAGGAACATTGCTACCGGAACAACGATGGCAAGCACTTTACCAAACATGCTTCGAAGGCCAAGTTTTACGCCTGCAGCCTTGGCAAAGTTGTACATTGCATATGAGTAAAATGGAATGATGGCAAAATAGCCGATGTCTGCGATGGAAGGATACGGTACTTCGATCCCCTTTACGATTGTGAAATAACTCCATGCCCACTGACCAAACACTTCAGCTAGAAGACCGTAAGAGAGAAAAAGGATTCCCTTTCCAATATAGCTCTTTGCGCCGCCCCACTTTCGTCTTGCGAGAATGATACCGCTAATGCCACCGATAAGTGAGATGATCGGATACAGAGCGCCAAAAAGATTGTTTTCAAAACCTTCGGTCAAGCCATGAGCTTTGATCCAAATCCAGAATGCGAGCAATATAACCAAAAGAACCATTACCGCTTTTGCGGCAGCTGTGTGAAAAAGTGACCCCTTTGTTTGTTCCATACTAATTCAAATTATAGTTTGAGCCCGTCGTTGATGCAAGAAAATATGTGCATAAAAATAAACAGGCTTGCGGCAAATGCCGCAAGCCTGTTAAAAGAACGAGATCCTCTTATTGCACGGAAAGGACCTTTGTCTCAAAATTGCCGTATCCAGCCCCGAAAAAATAGTGTATGGAAACCGTTACTGTCTGGCCTGACTGGACAGTAACTTCTTCGAGAGGAATAAGAACTGGAGCATTTAACGCCTCTGTATCTTCAATGGCAATGTCTTCTCCGAGAAATGTTACGCTGGTGAGCTCGATTCCGTTGACTGTTCCGTCTTGCTTTGCCGTAAATGAAATAGTCGTGGAAAATTCTTCCGCGATCTTTCCTTTTGAAAAATCGATCGAATTTACCAACTCTCGTTCAGTCATATCGGTGATCTGCATGTTTTTCCAATCATGCCAGTTCCAAAGATGGAGGATCATATCCATTTTCAGTCCTTCGAAAGTATAATCAGCAAAAACAAGTGTGGCATGTGTGTCCTGTTTGGATGGAATAAGGATGGTCTTTTCAGTAATCATTCCTTGATCATGCAAATTGTTTATCGCAGCTATTTGTGGCTCGTCCACCATACCAGTGGTAAGAAGTTCAGCCATAATCACATCAAATTTGTCGTCTTCGCCGAATGAGATTGTCGTAGCATCGGCAATTACTACCTTCACCTTTTCATCAAGGTTATTGCGATGCATAGTTTTCTGCGCAAGATCGGCAACAAGCGGATCGTATTCCACCGCTACAACCTTTTCCGCACCGTTTACTGCAGCATAGGCCGCGAGAACCCCGGAGCCTGTTCCAAGTTCAAGGACGCGACCACCTTTTGTGAGGGCGGCTTTGATAGCTTCGCAAAACAATTTGGTTCGCTCTGTATCGACAAGGCATTGTCCGACAAAATCGATAGAGCTGAATGCTTTCTTTTCACCTTGTATCATAAGCGTATTATATAATATTTTTAAAAAATTGCAATTTATTGTTAAAATTTTTCTAAACTTATTGCAATTTTTGCTATTATTTGGAGGAGTATAGCAACACCATTTTTCCTTGCATAGACTTCATTTTAGAATAATTTTATCTTTTTTAAATGGTAGCAAGTGAATTAAATCCATAAAAAATAGCAGCCATTTATAGGCTGCTATCGATATTTCTTTCTTTTAATAATGCTGTAACTCCGACAGCAAATTCACCGATACATGCGATGACCGCAAAGTGAATGTTAAGCGGCGTCACATCCTTCTGGAGTGCGTATGCAAGCAAAATGAATATGCTTCCCAACCCCACTAGAAACCAGGGTTTTGGTTTTTCAACCAATGATCCATTTGCAATGCCACGCACTGTCGAAACGTATCCGATGCCGATGGCAAAGAGAACAATGTTGTTGGTAGATGATTCGTCGCCGAACTTCCACCAAACAAAGCCCGCCACTGCCAGCACACATGCGATCGCAAGATCCTCCATTCCAGGCTTTGCAAAAAGCTTGAGATAGAAAGCTGAGATGACAATAATGAGAGCGGCTACACTGCAAATTGCTGCAAATGTCAGTTCCCAAAAATCTGTCGTCTTCAAAAGACAAGTTACGCCATTCATTAATTCAGCGAGGAGCCAGATTGTCCAGCTAATTGCACTGATCTTGCTGCGCAATTCCTTGAGGCGATTCTTCCTGTACAGGTTTTGGATATAGTTCCAAAATCCTCGCGTCGTGAATATCGCCGATAAAACGTATAGTATTGTTAATATCACTAAGAGCACCATGGAACATGTTTTTGTTTATTATATCACTATTTATAATAAAAGTCAAATACAATTCTGTCCTTATATAGCAAGAAAAAATCGCCGTTTTACCGGCGATTACGAAATGCTGATTTTATAATAATTGATAGAAATACTCCCCCTTCTCCACACACAGCAACGGCAGAAAAGTGTCTGACGACTCCATGAACTTCGTTCTCCGAATATCCAACAAGAGCAAGTGTTGCGCCGCCACAAACGATAAGCCATGGAATCGGCCGCTCATGCAGCTCTCCTTTTAGTATTCCCCAAGCAGTGACAAAGTAGCCCATACTTATCGCAAGGAGCACAAAAAGGCTGGTATGCTCAGTGTCCCCGGTATACAGGAGATATCCAAACCCGACCATCACCAGGATCAGGATTATGGCATCGACCGAAGTGAGACTGTCGTACATTTTTCGGCGAATAGCAGTAAGCACGATTGCGCCGGTTGCCAGAGCATTTAGTGCCGGAAATATCAAGCGTGGCCATTCATGAAATCCAACGTCGAGAACGCAGGTGACAAAGTTTGTGATCTCGGCAAAGAGCCACACGAGCCAGCTGATGACGCTGACATGCATATCACGAAACTTACGTAAGTTACGAAGATAGAGGGCAAAGCCCGCATAGGTCACAAGACCTGAAAACAAAAAGTAGTACAGTTGTGTGGATGTCATATAAAAGAAAAATTTGCCCAACTCTATCCTACTTTCCAGAAATAACAAAATCGCCCGGCCGCATGCATGCGGCCGGGCGATAGTTTACATCTCATTTACACGATGTCTTTTTTAGGCAAAAATCCAAAAACACCAAAGGAAAGAAGGAACAATGCGAGAGTAAAGATCAGGTCGCCAAAATCACCATTGAAGTAGGTGCCAATGCTTGTCGTATACGAAAAAACTGAATCAGCGATAAACATCATGGCAAGCCCCGCGAGTACTGAAACGATCGCAAGATGATATTCCTTGGCAATATAACGAAAGGATAGGCCGGAAAGAACGACGGCTGCAGTCAAACTGACAAAATCGCCGACAGGATAAGCAAGATCAAATATCGATTTAAGGACAGGATCCCCCGAGTGAACGAGTACGCCTTGGCGAACAACGACAACAAGCACGTAGTAAGATACGGCGAACATCGCAATCGAGGCGATAAGAATAAACAGCTTTGCATATTTGCGTTCTAATCCAACATCAGCACCAGCGGCTCGTGCCAGGTATACAGCTCCGATACAATAAAAGAAAACGCTTGGAGCAAAGCCTAGGTCTGCAAACGACGGATACGGAGCAGCGACTCCTTGTACGAAATTGTAGTACGACCAGATCACTTCACCGCAGCCCCATAAAAATAAGCCAAGACCGGCAAAAAAGATTCCTTTATCAATAAACCCCTTTCTTTCAGAAGACTTATTCTCGTATAGTAACGCAAACAACCCGCCCAAAAATGGTAGAAGGCCCATAGCAAAAGAAAAAGCATAACCAGCCATTCCTGATGCAGTGTGCGTGACAGCAAGAATGATCCAAAAAACAATCATGCAAACGATAAAATATACCGAGTGCTTTTGAGCTCCATTTATTTTCATGATTACATCCTATCATATGAATGCATGATTTACTGATGTGGAAACGACATGACATCTCGTGGTACTATTGTCGACATGACAGACTCAATCATCAATTCGACCGACCCAAGCACCGCAGACGTGCACATCGTGAGCGCTCCCTATGACGCAACTGCTTCTTTTCATAAGGGCACAGCTCTGGGTCCACAAAAGATCATTGACTGCCTCGACATGCAGATCGAATCGTGGGACCGGAGATACAAGGTGGATTCGACCAAGCATATTGCGATCGCGCATTCGGAGATCGCCGGAATTAGAGATATGGAGCCGAAGGAGGCACATGCAGCCGTGGTCAAGACCTGCACTGAAAGCACCGCTCCCCTCACCTTTCTCCTTGGCGGAGAACACTCAATGAGTTTTGGCGCACTGAAGGCACTTTCGGAAAAGCACGATCCAAAGGATGTGACCATATTCCAGATAGATGCGCACTGCGATCTGCGAACCGATGATGGCGATTATACTGATGGCACTCCGACAGAGTACGCACATTCAGCCGTCATGCGCCGCGCACACGAACTCGGATACAATCTCGTACAGGTGGGCATTCGCGCATACCACGAATCCGAATGTGATTATTTTTCTTCATTCAAAAATATCAAAGTGTTCGAATGGGGCGTAGGCAAAGTGCCAAGCATCCAGAAAGTAGTCTCAGCGATCAAGACAAAGAAAGTCTACATTTCCATCGACGTGGACGGCATCGATCCGGCACATATGCCGGGCACAGGCACTCCGGTACAAGGCGGACTTGAATGGTATTACACGCTCAACCTGATCGAACGAGTAATCGAGAAACGTCAGCTTGTCGGCGCCGATCTTGTGGAAGTCTCTCCACAACCCGACAATGTCCTTACTGAGTACGGCGCTGCACAGATCGTTTACAATATGATCAATACTTTTTACAAGAAAAGATTGGCTGCGAAAAAATAGACACAAAAAATCCCGCTAAGCGGGATTTTTTGTGCTTGTTTAGTATCCGTATTTTGCGATCAGTTCATTCGCTTCTTTGGGATTGCGCTTACATTCGAGAAGCGCGGTGAGGATAAGTGGAGCGACGATCGTAGCGTCAGATTCAATAACGAACATTGGTGTCTCTTTAGTGAGTTTGTCCCAGGTGATCTTTTCGTTTGGAGTAGCACCCGAGTATGATCCGTATGAGGTGGTCGAATCGGAGATTTGACAGAAATATGCCCATGGTTTTGCGTCTTTTTTGAGATCGTATTTAATCGATGGAACGACGCAGATCGGAAAGTCTCCGGCAATACCTCCGCCAATCTGGAAGAATCCCACGCCTTCCCCTTCGGAAAGGGTCTGGTATTGGTCGTACCAAGCCACCATGTATTCGGCGCCAGACTTTGCCGCAGAAGGATTGCATTCGCCATCCTTGATGAGTGAAGAGAACACGTTTCCAAGAGTCGAATCTTCGTACCCTGGAACAACGATCGGAATGTTTAGTTTTGCCGCTTCAACAATCCAGCACTCGTCGATATTCCCGTCATGAAATTCAGCCGGAAGCGTTCGTGCGATCTCGTAGAGATATTCGTGCCAAAACTTGCGATCGCCACTTTCGCTCGCCTTCTTCCACATCGGAATGATGCGCTCTTCGATCGACTTGAAGGCCTCGTCGCCTGGAATGCTTGTGTCAGTGACACGGTGCATTGAAGCATTCAAAAGCTTGGTATCGTCTTCCTTGCTGAGATAGCGATAGTCGGAAATATCTTTGTAGTGACTGTGCGCGACGAGACGAAAGAGTGATTCTTCGATATTCGCCCCAGTGACAGACATTCCTGAGATAAGTCCCTCGCGAATAGCGGGAGCGAGCGTAATGCCGAGCTGTGCCGTACTCATGGCTCCGGCAACTGCCCAAAACATTTTTCCTCCCTTTTCCGTGTGGCGCCAATAGGCGATCAACGAATCGCGCAATGCTCGGGCATTATAATTTTTATAATGCTTGAGGACAAACTCGAGCGTCGGTAATTGAGTATTCATTTTCCTACATTTTATCCCAATCGGAGAACGTGCTCCTTTTGGAAATATTATTGGTGATAAAATATGGACCGCCGAAAAAATCCGGCGAATTCATAAACTCGAGTATAGCAAACACTCTTGATATATCAAGTGTTTTTCGACAAAAAACCGCCTAAAACTGGCGGTTTTCCCCACTTTTTGAATTTAGAATTAGTTTAAACAAATGTTAGGGCACAATTGTGCAAGTGTTACAAACCCTCTTCCTGCAATTTTTCCACTGCTTCCTTTGCCTTCTTTGAAAGTTTGTTTGGAATCTTGACCGTTACTTTTATCATCAAGTCTCCCCGTTTGCCGCGAGCGCTCGGAACTCCTCGCTCCTTAACACGAAGAATCGTTCCGCTAGCTATGCCTTCAGGAATCTCCACTGTCACCAATCCGTCGAGTGTTTCGATTTTTCGATCGGCGCCAAGCAGTGCTTCAGAGAGTTTGATTTCCATATCCATCGTAAGATTCTGTCGGTCTCGACGGAATATCGGATGCTGCTGTACATTGATCTTTACATAGAGATCTCCGCTTGCCGCCTTGCGAATCGCTTCGCCCATGCCGGTCATGCGAATCATTTCTCCGGCTTCAATACCTGCCGGGATGCGAATCTCCACTTCCTCCTCCTTGCGTCGAACTCCCGCACCCTTACAGGTATCGCATGCCTCGGATGGAATAGTGCCAGAACCAGCGCATGCGTCACAGATGCGCGTTGATACAAATGATCCGATCAGCGAACGGCGTGTCTCGCGGATCTGCCCCTTGCCGTTACATTGCGAACAGGTGACCTGCTTGGCACCTGTCTTCGCGCCCGAACCATGACAGGTTTCGCACGTGGATGTTTTTGTTATGAGAATGCGACGAACGGTGCCAAAGATGCTGTCGGCAAACGGAATGGTGATCTCTGTGGAAATGTCACGTCCTCGGCGCTGCTGTGCGCCCCCGCGACCTCCTCCGAAGAAGTCTGAAAAAATATCGCCGAGATCGCCCATGTCGAAACCCTGGCCGTTTTGGAATCCGGAAAAATCAAAGCCACCCATGCCTGATGGGTCAAACCCCTGGCCGCCAAACTGCGGTCCAGCAGAACCAAACTGGTCGTACTGTGCGCGCTTCTGGTCGTCGGAGAGCGTTTGATAAGCCTCGTTCACTTCTTTGAACTTTGCATCGTCGCCTTTGTTTTTGTCCGGGTGATATTTGTGAGCAAGCTTGTGAAAGGCTTTTTTGATCTCCTCTTTCGAAGAAGTTTTATTTACACCAAGAATGTCATAGTAGTCTTTAGCCATAGTGTTTTTCAATAACAATTATTTCGTATTAGCCTGCCCCGTAGGAAGCGTACTCGCTTTCCTTCTGGGGTCTTTTGCCATTGCGCGATTACTATACTATGAAAGAATTTTGCGGGCAAGAATTCCTCTACACTCACCTGGTGAGTGTAGAGGCTAACTCAGGATTTCCTTGAGGATTTTTGTTGCGAGTGCGGGATTTGCCGAGCCTTTGGTCTCTTTCATCATCTGGCCTACGAGGCTCATGAGCGCATTTTCCTTTCCGCCTTTGTATGAGGCGACAACCTGCTCGTTTGCATCAATGATCTTTTGGGCGATCTCTTTGAGCGCGCCTTCGTCATTTTTTTGGAGGAGGCCGTGCTTTTCAGCGAGCGCATTCGGCGAGCTGTCTTCTTTGACGATCATCGCAAGAATATCCTTTGCTGCGCGGGAAGAAATCTTTCCGTCCACAACAAGCATGACGAGTTCGGAAAAATTGCCTTCGCTCGGAAGGGTCGCTTCGGGATCGGACTTCTTGATCCCAACAAAGTCTGAAGTGATGTAGTTCGAAGCCGTCTTGATCTTTTCAGCGTCCTTCAATATGCCTGCAACATCTTCAAACCAGAGGGCGAGATCATGATCATTGATGTATGTTTCAATATCTTCGTCTTTAATACCGTACTCACTCTTGTATCGTGCACGCTTTGCCGCAGGAAGCTCAGGAAGAGCTTTTTTCAATGCATCAGCATCGAACATTTCCGAAAGCATGAATTTTGTTATGTCGGGATCAGGGAAATAGCGGTACTCCTGGGCGGACTCTTTTGCTCGTTGTGAGAATGTAGATTGCTTCACGTCATCCCAACCACGAGTCTCTTGCACGATCTCTGATTCACGCCCCACTTCATACAATTCAAGCATGCGATCCAGCTCGTAGCGGATGGCGCGCTCTGCGCTTCGAAATGAGTTCAGATTCTTTACCTCTACCTTCGTAGCCAATTTTTCTCGATCGGGCGAAAGCGAGATATTCGCTTCTACGCGGAATTCTCCTTTTTCCATGTTTGCTTCCGAGGCGCCTAGATATTGCAGGAGAAGCTGATATTCCTTTCCAAACTGCGCTCCGGTCTTTGCCGCTTCGTCGACGGAATCAAATGTGTGTGCATCGGTAACAAGCTCCATGAGCGGAACGCCTGCCCGGTTGAAATCCACGAGAGAAAAATCGCCGCGATCATGCTTGCTGGTAGCAGTGTCTTCTTCAAGATGAATTCGAGTCACAGTCATTCCCGCGAGTGATCCTCCGGAAACGATCGGATACTTGTACTGCGAAATTTGATAACCCTTCGGAATATCTGGATAAAAATAGTTCTTACGGTCGAATTCGGTGAAGTTGGCTATCGTGCCTCCTATCGCAAGTCCTACTCGAACAACCTGTTCCATTGCGCTCTTGTTGGGCACAGGAATCGTTCCCGGATGCGCCATACACACCGGACAGATATTAACGTTCGGGTTTTTCTCATTTGGATCATTCTTGCAGCCGCAAAACATCTTTGAATTTGTCTTGAGTTCTGCGTGAATTTCCAAACCAATTGTAGGATAGTAGTGTTTTTCCATATTATTTCAGGTATTTCTTGATATTCGCCAAGTGTTCGGCGTATGTTTTTGCGTAATGGATAGTACCATGACTGTCGTGAAGATAATAGAGGTAGGCCGTTTGACTCGGCAGAAGCGCGGCTTTGAGGGCTTGGAGTCCCGGATTTGAGATCGGTCCCGGGGGAAGGCCTTTATGCAGGTAGGTATTGTAGGGTGAATCGACAGAAAAATCGCTTTTGAGCAAGGTCGTATCAGACTTCCCCACCGCATACGCCACCGTGGCATCCACTTGGAGCCGCATACCTCGCGAGATCCGATTCCAGAGGATTCCAGAGATCACTGCTCGGTCGTCGCTCCCGTGCGCTTCGCGTTCGATGATAGAGGCCATTGTGACAATATCTTCTCCTGAATGAGGAAGCGGATTTTTGCCGAACAGTTCGGCAGTTTGACTGTCGAACATGGCGAGCATTTCATCGGCGATCACTTTTGGATCGGTCTTTCGGTACAAGAAATATGTTTCAGGGAACAAATATCCTTCGTGGGGGCGAGCGTATTCATCGAATGTCTTTGCGTCAAATCCGGAGATCTTTTGCGCAAGGATCCTTCCAATATCCATTGCTGTGTCTCCTTCAGGAATGGTCACTTTTATTTGATTTATGTTGTGCATGCCGAATGCTATGCGCCGAGCAACAGAGAAAACAGTGACGGGCGTGTCAAAGAAATAATCGCCGGACGGAATGGTCTTTTCCGATCCATAAATCGCCACAAGCGTCGCAAATAGAAACCTTGATTGGATGTAGTGCTTGGATTTTAATTCAGTCCCCACGCTTTTCAGACTCTGTCCGGGAACGACAGTAAAAACGCTTTCGCCTTTGAAAAAGGAAGCCGGAGCGCTTACTCCATAGAAAAAAATACACGTACATGCAATTGCGATAAGTACCAGACCGATCCGGTTTCGTCCTTTGGGCGAAACCGGATCTGCTGGCATCGTATTTTCCGTTGTTCCATTGTTCTCGTATTCCATTGTTCTCGTGGTTTAGATCGGCAAATTGGAAGGAGGCTTAGCAACCTTAGACTCAATGCGCTTAAACGAAGGAGCCTGCGAAACCTGGCCTGGGAAATGAAAGAGCGTGGCCAGCTCTTCCACATTCAGCACTCCGATCTTCGGCTTTCTCGACGGAAAAAAAGTACTGACGTATTTCGGATACTCGATCGAATACCAGACAGGTAGATGATAGAACATGCGCAAGCGGTATCGATTGAGCATTCGATGCTGAACCTTATGGAGAACCAGTCCCGTTGGATCCGAATACGGGCCGCCGAAGTAGGCGCCGTTGACCATCACAAATGAATTCCCGTCCGGATTGGCATACTGACGGAACAGAAGACGGCTTGCATTACGCACATTCTTAAATTGATCGAACGAAACATATTTTTTCTCTGCGACCACCATCACGCGAATACCGATATCGAATCCAAGCTTCTGGATCTTTTCCTGTATCTTCTTTACACGCCCAGCCACCATGTCGGGAAGACGGATTTGCACACCCACTGGACCGTTCTCACCTGCTTGTCCAGGCTTGATGAAAAATTCTTGCGTGTATGGAGCCGACATTCGAGAGATCTCTTCGTTGGCTTCTTCCACCCAGCCGATATGGCCGCCGGTTGCATGCGAGTGATAATCTTTTTTTGAAGGACGAATAACATGCTGGATCCATACCTGCTCGCCACGCTTGAGCGAACCGAGGAATTCGATCGTCGGTGTAAGCGGATCGATCTTGAGATTTTCCTTGTCGCTCGGTTTGTCGAGGCCGTAGCTCACATACGTGCGGATCGGCTTGGCATCATGTTCGGAAAGCATGAATTCCGTTCCCCACGCATGCCAGTCGTCGTCAGGAGCATTGTAATTGACCTTGAGCGAATAGTCTTCGGCTTCACGGACTTTTGCCTGCGGATACTGGGCGTAGATCTGCGTTTCAAGCAGATCGCGAATGCGAGACGGCGTGCGGATATAAAAGCTGACCGCGCCTTCGATACCAACGATTTCAAGCGAAAACCAAAAGTGCGGTGCTCCCACAAACCATACTTCCCACAAGCCCTTATAGCTCGCGTGATAGAGCGCGTTGGTAAAGATAAGCTCCATAGCCATCGGGCCTTTTTCAACGTCGCGAGGAACTTCAATTTCCAAAAGCGTCCACGTCATACCGAGAATGAACCGCTCCGTCACGAAGTGGTGCCACAAATTGAAGCCGATATACATCAAGAGTATCGGTGCCCAAACAAAAGCAAGCTTCCCAACAATAAAAAGAAGGAAGGAGATGAGAGCACCAAGGATGCTAAATACGATCATGTATCAATAGTATAACTCGAATAAGGTTCTAGGGTCTAGTTTATTTCAATTAGAAAGAGATCGGTACCGAATAAACGAGACCTGTGGTGCTGACAAGTACGATATTGCCGGCATCAGTATGCGGAGGAGTATGCAAGACAAGACTTGCCTTGAAATAAAACGGTGCACTTTCCGAATGAGAATCAATTGAGAGACCAACCGGAAGAGTCACCGGCAAACCTTGACCATCAAATATCTGCGCTGTTCCCGCTCCCCCGTTTGCAGCGTTCCATCCGCATGCATTTATGTATCCATCTACAACCACTGGAAACACAGCCTTTGCATCCGGCTTTGGATTGCTGACTGTGAGTCCGCATGGAAGTCGGAGGAGTGATTTCACATTGAATGTGTCCCAGAACACGCGATCATTTTTGAAGAAGCCCGCGAGAAAGACAGCAAGGAATATCAAAATACCGACGACGAGCGCGATATTGATCCCGGCATTCCCCTGTTCTCGATTCATGGATATATTTTAGCACGACAACAAAAGCCCCGCGAGCTATGCTCGCGGGGCTTTTGAGTTGAGTGATTAGATTAAAGCGGAGAGTATTTCTTGTCTTTGTTCTTTTTGAAATACTTTGGATTTTGGAGGTTTACCAAGATCGTATTCTTCTTCAGGTAACGCTCCTTCAAAACCTTGTCTACCACTTCTTCCTTCGTAAGCGGTCCTTCGCGCTTCAAGATTTCCTTGATGACATCACGAACGACTCCTGGCTTGTATCCCCATTCCTGGAGAGCGTACATGCCGCGTCCTACGAGCACGAAGCGATTGTCTTTGATGAGTTCGTTGTGGCAGGTTGCAGTGTGGCACTTCTTTTCGAAAGTGTCAGTGATCGCCTCAGCTACTTCACGGAAGTGCATCGGTGAACCGTGCTTGCGCATCATAAGATATGCAAAGTCCTTGATTCCGCGAGCCTTGACTCCTGAAGCAGTTGCGCGTCCCATCTCACCGAGTGGATTTTTGCAGATACCCTTTGAAAGGCAGAGCCATCGGCGGGCGATCTCTTCGTTGCATCGGTCGACGTTGATCTTCTTGAGTTCGTCGCAGAAACGGCTAACCATTTCGCTTTCAGTGATGAGTTCGTCATCGGCCAATTTTGAGTAGAGAGAAGCGAGTGATGTGTGTACTTTTTCAGAAAGGTCTTCGTCAATGCTCCAGCGCGAAACATAGTCGTCGTCTTCGCGGTGCTTGATGAATTCGTCTCCGAGCACGAGATAGAAATGGATGTGGTTCTGGGTCTCCTGATCCTTCGAGATCGAAGAGAGGAGATCATCTTCTGCAACGAGTCCGCCGAGGTCTTCTACGACGCTCTTAAGCTCATTCCAGCTTGCCTTCTCGCTCTTGTAATCGTCGGATTTCTTGATGAGGTTGAGTGCAGCCTGTTCGATCTGGCGGACACGTTCACGGGTAATGCCGTATTTGTCGCCGATTGCCTCAAGCGTCTGTCGTTCTGCATCACCAGATAGGCCAAATCGGCTCTTGATGATATCAAGAGAGCGGTCCTGGAGCGGAGAGAGTATTTTTTTCGTGACTGCCTTTGGCTTAAATGTGATCTTTTTTGACATAAAAATTATTGTTGTTATATGTTACGTTCCTATACTATCATTATTTGTTCGAAAGTCAAACTTTGTGGTCAAATGTGTGGAAACCCGCCATATGTGACTTGTTGGACTATAGCACAAATCACCATAATATGTCAAATGAGGCTCGTGAAAACGCATTAAAGCATTTTGCGCTCGCTGAAACTGGTCGCCAAAGACCAGGCTACAGCCTAATTATATCGTGATACGTCACATACAACATGAAAATGATCAGGAGCAGAAAACTGACCTGGTTGATGGCCGAAACCAATCGATTCGGGATGCGCGAACGGCCGTTTTTTGAGAAACATTCCAAAATACATCGCCCTCCATCGAGTGCCGGGAATGGAAGAAGATTGATGACGGCAAGATTGACCGAGATGAGTGCCACGAATGCCAGGAACGATCCAAATCCGAGCGCGTATGCCTGGCCTGCGACCTGTGCGATACCAACGGGCCCGGAAACTTCGGCGAGCACGCCATTCCCTCCTCCGAATGATCCGACGATCAATCCTTTGAGCGAGGCGAGGATAAATCCAAATTGTTTGAATGTATATGGAATAGCCGTGCCGACTGCTTTCCAAAAAGGCATCTTGATGCGAACAACATCGGCAAGACTGATGCCGACCGCTCCTCTGACCGGAGTCGCGACAATAGTTTGTGGAGTGTTGTGTCGAACGATTGAAAAAGTGATTGCATCGCTTGGATGATTTTTTACAAACGAAACCACGCCAGAAAAATCCGCGGGCTTCTCTGTCTTCCCGGCAGCTGAGAGTTCGGTTATCACATCACCAAGCATGAGGCCGCTTTTGCTGGCAGGACTATCTTTATCAACACCGGCCACGATCGTTTGACTCGGTCCGACCGATGCGCTTTGCGGAAAAGCTCCCGACGTCGAGAGAAATCCAATTCCAAGCGAGAGCGCATACAAAACAATGGCGAGCATCATATTTGCAGCGATACCGGCAAGCACTACAAGGACTCGCTTCCAGAGCTTTTGATATGCAAAAGAACTTTGTGAGTTTTCGGACTGGTTTTCTTCGCCGTATATTTTTACGAATCCGCCAAACGGCAGCCAATTGAGCGTGAAGAGTGTTCCCTTCCAGGTAAACATTTTTTTAGCACGCGGTGGATACCCCACACCAAATTCTTCCACACGTATGCCAAATGCCTTGGCGACAAAAAAATGCCCTAGTTCGTGAATAACGACAAGAGCTACTATTACAATGAGAAAGATAAGGATGGTGGACATGAAAAACACAGTGTCATTCCGGACTTGTGAATTAGCAAATTCACCTTTGAGGCTCCGGAATCCATGAGAAATAATACTGGATCCTGAATCAAGTTCAGGATGACGTGTCGAGTGCACACGTCAATTCATCACTTCTGTCTCTTTTGCATCGAAGATGCTTTCGAGTTTTGCATTTGCATCAGTGACTCGCTTTTGCACTTCATCCTTTGCGCGGCGATCGTCGTCTTCCGGCAATCCTGCCGCCTTGAGTTCAGAGAGTGCTGACTCGCGCTCCTTGCGAACGCTGACACGGGCATCTTCAAGTTTATCTTTGAGCACTTTTACCAGTTTTGAACGATTCTCAGTTGTAAGTGTTGGAAAGATCACGCGCATGCCTTCGCCGTCGACAGCAACAGACACGCCAAGATTGGCGGCAGTGATCGCCTTTTCAACGTCTTTAATAACACTCTTGTCCCAAAGACTGATGCGGAGTGTGCGGGCGTCTTCAATATTGACCGAACCTACATTCTTGATCGGCTGGAATGATCCGTATGCTTCTACGAGCACGCCGTCGAGATATGCGGGCGAAGCGCGTCCCGTGTGCAGGCGCGAATATTCGCGCGAAAGCCACTCGGTTGATTCTTTTAATCCATTGTCGAGATTTGTATAGTTGAATGCCATATAGAAGAGAGTATAACGTATCGTGAATAAAGTATAAAGTCCGTTCCGTTATTTTTGACAAAACTAGCTGAGTGGTGCAAAATCAAAAAAAACGATTTGTATGCGAAAAAATCAAAATACCGAGCAGCTTTTTGTCATAGAAAGGGAGGCTCGATACAAAATACGTATTAGTAAAGCCAAAAGAATCTGCGCGACAGCGGGTCTAACAATGTTGGCAATAATCGGAATCGCAATGCTTTGCGTGGGAATTGTCGGCTCATTTCTTTCCTTGGATCCGAAACCATTTATGTTACTCGCTGGAATGGGATTTGTCGGAACATCTCTATTAACCGTTGGATATTTTGTAATCAAGACATTATCTTCATTCAAATTTCCAGAAGTGGTTCACACATCGGAGATAAACAAAGAGGGTTTTCATGATTACTAGCAAGGGAAGGCAAAATTTGCCTTCCCTTTTTTATTTATATACTAAGCGCGATCGTTTCCAGGATCATCTTGACCGAAGAACCGGACATATAGAGATATTTTTTGAACTTGAGGATCTGTTCAAGCTTATTGTGGTTTTTTTGCGGATCGGCTGAAAGGTAGTGTTCGAGATTGTCTAAAAACGCGATGGCTTTTTCGCGAACCTGTGCGGAGGCGTCGTCATCCTCGGATTTTTCTGCAAGCTTCCCGATAAAGGAGATGCGCTCCCCTATTTTCATATTCAAAAAGGTGAGGGCTTCGGGACCTGCGGAAGATCCTGCAGCATCTTCCGCAGGCATCACGACTCGCACTCGAGAGAGCAGCGTCGGCAAAAGCATGTCTGGCTTCGGTATCGCCAAAAATATATACGTATTTTCGATCGGCTCTTCAAAAGTCTTCAGGAGTGCATTCTGCGCCTCGGCATTGATGAAGTCGGTATAGATGACAGATACTTTTCGCTCGCCCGAGGGCATGAGTTCTTGCCACGCACGCACATTGCGTGCGTCTTCCACGGAAAAAGAAACAAACTCCGAAACAAAGAAATCCGGATTGGCGGATTGGGAGATGCCGTGTTCCGCGAGCAGTGCGTCAATGTGAGCGCGCGCCATGGCGCGCGCTCCACCGATCACGTACGCATGAAAAAAATTTTCTAGTTTTTGCATTCCTCTACTTTCTACTATCTATTTTCTACTTTCTAGCGTTTGCTCATTATAGAACGCTTATATGTTCCCAAGTGCTCGAGTGCAATTCCAGTGCCTTTGACCACGCAGTAAAGAGCATCGTCGGCAAGCACGGCTTTCACCCCAGTCTTTCGATAGATGAGTTCCGGAAAGCCTCGCAACTGCGATGTTCCTCCCGTCATGATAATGCCTTGATCGATAATGTCGGCTGCAAGTTCGGGCGGAGTTTCTTGGAGCACGTCTTTGATCGCCTTCACTACGGCGCGAAGCTCGGGATCGATGGCACGAACGATCTCATTTGTCGAAACCTGAGCCGTGCGTGGCAAGCCCTGCACAAAGTCGCGACCTTTGATGGTCACCGTCAATTCTTCTTCGAGTGGCACAGCAGCTCCGATATGGATCTTGATGTTCTCAGCGGTCTTGTCCCCAATGGCAAGATTGAATGTCTTGCGCACGTAGTCGGCAATGGCATGATCGATCTTATTTCCCGCGCATTTCACTGAAGTCGAAGCCACGATTCCGCCAAGCGAAATAACAGCCACGTCTGTCGTTCCTCCGCCAATATCCACAATCATATGCCCTTTGGATTCATGAATCGGAATTCCTGCACCGATGGCGGCAAGGATCGGCTCCTTCACCACGTATGCATTCTTTGCTCCAGCGCGTAGTGCAGCTTCGACAACAGCGCGTCGTTCCGTACTCGTAATGCCGGCAGGCACGGAGATCATTGCCTCTGGCTTGAAGAAATTCCATTTGCCGAGCGCTTTCTGCATGAAGTAGCGAAGCATGGCCTCGGTCACTCTATAGTCTGCGATCACGCCGTCCTTCATCGGACGATACGCAATGATAGATTCCGGGGTCTTGCCGATCATCTCCTTTGCTTCGACTCCAATGGCAAGAATCTCATTGTCCTGCTCGGAAACAGCCACAACAGAAGGCTCGTTCAGGACGATGCCTTTGCCAGGTATATAGACAAGCGTATTTGCCGTGCCAAGATCAATGCCGATTTTCTTTCCAAACATGTGCGGATTATACCCGCACATCATTCCTTCCACAAGGAAAGAGCGAGATACAAAAGAAACAGCCCAACACTATGTGTTGGGCTGTTAGTTACAAATTCTTCCAATACTTCGGAATACCAAGCTCGTTCAAAACCGCATACACCATAATCACAAGTCCTATCACCCATCTGATGATCACTACATACCAAATGTGCAAAAAACTCATGAATCCCTCAATGGAGTGGGATAAACCGAGATACGCATTCCCGACCAAAAACAAAACTGCGAATAAAGCAATCCAGTCAAGCCTCATTTTCTTAGGCTGTGTAAAAGAAGGTTCCATAGACGATTTATTTAGTTGATTAAACTTTACTATCTAGGCGCAAAACGTCAAGAGAAAATAATCTTTCGTATCAGGCAAAAGAAAAACAATCCCAAATAGACAGTTCCGACAACACCGCAAAGTGTATTGATAGCGTGATGAAAGCATCCAAACACATTTATTACAAGGATCGGAATCAGGGCAATTTTGAAATATCTGGCAGTGTCCCACTTTTTTCCGTGAGCGACTTTCTGTTTTGCAGTTTTCATGCGATCAAGTTTTCTTAATCGTACAACTTTGCGATTTTGTGTCAATTTTTTCCCTTCCTTTATACCTTGTACTTTATACTTTATACTGGGCACATGTGGATCGTCGAAGTCGTACCTCTGAAGCGCGGCCTTCCCAAGGAGACGCTGACCTATTTTTCCGCCGAGCCGGTGGCTGACGGATCGGTTGTTTCAGTTCCCGTCCGATCCAAAGCAATAGATGCTATCTCGGTCAATTGCCGCGATGCACGCGAAGAAAAAGCCGCAATTAAGTCTGGCTCGTTCAGTTTGAAAAAGATCCTCAAGATCAAGACTGGCTCGCCTGTCCCTATTTATCTTTTTGAAACCGCGCGTCTTGCCGCACAGTATTACCGCACCGAACGCGGAGCCATCCTCAATCTGCTCATTCCGGATTATTCGTATTACGGAATGTTTGATCACGAGCCGGCAAAAAAAACTCCGGGCGAACCGGACATCCAACCCGAGCGCCTGCTCTTTCAATCTCCACTCGACGACCGCATGGCTTTCTACCGGACCTTCATCCGCGAATCGTTTGCCAAGAAAGAATCTATTACCTTCGTCTGTCCTACCATCGCCGACTGCGAGCTTTTTTCCGAAGTGCTTTCCAAAGGTGTCGCAGACTTTGTCGTCATGATCCATGGCGAGATCGGCAAGAAAAAATTGGTGGCCAATCTGAAAAAGGTTGCTACCGAATCGCACCCATTCGTAACTATTGTCACACCCTCGTTTGCATCACTCATGCGTTCCGATACTGGAGCGATTATCCTTGAGCACGAGAGCTCAAATGCATTCGTTACCCCGTCCAATCCCTCCTACGATTTTCGCGTACTGATCGAGATACTGGCGCGCGCCTCAGGCAAGAAATTCATTCTCGGCGACAGCTTGCTCCGCGTAGAGACGTTAGGCCGACATGAATCAAAAGAACTCGGCACTGTGGCTCCGATCACATTCCGTGCACTTGCACCGATCGAGATCACCGTCATTCCGCATGGAGTGCCCGAGCAGATAGCTCCACGCGCGCGCAGCGATCAATTCCCGGCACTCTCCGAAGAATTGCGCTCGCTCATCGGTCGCGCAATGGAAAAAAAGTCACATATTTTTGCGTTCGCTCTTCGCACCGGTCTTGCAACGATCACCCGATGTCGAGATTGCGGGACTGTAGTATTGTGCGAGCACTGCGAAGCGCCACTCGTGCTCTATGCCGGAGGCACCGACACGCGCGTCTTCATTTGCAACAAGTGCAAGCGCCACAAACCATCCGAACAGAAATGTGGAAAGTGCAACAGCTGGAATCTTGGAGCAATCGGCACCGGCACGGCATTCGTGGAAGAAGAGATCCGCCGACTGTATCCCGACCTTCCTGTTTTTCGCATCGACCGAGAAGCCACGCCCACCCGGACCGAAGCACGAAAGATTGCGGCGGCTTTCGCCGCCGCAACCGCGGGCATCCTCGTTGGCACCGAAATGGCGCTCTTCTATCTCACTGATGCCGTGACCGATTCGATCGTCGTATCGTTCGACACACTCTTCAATATTCCAAGTTATCGTACGAACGAGCGCATCATCGAGCTTTTCCTCGCCATCGCCGAGCGCACGCGAGGCAAGCTCTTCGTCCAGACAAAAAATCCCGGCGAACCCATCATTGAGCTCATCCAGTCCAACAATTATTCTTCGTGGTACCGCCAGGAACTTGCCGAACGCGTGGATTACAATTATCCGCCGGCTTCAACGATCATCAAGACCACTTGGCGGGGAAAGACAGCCGAAAAAGATGCAGCAAAGGATTATCTCCAGGAACTACTCAATCCATTCTCGCCAGACATATTTGAAAGCGTCGTCGTAAGCAAAGGAAAGAAGGAAATCGTGGTCAACGCCGTCATCCGTCCACGACGCGATGAATGGTCGCTCTATGCACTCCTCGAGGGCAAAGGCCTGTCAGATACCCTGCGCGAAACTCTGGCCAAGCTTCCAGAAGGATCCACTATCGCGATCAATCCGGACAATTTGCTGTAAAAGCTGCCGAAGCCATGCTACCCGCATCTTGTATTCTATAGACAGTTGTGGTATATTCTGGCCACGTGAATTCCGCTAGAGGTTACGAAGTTAATCTGTCTTTCGGGAGACTTTATCAAATACGATCG
>JAHFNM010000022.1 GCA_023267415.1 Candidatus Nomurabacteria bacterium
AAGGTGTGGAAGTCGAGAAGATCGAGGAATTGTTTCGCGAATTGGAATTCCGCGGGCTGACGCCGCGAGTGCAGACGCTCTTTGGAAAGAGCGAGGCAAAGATCGAAAGCGAAAAAATGGAACAGGCGCAGGATATCGACAGCGACGAAGTAAGAAAATTCGCCATCGGCATGTGGCTTCTCAATTCCGATCTTACGAATATTACCGCTGAAGACATTTCTCATTACGGAGGTGCGAAGAATTTTGCCGATGGCTCGAAAAAGATCCTCACTGACATCAAAGAAAAAGACCTTACCTACGTGTATGAAGACATCGAACTTCCGATCATGGCGCCTATCGAGGCGATGGAGAAGTACGGCATCAGCGTCGATGCAAAAAAGATGGAAGCGCTTTCAAAGGAAGGACACAAAAATCTCGACGCGATCGAGAAAAATATTTACCGCCATGCCGGCCGCGAGTTCAATATCAATTCACCCAAGCAGCTTGGCGAGATCCTCTTTGACGAACTCAAGGTGGGAGAGGGGACGGGCACGCGCTTGAAAAAGACCGAAGGCGGAGCGCGTTCTACTCGCGAAAGCGAACTGCAAAAATTGCACGGCATGCACCCGATCATCGATGAGATCCTGCAGTATCGCGAACTCTCCAAACTCCTCTCTACATATATAGACACGCTGCCTGCGCTTATCGGTCCCGATGGCCGCATCCATGCCACGTTCAATCAAATAGGTACGACCACTGGACGTTTTAATTCTGCCAACCCGAATCTCCAGAACATCCCTGTCGGTGATGGCTTCGCCAAAGAAATTCGCAGCGCTTTCGTGGCAGCGCCCGGATACAAATTCGTAGCCTTCGACTATTCGCAGATCGAGCTTCGTGTGGCCGCACTCATGTCCGGCGACGACTATCTCATCGATACGTTTGAAGCGGGGAAGGACATTCACTCGGCGGTGGCTAGCCGTGTCTTCGGCGTGCCGGAAGATAAGGTCACTCACGACATGCGCCGCAAGGCCAAGGTCATCAACTTCGGTATTCTCTACGGCATGGGCGTGACCGCCCTCCAGCAGAATCTCGGCACTACGCGCAAGGAAGCGCAAGAATTCCATGATGGATACTTTGCCAGTTTTCCCTCGATCGCCGGTTATATGGAAAGCACGACGGCATTCGCAAAGAAGAACGGCTATACCGAAACACTCTTCGGGCGCCGACGTTACTTTCCGCTCCTGAAATCACCACTGCCGTTTCTTCGCGCCGGAGCCGAACGACAGGCGGGAAATGCGCCGCTCCAAGGCACGGCCGCCGACTGCATCAAGATAGCCATTCGCGACGCAGAGCAGGCACTTCGCAATGAGAAACTCATCGACAAGGCGCATCTCGTGCTTCAAGTGCATGACGAACTCGTGTATGAAGTCGAAGAAGAAGCTGTTGAAAAAGTATCCGTCCTTGTTGAAAACGCCATGAAGAATGTGCTCCCGCGCGAATTCCTCAAAGGTAAGCGACCCGTGCCTCTTGAGGTGCATGTCAGTGTAGGCAATAATTGGGGCGAGTTGAAATAGCCCTGAATACTGGGTTCTATTTTGCTCTTTTCAAACGGTAAGTGTGCGAGTATACTTCGCCTATGTCACTTTCGGATCCAAATCCAAATTCAGGACGGGCTGTCCATCAGATTCTTGCCCAGGGATACCTCGTCTATCTTGCCGCCATTGTTATTGGCTTTGCTATTAGCTATTTCTGGCCGGATTCGGTCTCGATTCCACTTGAAGCCCCGCTAGGCATGCTTTTGATCGTCCTCGGAACACTTCTTATATATTGGGCCCAGAGTGCTTCCGGTAGGACCGCTCCGCTCCGCAATGCCGGTCAGGACATCGAACCGCATCATTTTTGCGTTGGTCCATACAAATACAGCCGTTCGCCAACGCAGTACGGACTCTTTCTTATGGCACTCGGTCTTGCACTTATTTACGGATCGCTTTATATGGTCATCACCACGATCGCGGCGCTCCTCATTGGAAAGTTTTGGATCATTCGCGAAGAAGAGAAGCATCTTGCTGCAAAATACGGACAGGCATATTTGGATTATCAAAAGGAAGTACGATTTTGATTCCATCAATTTTTCTGTGCGCAAAAAGCGCACAAATGTAATTGAGGAATCACAACAGGAAGATATTCCTTCGTGTTGTAAGACAATATAAATAATTAATAAAACATCGAATATGCTTACAGTTCTCGTCGGAAACGATAGTGCGAAAAGAGGGAAGCACCTTTCGGCGCTTCTTTTGCCATATCAAAAGAATGGGACGGATATCCAACCGTTTACCGATATCAATTTCGATCCAATCGTCTTTCGAAACATTGCTGAGAGCATGTCGCTCTTTGGCGGCACGAGTGTCATAACCCTTTCGGGAATTGGCGACATTGCAGACCTGCGCGATGAGTTGGAAAAGATCCTACCGATACTCGCCGAATCACCGCACGAATTTATCATTTCCGAAATGAGCCTACCCGCGCCCTTTTTGAAGAAGGCACAGTCGAAGGGTGGAGTGGTGGAAAAATTCGATCTGCCGGAAAAAATAAAAAAAGCCGAAGCATTTAATTCGTTCGCATTGACCGACGCATTTTCCGAACGCAAACGATCCGTAGCGTGGGCGCTGTACCGAAAGGCGATCGATCTTGGTGTCGAACCGCGCGAGCTCGCGGGAAAAATATTCTGGGCGACAAAGAATATGATGATCGCAAAAAAAACAGCAGGCGCAGGAGAGTCGGGAATAAACCCATTCGTATATTCAAAAGCCAAGGAGGGGAGCAAGCATTTTGCCGACGGCGAACTGGAAAAAATCGCAGTCGAACTCACGACACTCTTCCATGAGTCAATGCTGTCCGGTATCGACTTCGAACCCGCACTCGAAGCATTGCTTCTTCGATCGCTGGAAAAAAGAAATTAGGAATTTCTTCTCCACCTTATTGAGGAGGGGAAAGACATGTACTTGTGCAAGGGGTGGTGATTATATGTAAAATTTGAATCACCCCACCTTAATCCTCCCCTCAGTAAGGGGAGGAAAAATACAAAAAAAAGAGCCTGCGATGTGATTCCGAAATTTCAGAAACACGTCGCAGGCTCTTTAGCCTTTAGCGCACAGTTTGTTTTGTAAAGATCCGTACAAAGAGAATGGAGGTTTTCGACAATATAATAATTTTTTTTGACAGCCACTTAACCTGCCGTTAAAAATGTCGAAAGCTCTTTGCGAAATGCGGTTACAGTATTTTATGTTTTGACCCGAAGTGGGTAACCTCAATGCTGCAGTACTCCGCTATTTCAACTTGCATTCATTATACCCTGATTCATGAGGAGAAAACGGGGGATAAAAATCTCTGTTGGGGAAAACCCTACAATACATTATTTTTAAAGGATTTTTTGGCGATGAGCAGAGTTAGGAGAAGCGTGATAAAACTCACCAGTCCCATAACTGGTATCGTGATGAACCCATACTCGTATACGTACTTGATCAGGCATGATGGACCGGAAGCTTCGCAGGGAAGCACGGAGTAGCCGATATTTTCCGAGATCACGTGATAGGTACTAATGATCAATCCGAAGATCGTCAGACCAAGCGAGTAGTCGATGATCTTGAAATCTTTTTTCCAAAGTGCGATGCCGAAGAGGATCGCTTGCGGATAGAAGGCAATGCGTGTGTACCAGCAAAGCAGACAAGGAGGGAAGCCGATCACATTTGAATAGATAAGGCTTGATGCGACTGCTGCAAGTGCGACCAAGAATCCGATCCACAGAATATATTTTCCAACGAACGCTTGCACACTCTTTGAAAACGAACTTTCAGGAACGATGAGTGAATACAATAGAACAAGGCTCGCAGCTATCGACGCGAAGACCGCCATGCTCATCACTTGATTCCAAATCAAAATGAATTGTTCCATACAATTATTATTTTGTTGCGGTGCTTGTGGCGCCGGCGGTCACCGATGTTGTTGAAGTATCATCTGCCGGAAGTGTTGCGCCAGTTTGTTCTGCAAGCATCGGAAGCGGAATTTCTCCGCGAAGCTGTGCGGGGAAGTCGAACGACCAGAGATCTCCCGTGTGTTTTGGTTCAGTCGCGCTTGCAACAATGCTTCCGTTTGAGAATATCCAGCGCTTGAAGAATTGGGATTGCACTTTGGCGCATTCCTGGTCTTCATCCGGTTTGCCTGGCGACACATCGCACACGATCGGCTGGTCGGCGCTTGTTATATGAATGCCGTTTGGAAACGTCCATGTTGGATAGCTTTCAATTTTGTTGTCGATGCAGATCTGTGTTTGTGATTGCGCATCAGGAGTTGAACACTCAACATAGAGGCCGATAGATTCAAGACGTTGACGCGAAGAGTCCAAAGCTTTTTCTTGTGCCTGACAGTGAGGGCACCAGAACGCTCCATAGAATTTTGCTCCTTTGTCTTTGAGTGACGAAGTGAACGTATCGTACTTGCCGGAAGATTTAGAACCGCGAACAACGATCGTCATCATGGCGATGATGGCTACCATAACGACGACAAAGATAATAACGCGAGTGGTGAGTGATTTGTTTTCCATGTTTCGGATTATACACCAACGCACCCCTCTCCGCTTGTTGTACGAAGGGGATTGCGAGCCTCAAGAATTTCTTGATTTAAACCTTGTTTTATGGTATTTTCGAGAGTACTTGTGCTGCAATACATCCGCCCGTAGCTCAGTCGGTAGAGCAGCTCCCTTTTAAGGAGAGGGTCGTTGGTTCGATTCCAACCGGGCGGACAAGAAAGAAAAAAGCGCATTTACTGCGCTTTTTTCGTTACTTGTCCGAGACGGAGCGATGTTTTGCTAGCAAGCAAAACCGCGAGTCGGGGTCACGAAATTTTCGAGTGGCGACGAGAAAATATTCGTGATGACTGTCCGTCCAGTGTGTATTCTGCTTGTTTAGCAGAATAACCTACTGAGTGATCGACGTGGTCGGCGATCCGTGTACTCACTTCCAACCGTCCGGGTTCCGAGCGACGGCGAGGGATTATTTGTGACCAAGAGAAAAAGTCCGGGCGATTCTACTAAGCTGTATTCTTTATATAAAATAAAAAAGCACCGCTCTATAAATAAGCGATGCTTTCAAAATCTCTCGGCCAAAGGAGGTGCGGCTCAGACAATATCTCAGTCATGCTTCTCACGTGCGATCGAAGCTTTCTTTCGTTGCCTTCCTCCTCATAATGATAATAGGGAGAAATATCAATATTGTACTTTGTTCGCAGTTCGTCTTGAATTCTGAACAAGTAATGCGAATTGTGGGCGAAATTGATGCTTCCACCGCGGTCGTTATCAAATAATCCTCCTGCGGGACTATTTATAAAAACTCTTTCCTCAGGCGAAGGTTTTCTTGCCACAAGGATGAGGTCTATGTCCGAATCCTCGCGCGGGCAATTCTTGGCAGTGCTTCCGTAAATATAGGCATACAGGAGATCGTCGCCCATTTTTTCCTTCAGCTTGTCGAGGTATTCTTTTGCCACCGACAATCTGCGTTTGGCGAGATCTGTAAAATGCTGCGTGTCCATACTGAAATATTTTACTCACCCTACAAGCTATAGATAATCCTGTCAAACTATAGGATTTGCCGCTCAGCTTGGTATAGTGTCCTCATATGAACTTCAATCCTGAACGAGCACAGGCGGGAGAGGCCTCTGTTGCCCGGTCTATTAATATAGAGGAGCAGAAATTGATTTATAAGGAATCAAAGAAATCCTATGCAGATCTCGTGCGGCACCCGCTAGACGGAATGCCTAACTCGGAACAGATACTTCTTTTGGCGCGAAGCGTTGTTGCAGCAAAAGGCTTGCTTGAAGCGCACGGAGTGAATATTGCCGAGCTTGATGCCGAGATAGCCAAGGAATCATCGGATTCCGAATAGCCATTTTCAGTAGATTAATCCGCCATGCAAAAAACTGACTCAGTCCTCATTCTTCTCGATATTCGAAGCACTCACAATGTGGGGGCGATCTTTCGCACGGCCGATGCTGTTGGAATTTCCAAACTCTATCTTGTGGGAACAACGCCAGCACCGCTCGATCGCTTTGGGCGAGCGCGGGCCGACATTGCAAAGACGGCGCTTGGTGCAGAATATACTGTGCCGTGGGAGTCGCGAGCCACACTCGCGCCTGTTCTTACAAAACTCAAAAAGGATGGCTATGCAATAATCGCCGTAGAGCAATCCAAAGATTCTGTTGATTACAAAAAAGTGAAAGTCTCGGGTAAGACTGTATTTATCGTTGGCACGGAAGTTTCTGGTATTCCGGAATCTGTCTTAAAAAAGTGCGACGTTGTAGCTGAGATTGGAATGGCAGGGATGAAGGAATCACTGAATGTTTCCGTGGCGACGGGGGTGGCGCTGTTTCGGATGTTGAATCGTTAAGATTGTCATCCTGGACTTGATCCGGGATCCACGGAGAATTCGAATGGATTCCGGCTCTGGGGCCGGAATGACACAATATAACTAAGCAAACAATTTTTGATGCACTTCGCAAAAGTGTGCACTGCGTCCGCCAACGATTATTCTTTTTATACTTCCGTTACATTCACGTTTCTTGCCCCCTAAGGGGGACGCCGGTAGGAGTACCTTCTCGTTGCACTTCCTCCCTGTGAGTCGGTACGCATTGTGCTGATGACTAAATTTTCCCCGCGTGCCATCTATCTGGCGATAGTCGCTGGTGGAGTCTCCACCGAAGTCGATGCCTTTGTTGAGCACTGTCTGTACGCAGGAAAAAAGTTCCTGCAATTTTTTTTCGGGTATGTTTGAAGCGATGGAGAGGGGATGGACGCCGCAAAGCCACAACGCCTCATCTGAATAGATATTGCCGACGCCAGAGATGACAGATTGGTCCATCAAGACCGTTTTGATCTTTCCTTTTGGCTTCTTCATTATCCGCGCGACGAATGCTCGCGCATCAAACCCTTCCTTCAACGGCTCCGGTCCGAGATTATCGAGATGCTTTGTCGTATGCGTTTCCGTGGTTGAGAGGAGTGTGACCTTGGCAAACTTGCGCACGTCGGATAGCACGAGTTGTTTGCCGTTGGTGAATGTGATCACAAAGTGGAGAAACTTATTGAACGGATCGCGAAGCGACTCATTCTTTTCATCTGTTGCCGGAGTCCAAACATTTTCCTTTGCGTTGAAGGTATATTTTCCATACATGACATGGCCGGTCATTTTCATGTGAATGAGAATGGTGTTTCCACCGGAGAGATTGATGAGAATGTTTTTTGCACGGCGCTCGGCAGAAATGATTTTTTTGCCATGCACAGCTTTCCGCATTGCCTCAAAGAAGGGAAGGTATTTGATCGATTCTTTATAATCTGGTCTCGAAACTGTCTTTTTGGCCAAGTCGGTCCAGATCTCTTTGATAGTGAGACCTTTTGCGACGCTATTGATGCCGTTGACGGTCGTTTGGACTTCGGGTAATTCGGGCATGGGAATTAGATTCAAGAATTAAGATTTATGAATCAAGAATAAAAATTAAACGAATGTTTTTGATTTTGTTATTAGACCCTGCAGTAACTTATGAGATTCGTTGGCTTTATTCATTAATTCGATAAAATCCTTTTCATTTATAAAACCAACATCTTTTGCAATAAAAAACTGATTTTTTAGTTCGGTGAGTGATCCATGCGAAATGTAATAAAATTGGATTTTCTCTTTATAACTCTGTCTGCCAAAACCCTCAGCAATATTTGATGTGATCGAAACAGCCGCTCTTCTCATTTGACTTGTAATACCGAATACTTCTTTTTGTGGAAATTTTTCTGTAATTCTATATACAAAAATCACCAGTTCATGTGATTTTTTCCATGAAATTAAATCAGTGAATTCTGTAATTTTTCTTGATTCCTGATTCATAAATCCTGATTCTATTTTGTACCCAAAATCTTAAGTGCCTCTTTGATGCGAGCATTTGTTCCCACGATTTCCGCTGCAACCTCTTTGAGTGCGTCGCGGGCTTCGTTTTGTGAGTAGCCGAGTGATTTGAGTGCTTCGACGACATCGGATTCGGCACGGAGTTCGTGAGGATTTTCTTTGGTGTCAGCATGTGCCTTGAGCTTGTCGCGGAGTTCGAGCACAACTTTTTCGGCGGTTTTCCGACCAATACCTGAGACTTTGGTGAGATAGCTCGTGTCACCGGTGGCGATGGCTTTTTTAAGAATGTTGGTTGAGGTTGCGCTCAAGATTCCAAGAGCACCTTTTGGTCCGATTCCAGAAACAGAAATGAGAAGCTGAAAAAAATCTTCTTCTTCACGGGAGGCGAAGCCATACAAATCGAGTGCATCTTCACGAACGACGAGATAGGTAAAGAGGGAAGCCGGCGTATCTTCGCGAAGCCCGGTGAGTGTTTCGGTTGAACAATATACTTTGTATCCGACGCCATTGACATCGACGACTGCAAATTTTTCGGAGAGCTCCAGGATCGTTCCGGATAGGTGAGAGATCATGAAATTAGTATATAGGCTTTAGTCTATAGTGCATAGAGTGATCATATGTTGCAAATACTGAATTTTCTGGTATAGTTTGCGGGTATTGCTTCTTAGCTGTGTCTCGGCGGAAGCATCGAGAGGGTAATCCCTCCGACGTGCCCTTTGGGTATGATAAATCTTTACATTATATAGACTACTAACTAACTATTTAGAACATTATGGCAATCACCAGTTCAGCAAAAAAGGCCATTCGCGTCTCAGCTCGCAAGAAGGTCCTCAATGACCGCCGCACCAAGAATATGAAGGAGGCGATCAAGAAGCTCGAAAAGTCTGTAAAAGCAGGAACCAAGGACGGAGCAGTCAAAATGCTCCCAGCTGCATTCCAGGCGATCGATAAGGCTGCTAAGCGTGGCGTTATCAAGAAGAACACTGCTGCCCGCAAAAAGGCTCGTCTCTCACGACTCGTAAAATAACAATACAAAAATCGCCCGGAAGGGCGATTTTTGCTATACTTTTTGCATATGGCATTGATCAATTTTTACGGGCAGGAATGTCCTCACTGCAAGACAATGGAGCCGCTCATTCAACAACTTGAGCGGGAAACCAGCGTGCAGGTTGAGCGGCTCGAGGTTTGGCACGACGAGAAGAATATGAAGACTCTCGAGGGCTATGACAAAGGCGTCTGTGGGGGAGTGCCATACTTCTATAACACTGAAACGAACAAATCCATTTGCGGAGAGGCCACGATTGAGGAGTTGAAAGAGTGGTCAGGGAAGTAATACTATTTTAAAAAGAAAGCGCGGCCTACGGTCGCGCTTTGACTTTTTGTATTTTATATGCTATAAAAAAGAAAAACATGGTTATGACTAGTACCTCGACGGGTGGGATAGTATTCCCAAAAACACAGAACGACTGGATCGCTCTCTTTGAAGAATCCAATAAAAAGCATACCTTCATCATCAAGCATGATCAAACTTGCCCGATGCCAGTGGGAGATATGATTTGTACGGATGCCATAGGAGTGTTTGCAATCGGGTTGTTGGGTATGGATAAGGCAGTCACTGTCTTGATCGACAATAACAAAAGAGAGAGTCTTTTAGAGCGATTTCAAATAAAAACCAATTTTTCCATTGAACTCGAATTCTGCACCTCCTTGGAGAAACTGAATCGGATAGTTCATAACGGAGAGAATTTTAAGTAAAAGAAGCAGAGAAACGAAACAGGATCCATTCGATCCTGTTTTTTTAATGCCATTTACTAATTCGTTAAAATACAGTATAGTCTAGCGGTCAATTTACTTTGGCGCATCCGAGATCTCGTCGTTCAACGGATAGGACACTCCCCTGCGAAGGGAGAAATGCAGGTTCGATTCCCGCCGAGATCACCGAAAGCAAAAAGACTGCCCTGCGGCAGTCTTTTTGCTGTGTGTGATGACCGCAGCGATGTTTCGCGAGCACGCGAAACCGCGAGGTGGGGTCGAGAAAATTTTCTGCGACGGCAGAAAATTATTCGTGACCACAGTGATCTCGAGCAAGGCAACTGCTTGCCTTGTGTGTGGGAATTGAAAGACTTTTCGTTACCGAGTTCACTCGGTCGAAAAGTACCTGCCGACGTGGTCGGCGATCCGTGTACTCACTTCCCGTCACACTGCGACGGGAAGGAATTATTTGTAGTCACAAAAACGTGATCGATAAGCGTACTCGCAATCCCACTGAATTTATTTCCCCAACCTCACCACAAATGTCGTCCCGTTTCCAAGCACGCTCTCCACTGAGATTGTCCCTCCATGTTTTTCGACAATATTCTTTGCGATTGCGAGGCCGAGGCCGGTGCCGTGCGCAATGTTTGAAGCTCCGGACATTGGATAGAATCGTGTGAACAATTCCGGCAGCTGGTCTGGAGCAATGCCCATGCCGTTATCCTCGATGCGTACTTCATACCCGTCTTTTACTTCGGCGAGCGATATGAATATACTACTCGCAATGTCTTCTCTCCGATATGTTATGGCATTGACCACAAGATTTGCAAACAGTTCTTCCAAGAGCTGTTTGTCTCCTTTAATGAATGCCGGGCCTTTTATTGCACAGCTTATGCGCACGCCCTTCTCTTCGGCCATGACTTCAAAATAATCGATTTGCGCAGAAAGAAGTTTGGCAAGATCGATCCTCGACAGTTCGACCGCGTAGACAGAATTTTCCAGGCGTGCGAGATGTAAAAGCTTGCGGATGAATGCCGAAACGCGGTCGATGGATTTTTCCACGACGAGCATTTTTTCCGTCTCGCCCGATGCATCGCCGAGAAGCTCGAGTTCGCCACGGATAATGGCAATCGGTGTCTGCAGATTGTGCGAAATGTCGATCATCGTCTGTCGCTGATCTTCCTGCATCTTCTTGATCTCCCGCGTTCGTTCCTCGACGAGTTGTTCGAGTCGGGCATTGTGCTCTTCGACTTTTGCGTAGAGCTTAGCCTTGCCGAGCGCGATGGCAATCTGGAAGACGAATGTTGATATGAGCTGCCGATCTTGTTCGGTATATGCATCACCGGAGCGCTTCTTTCCAAGATAGAGCACTCCTACGCTTTTGTCTTCAAACATGATCGGTGCTGCGAGCGTGGAAAATCCCGACGACTGGTCTTTGTCGGTTATAGCAAGGACAGCTTCTGGGTTGATCACAAATGTCACTTCTTCCGTTTTGAATATGTTTTGCAGAATAGCGCGTGTGTCGGCGAGAATGTCTTCCTGCTTGATTGTTGTATAGAGCACATGGGAAAGCTGATAGAGCGATTCGGCATATTTGTACCCGCCCTTAAAGAAGATATGATCGGTGGCTTTGTGAAAGTAATTTTTCAACGGTTGGATGAAAAATACGCCAAAGACCATAGTGATGCCGGCTCCGGTGATGACAGCCAGATTCGTACCCCTCGACAAAAAATATCCGAGGAATTCCGTCAGTCCAATGTATATTCCTACAAGTAATGTGAAGAGCGCCGTATATATCAGGCTGCGCTGGATGACGACGCGGATATCGAGCAATTGGTGGCGAATGATGGCATATGCCGTGGCTCCGGTGAGGGCAACCGAGGATATGGGGCCGATAAAATTGAGGCTGAATATTCCGGCGAGCGGCAAGAGGACGTCAAACACGGCTGCGCATGAAAGAAAGACAGCTAGTCCGAACAGCAGATACTGCATCTGAAGATGAGCAAGGCCCACCGCTTTTTTGTATGTGCGGAAAAAAAGGATCAATCCAAATAGGATGGAGGCAACCGACACTATTGCAAAGACAGGGAACAACGGACCGTTCACTGGATTGGCCGGGGCGTCCGGATAAAAAATGGCTCCTTTGATGACAAGATTGAACGGTGTCGCTGCCGCCAAGAATGCGAGCGGCAAAAAGACCAGCCAGAATTTTTTTGGCAGATGTGTTCTGTTTGGGAATACGGAAGCGAAGATGATAAAACCGAATAAGAGCACGATGAATCCCAGTACGATAATGTCGTTGTACGGAAAAAAATTACCTGTTTCGGTAATCATGATCAATCCAAGGCTCCAGAACGAAATGCCGACCGCGGTTATCCAGAATGACTGATGCACCAGGCGTTTTGGTTGCTTCATCAGCACGAAAAAACCTATGCAAAGGTTGAAGATACTTATGATGAAGAGTACGAGCTCTTTGAGGGCGAATTCCATATTCATGGTAATAGTAGTGTTAATAGAGGATAAAGAAAAGACCCCATAAAGAGGTCTTTTGTGATTCGTGGAATTCAAATCATACATCGACCGTGATCCTATTTTTTGCGTGCGTTTTCTCTATTATTTCCGGCAACTGCCTGATCTGGTCGCGGATAATGCCGATCCATGGGCTGGGAGGGGGATCGGCCAAAAAATATGATTCTTCGCTTTTTCCTATGGCATTCTTCCGCAGAGAGGCTCCGGGTATGGAGAGCCAATCGCAGTCGAATG
>JAHFNM010000046.1 GCA_023267415.1 Candidatus Nomurabacteria bacterium
ACTTGAATACGCATGGAGCATATCCTTCGTGCCATGCACGATGCCGCCCGTCGGAAAGTCGGGACCTTTGATGAACTGCATGAGATCTTCGGTCGTCGCTTCTTCGTTTTCGATGAGGTGGAGAGTTGCATCGAGCACTTCAGTCAGGTTGTGCGGAGCGATGTTGGTCGCCATACCGACGGCGATACCAAGCGTACCGTTAAGAATGAGATTCGGAAATCCTGCAGGAAGGACGATCGGCTCTTTGAGCGTACCGTCATAGTTTGGGCGGAAGTCGACAGTTTCTTTTTCAAGATCCTTCAAAAGGTCGGCGGCGAGCTTGGACATCTTTGCCTCGGTATAACGCATAGCCGCGGCATTGTCGCCGTCGATCGAACCGAAGTTTCCCTGTCCGATGATAAGCGGATAGCGCAAGGTAAATTCTTGAGCCATACCCACCATCGAATCATACACAGCGGTGTCGCCGTGCGGATGATACTTACCGAGCACGTCTCCCACCACCGCAGCAGACTTTTTGGTCTTTGCAGATGCCGTGAGATTCATTTCGTTCATCGCATAGAGAATGCGGCGATGCACCGGCTTGAGACCATCGCGCACATCAGGAAGAGCGCGGGCAGTGATGACCGACATGGCGTAGCTAATGTATGAGGTACGCATTTCGGCAGAGATACCGACTGGGCGTACATTCACATGAGGCGCCTTCGGCGCCTCATCTTCGTTTTTGCTTTTGGTATTTTTTACAGCCATTGTGCGGGTATTTTAGCACACAGCGCCTCTACAAGCCACTCGCGCTTGTGGCGGTGGAATTGGGAGTACCTGGCGTGCCGAATGTATCTTGATACACCGGATTGCCAAAGGTCCCAGTGATGGCATTTCGGACAGTATCAATAGTCGTAGGACCATTGGCACCATCTCTGTAGTGAGCTGTGAGCGACCAGATGATAAAGAGGATCGGCGAAACGACGATCACAGCAACAAGCACCATGCGCTCGCGGACGCGCTGGGGCTTTTGACGCAAATGCTTGATTAGGTTCATAGGTTCACTATTAGTTCTCTGCAAGCACGATCACATCTCCTTCTTTGGATTCAATTTCCTTTCGGCGGATCGTGAGCTTGTCGAGTGGTTCCACTTTGTCTTCGCCGGCTTCCTTCAAAAAGGTTTTGAGATTCTCAGCGGTGTAATCCATCGGAATGATGATCTTCGGAGCGATGGCCACAGAGAGCTTGTTTGCGACAGCAGCGCCGAGCGATGTGATCGGCACAAAAAGAATATCGCAATCAGTGAGCACTTCCATTTCTGCCGCAAGAAGTGGCTTTGTGATCGGACCGAGGAAGCCGAGCTTCGTATCTTCAAATACGAACGAGTAGACTGCAGTGTTATATTCCTTTCCGTCGATCGTGGTCATTGTTCCCTTTCCCTGGACTGCCACGCCCGAGTGCTCGTATTCGCCGGGGCCAGTGATGCAAAACGGGATCGTGTCGCCGTGGGTCACGCGGTCAAAGCCGTCGTAGTCGGAATGCTGCGTGGTTGAGAGTGCGAGCACTGAGCCGAACTTGGTCGATGACTTAGTCGGAGGATTGATCGCAATGACCGTATCGCCCTGGGCGATCTTGAAAAACTGCTTGCCGTAGTACGTGATTATCATGGGATGAGTATAGCAAAACGAATATGTAATAAGAACTTGACTTTTTTATAATAGATGATATTGTAAGGAAAAACATCATACATATGAAAAACACATTCATTTTTGCGTTCATTGCAATAGTACTGACGGCTTGTCTGGGTTGCAACAACGGTAAGGCAACCTTGCCGCAAACAGAACGAATCGACTCTGCAACACATTCCCTCGCAAGCCATTTTTCAATGATCAAAGTATTCAATTGGGGACCCGAATACTTCGATCCAAAAAGAACAGAGTTTGCTCATTACCAGACACCTCTCTGCTTTTCGGGTAGGGACACAATAAGGGTATTCATACCTGAAATTGCAGGCCATCCGGAACAAAACGATGTCTTCCGCCCAAAAAAATTCCTGATGGAAAAAGGCAGGATGGACCCTATAACAAAACTACCTCTGGTAACAGAAATAGACGATTAGGCAACAGACTTATTAGAAATTGCGCTTAGATAAAACCTAAGCGCAATTTTTTATAAAAATTATCTAAGCAAAATTTGATGCAATAAAAAAGCCGCCTGATTTCAGGTGGCTTTAAAAATAATTGAAGAGCACTACGCATAGGTTTGAAAGTATTCCTTGAGCGGAACCACAGTTTCAAGATCCTGTACTGACCCTTTGTTTATATGATTTTGGAACAAGCAATAGAGTTGTCTGTTCTTTATCGTGTGAGGAAACTCCTGATGTTTGATCCACATCAATACAATACCTGCCAAAATTCCTATGAGCGTTACGATTTTGTACACAACGTACGTATCTTTTGGCGTAGTAAATACCAAGTCAATAAAAAAGTATCCACAAACAAGTGTCAGCAAAATACAAAATACAAAACTTACCATTCTCCAGTAATAATTCTGGAGGATCAGATTTTTCATTGTCGCAAATTCAATTGGAGTCATCATACGGTTTTTTTTGAGAGGTTAAATTATGAATTTCTGTAAATACCCAATATTGGGGGCTTGCAGAAACACATAATTTCCCAAAAAACAGCTTTTTTCAAAGTACCGTGAATTACTGATATAATAGCATATTTAATATATAAAGTCAAGTAGCCAAAAAGCCTTATATATAGTAGTGTATTCACGTTACCAGTCGGACTCGGTCCTCGGACCGAAATCCTCTTGAAGAATAACCCTCCGGGAATACTCGGAAACCTTCTTGAGTCATCCGCATTTAGGCGGTTTTTTTATTGCAACAAGCGAGGAGCGGCGCGAGAACTTGTTCTCATGACGTCCGAGCGATGGTGCAATAAAGTAATCTTTATTCCAAAATGGCAAAAAAATCAGACACAGCAGTAATAGAACCAGTCGTTGAGGAGCGCATCCTCAGCGAAGTGCACACTATGCTCGACAAGGGCACGGCTCCCCTCTCGGCTGAAAAGCTTATCGAGGGTCCAGTCATCTTGATCGAAAAGGCAGCAGTGTACATCGACCTTGGCGTATACGGCACGGGTATCATCTACGGACGCGAATTCCGCAACGCACGCGAGATCATCAAGAAGATGAATGTGGGCGATGTCGTGAAAGCAAAGATCGTCGAGACGGAAAACGATGACGGTTATGTTGAGCTCTCCCTCAAGGAAGCAAAGCAGGCTCTC
>JAHFNM010000023.1 GCA_023267415.1 Candidatus Nomurabacteria bacterium
CTCTGCTTGAAATGCAAAAGTTCATACAGAGCAAGATCACCGAAAAGGCTAACGGCTTCAAGAGACACGCCAAGCTTCCTGAAACTGAAGATAATGGTAAGGCTTTGATTGTGTCAATTTCTGGCTCTGGCATAGAGTTCAATAATCGAAAATCATAAATCCTGCGATTTCCTGAAAACCCCTGAAGCACGAGGCAAAAACACTTTGAAAAATCAGGGTGTTTTTTGTTTTGAGCTACATCGCAGGAAATGCCAGTAACACTAGTATGCGCCCAAAATCCCTACTGGGAGCAGGCACACTCCCGTATTACAAATCATTAGTTAGCGATTACTATGTCTAACAAAAAAATAAAGTTTTCAGAGAACGAGTTTTCTCTGAAAGACCCCGCGTATGTCTTCACGACATACGACATCGGCACATCAACCGCACTCCTCTGTGCGGGTTTTGAGCTTTTGTCTGTAGATAAAGAAAACCCTCGAAAGGCTCTCTTTATTTTCAAGAGAGAGGACGGCATCGAAAACATAAGTACGAAGTATTTTTCAGACAAGCTCGAAGTCAAAGCAAGGTCGTTCTTTGACCATCTGAAAGCACTGAAGAACAAGCTCTACTCGGAGTAGCGAATGGTCTTGTCGGATGAAGACATCGCAAAGTTCCAATCTCTCTACATGAGCGAGTTTGGAATGGAAATCAGCAAAGAAGATGCCTACGAAAAAGGCATCGGTCTTTTGCGATTGATGTCTGCTGCCTACAAGCCTATGACCCCAGAAGAATACAAAGCAGCACAAGAGCATCGAAGAGACACGCTTCCTCTGCTTGTTCAGCGATTGAACGAAAATCGCTGACTGGGGTTCCTTGAATTGCACCGACAACAAAAATTACTATGGATACGGTCATCATCAAACTCTACAGCCCCCACAAGTTCAAGATCGGAGACAGATCGCAGTTCGTCCCTGAAGTCGTACGGCGAGAATATCGTCACCTCTCACCCACCGAGAAAATGCTCCCCCGCTCGCGCCCATATCTCCGACGCTTTGTGCTGCATCCGAAAAATCTGCATGAATACAAAGACGAATATATCCCTCGCGTTGAGATTTTTGAAACCCTCACTGAAGACCGCAAGGACATCCGCTACGTCCTCAAAGTCGAGTTTTCAGTTCCGAAACTTCTCTATGGCAACAGCGTGCTTGAAGTCGTAGAGAAAGATAAGGATCGAGTCTTTACGGAACTCAAAGCCGCTCTTGCAAAAGTATCCATCATCGTTGAAATAGACAGCATAGCAAAGGCAGCTCTAACAACCGTCCATCTTTGCAAAAATGTCTTTCTTCCGAGATCGATCAAAATGCGTGAAATACTGAACGAGCTAGGAAAAATAGACATCAACAAAGTTGTTGATGTAACAGGCAAACAGTTCAAAAACGGAAGTCGCATGTTGAGTATTTACTCGGGGGTTATAGAGCATGTCTTCTACGATAAGATTTCAGACTCTGTACGCCCCAAGAATAAGCGCAGCGACAAAGGACATATAGCTCCCGAGCGCGATTTCATTGAACGATACGAGCTGCAAAAAAAGGAGCTTTTCCGTTACGAATATCGTATAAAAAAGACCCAAACCGTCAGGCGCGAAGTAAACGAAGCACTGGGGCGAGAGGCGCTCCACAATGTACTTTTTAAAGACATCTTCAAAAAAGGCGTGCTCGAAAAGATGACAGTAAAAGCGTGGCGCAGTTTAGTCGAACGGCCAGAAAATCAGCTCGCCCTTTTCCATCAAACAGACAAACTCACCCTGCTGCTGCACATTCTTGAAGAGGCTGAAAAGAAAGGCACGGGTGCCCACAGTATGAACGCAGCGCTCATTTCTTACGGCCTAGCCTGTGCCATTCAAGACCATGGTGCAAAAGAAGTGCGACGGGCAATCTTTAGTATTTGGAATACAGATCACCCAGAGCGTCTTAATCGGCGGATCAAAGAGGCCTCTAGGCTCACCGCAGGACTACCATACTCAAATGGAATTGCATTGATTGATGCAGCGGTCGAGAAGTATAAGACTATTAACTTGGAGTTACTAAAAAATGGCATATAATATGAGTGTTGACCCAGTGAATAAGGTAGTGTGCCCGAAGTTTTTTTATTGCTCAAAATGGAACCCGATAGGGGCGTTCTGCCGACTATTTTTTGCAATCTTCGGATTACACTACATAGCTGGGTCAACACAGAACGTCCCTCTCGGGTTTTTTATATGAAAAACGAAAACAACAAAATCAAACGCCGACTTTTTATGTATCCGAGAAAATCATCGGAGAGTGAAGAGCGACAGGTTCAATCCATTGAAGACCAAGTAACTCGCTTAACCGAGCTTGCGACTATGCTCAACATTGAGATCGTAGAAATCTTACCTGAAGCAAAGTCGGCAAAGAAACCTTACTCTCGTCCTGTATTTGCGGACATGCTCGAACGAATTGAAAAAGGAGAAGCCGAGGGTATTCTCTGTTGGCAGATAAACCGCCTTTCAAGAAATCCGATTGATAGCGGTAAATTAAGTTGGATGCTTCAGCAGGGAGTCATAAAGTCGATACAGACGATGGATCGAGAGTATCTTCCTGATGACAACGTGCTTCTTTTCAATATCGAAACTGGCCAAGCAAACCAATTCATTATTGATCTCCGAAAAAACAGTATGAGAGGAATGATCGGCAAGGCTGACCGAGGATGGCTCCCCTCCCGCGCTCCACTCGGATATAAAAACGAAAAAGAAGAACATACTCTTATTGAAGATGCAGAGCGATTTCATCTCGTCCGCAAGATGTGGGACATGATGCTCACAGGAAACTTTACCCCTCCGCAAATCCGAGAGATTGCAAATAAAGAGTGGGGCTTCCGCACTCCGAAGACAAAACATGCGGGAGGAGTTGAACTTGCGAATAGCGTAATCTATAACATGTTTAACAACCTGTTTTACACAGGAATGTTTCAATGGAAAGGAACAGTCTATAAGGGCAACCACACGGCAATGATTACACTGGAGGAATATGACCGAGTTCAGATTATCCTCGGCAGAAAAGGTAAGCCTCGCGCGAAGACACACGACTTCGCCTTTACTGGCCTTATGAGCTGCGAGGTTTGCGGCTCGATGTATACAGCAATAGAGAAGACGAAGATGGTACGTGGCGATATAAAAACCTATACCTATTACTATTGCACCAAGAAAAAGAAAGGCGCTAATTGCGATCAGAAAAGCCTGACACTTGAAGAACTTGAAAGCCATATCGACATCGGTTTTGAACGCAACACAATCTTGCCCGTGTTTCAGAAATGGGCAATCGAAATACTTAACCGAGACAACGACAAAGAAATTGAAGAGCGTACCAAAATATACGAGGCTCAACACAAACTTGTCGTCGATACGCAGAAGCAGCTCGATATGCTCACCAAAATGCGTTACCGCGAGCTTATAGACGATGAGACATTTGTAAAAGAACGAGACGACCTCAAAGCAGTGCTCGCCACAGCAACTGTCGGCCTCCGTAGTACAGAGAACCGAGCAGGAAAATGGCTTGAACTTACCGAGAAGACTTTTAACTTTGCCTGCTACGCACGCAAGGAGTTCCTTACTACGGACAGCCTAGAACGGAAGCGCGAGATGTTTTCGGCTCTCGGTCAGAACTTTACCGTAAAAGACCAGAAACCCTTTATAACACCGAACGAATGGTTCGTTCCAATCGAAAAAGCATATCCTGCGCTTGAAGCAGAATATAATCGGTTAGAACTGGACAAAAACCTTTCAGATACAAAGCGAAAAGAACTTTTCGCGCAACTTATTCTTTCTTGGGGTGCCTACCGGGATTTGAACCCGAACTAAGAGTTCCACAAACTCTTGTGCTAACCATTACACTATAGGCACCATATTACGCGTCGCTCGGACCCGATGAAAGCAAGCTTTCGCCGATTCCTCGCTAGCAGTTATAACAAAAAAACGCCCAAAAAGCGAGCTTTTATGCTCTATCGGAGAAAAATGCCGAGAAGTGACGCTCCGCTCCAAGAAAGATAGGTCAGGGCAAAGATGATCGCGCAAAGACAGGCTGAGGTGATGCACCAGGTGCACCATTGTTTAAGAACGAACGCCTGGATGGCAGTAAGGTAGAGCGAGAACAAAAACGCGCAAGATGAGGCTATGAGTCCAAGCAATAGGATCTGGAGTGTTGCGAACGCGGGAAAGAAAAAAATAGCAAGATGTACGAGTGTTACGAGCCCGTAGTACACCATACCGATGTATTCAATATGTATGCCTAGGAATTTCGAATAGTCACTGGTCGTGACAAAGTCGCAGCTCGTGCGAAGCGGACAGATGAGAGGCTTTTTCTTTCTTTTGCATCCGGCGATATAGGAGGCGATCACAAAACCGCCAAGGCCGATGATTGCAAGTGCGAGATGATACAACATAAAAAGACAGGTTCTAGGTTCTGGTAAAAATGCAGACTACAAATGAATCGCGTTGATCTTGGCTGCAGTGATAAAGTCGTTTTCCGAAAGGCCGCCGATGGAATGGGTCGAAAGGACAAGATGCACCTTATTGTAGCGAATGTCGATGTCGGGATGATGCTGTTCGAATTCGGCCACATCGGCCGTCATGTTCACAAAGTCCATAGCCTTGTCGAAATTCTTGAACACAAGATCTTTTTCAATCCCCTTTCCATCCTTGGAAAATTCCCATCCTTCAAGCTCGGCCATGAGGCGAGCGGCTGCAGTCTTTGGCAACGGCTTCAAATCCTTGTCTTGGCACGAAATGCATTCTTTGTCTTTCAGCTTTGGCATCCGATTATTATACTAAAGGAAGGACAAAACTCCGAAACGACGCTGGTGAAAGCTTTGTGCATCCCCTTTTTCCTTATATACTGTTCCGTATATGGAAGAAAAACACATCCCAAATCCGCGAATCGAAGAACGAGCAAAGGCCGGACCGCATTTAATCAAGCATGAGCATGCCGGACTCAATGGCCGGATCGCCGTGGTCATTACCAACCTTGTGAGCACCATGTGGTGCGCATATCTCTTTGCTATCATACTTCAGCGATCCATGCCGGAACTGCGGCCCTCATATCCTGGATCGCCCAGACATTCCTCCAACTTGTCCTCCTCTCCGTCATCATGGTAGGCCAAAAAGTGGCCGCGGCCGCTTCCGACAAGCAAGCCTTGCAAACATACAAAGACGCGGAAGCACTCTTGAAGATGCAAGATGAGATCCACAAGCTCATTCAGGCAAACAACAAAATGACCGAAGAGGTTCGAAGTGCAGTGATGAAATAAGGCGGAATAGGAATAGTGAACAGTTTGAGAGCTGAGGAAATACTGTCGCGGTACATAAGTAAAAAATAAACCAGTATATCTTGTCACAAGGATAGCCCGCTTCGCGTTTCTATTAGTGCTAGTCGTCTTCTATTAATAACAACGTACTATTTTTATATGTCACTATTTACCATCGCCGAAGCTGTCTTCTTTCTTGTATTCGGCATCAGCCACTTTGTCCCGTTTCGATACTCGCAACAGATCTGCGCCATTGCAGCGATCGTTGTCGGAGTTCTGTTGATAGTGAGATTGTAATTCGTTTTTCAAAGTAGTCGGATACGAAAGTGTCCGACTACTTTTGTTTTAGATGCATGAGAATAGTCTTGGCCAAGCGCTCATTCGTCGCCGTCGCTCCTGATTTCCGCGTGTACTTTCAAGTCTGTCTTGGCCACGAATATTCTACTTGTCGTCACAAGTAGAATTTCTCGGCCCCGCCTCGTGGTTTCGCGTGGTCGCGAAACATCACTGTGGCTTTCAAGTCTTCTCCACGAGCCAAGCAGTTGGCTCGTTCTCGTGCACAAAATGAAAAAATCCCTGGAGATAATCCAGGGATTTTTTCATTTTGTGCACGAGAGAAGACTTGAACTTCCATGCCCTTGCGGGCGCTACCACCTCAAGGTAGTGCGTCTACCAATTTCGCCACCCGTGCATTCTTCTGGGGACTCGGCGAGTATAATACATTTTCGGCATTTTTGCCAGCCGAAGTAAAAATCCCGGCTAAAACAAAACCTTCTGAAACGCTAGCGTTTCAGAAGGTTTTGTTCGCCCGATCAGCGAAGCTGATTTAGGGGATTTGTCTTTTATGCTTCTGTTTTTTCTTCTACTGCCGCTGCTTCTTCCGGCTCGTCCGGGGTCGCATCTGCGACGACGCGGACAGACTTCATCTTCTTGCGGATATCACGGACTGCCTTCTCGCGCACATAGTAGAGCTTGCTGCGGCGGGCTCCCGAGCGCTTGATGATCTCGATCGAGTCGATCATCGGAGAGTAGAGAGGAAAGATACGCTCAACGCCTACACCTGAAGCTACTTTGCGGACAGTAAAGGTACCACCGATCTCTGCGCCGTGTTTGCGGGCAAGTACGAGTCCTTCAAATGCCTGGAGGCGGAATTTTCCTTTTTCAGGAATCTTGACCCATACGCGAACGGTATCGCCCGAAGCGAAATCGAGTGCTGCGCGGTCTTCTTTTTTGACTGGGGTAAGGGTGAGGGCCATGGGAATTGCTTTTTGCTGTCTGCTTTTGGCTGAGAGCTTTAATTCGTAAATACCGAGATACATTAACACAAAGCCCTACAAACCGCAAGATTTGAGCGCTTTTTCAAAATCAGGCGGATAGGGGGCGATAACGGTCTTCTTTTCGCCCGAAGGGAGCGCGAGCATTAGCGAGCGCGCATGGAGGGCTAGACGCTCGAATCCGAGCTCTTTGGGGCGTTTGGCGGCATAGAGCGGGTCGGCCACGATTGGATGGTTAATGGAGCGCAGGTGTACTCGGATCTGATGGGTTCGTCCGGTCTTTGGCCGAGCTTCGATGAAGGAAAATGTGCCTTCTTTGGTATTCCCCTTTCCTTCATACTCTGCATTACCGAAGCGCTTGAGCACTTCGATATGCGTCGAAGCCTCGCGGACGGCGCCTCGCATTCCTTTACCCGTGGTCCAGCGACGAATGTCTCCGGCATCGCGACCGATCGGATCGGTTATCTCCATCGAAGTTTCTTTTGGCCAACCGTATGCAAAAGCATGGTATATCTTTTCGATCACATGATCCTGAAACTGCTTTTTGAAAAACAAATATGCCTCGTGCGTCTTTGCAATAAGCATCACGCCTGAGGTCTCTTTGTCGAGACGATGCACGATCCCAGGCTTCGGAATTTCGATCTCCTCTCCCTTTATCTGCATCTTGATCGGCTCACCAACAGCCATAAGCGTCGGATACGTTTCCAGGATCCAATCGGCAATGGTGTACTCGCCGGACTTTCCGTCCCCGTGGACGGAGATCCCGGCAGGCTTCTGTATGAAAAGACAGTCGCTGTCTTCGTAGAGGATGTCGATTTGGTTCATAGAAATATTTTTTACAAAGGACTGTTTCCTTTTGTTATGCGGAAGCGGCGCATCGTCTCGAGGGCAATATTGCTTCTCGAATACTCATACAGATCATGATTCTGGATGTTTTCATCGAGATGGATCTGGTTTTTCATGATCCGAAGGAGTGTTTGGATGCGTTCGTAATTGGTCTTTGCAAATTGCACCGATGCATTATCGGCCTGCGTCGCGTAATAATCAAGGGCTGTTTGAAGCTGTTCTTCGATCTGAAGGAGAAGCACATACTTAAACGGATGGTTCTCAAGTGTTTCAATATCATCACTCAAATATGCCGCGGCGAGCTCTTCCACATCTCTCTTTGAAGCGCCGATGATAAACTTCGGAACAAGGAGAGACCCCTTTTTGTGAGTATCAGGGTCTTCAAAATATTTCACGATTGGGATCTTTCCCTCCTTCACGCTCTTTTCCCAATGGTTTTTCAATTTTTCTTCAAGGATCTTCTCCTTGTTGCTCACAGTAAAATCAAACGAAGTTCCGAGATAGTCTCCGTTTCTCCCCTTCATGACCGCATCAATACCGACAGCTATGTCGTCAAAATCAGCAGTCATAATCGTCGTGCAATCTTTGTACCAATGCTTGTTCATGCGGTCGACAACCATCGCTTGCAGCATTTCGGAAAGCTGAAATCCTTTTTCAACAAACTCAAGATTTTCCTGTCCGAATGAATGATTTTTTTCATCAATCTTCGCTCGAATATCGGCCACGTATGCCTTGTCTTTATCAACCTGCTCCTTCGTGTACCGGGATTGATATTTCTCATCAACGGGTATATCGACAAAGGTATCGATATCGGACGATTGTCATACACTGACTGCAGTTTTTTTGCCAGCAAAAGCTGCTTTTGCGGATTGTCCAAAATGCCTTCGTTGGCATTGCCGGGAATGAATTGTTCGTTTGTGTTCATATTTTTATTGTATCAAAATCAATGCTTTTTTGATCTTATGCAACCCTTTGTGTCCCCGGTTGGAATCGAACCAACAATAGCGGCTTAGAAGTCCGCAGTTATATCCATTTAACTACAGGGACGATCGAACAAGGGTAGTCTACAGAAATACAGGCTTAAATGCCAGGGCTATTTGATAAACCGGCCCAAATACGCTATTGTATGCCTAGCCTTTCATAAGTGTTCCCTTATGCGCGATTAGCTCAGTTGGTAGAGCAACTTGTTTACACCAAGAAGGTCGCAAGTTCGAGTCTTGCATCGCGCACAGCAAAAACAAAGCCGGTGAACCATGGTCCACCGGCTTTGTTTTAAACTACTATTATTTGCTCGGATCTGGCACCGCGGCAGGATTGGTCTCGAGATCAGTGCGCATCTGGCTCTTTGCCTTGTACCGAGAAAGAACGGATGAAAGCTTTTTTTCATTGACGACAGCCGAGGAATTCGACGGTGCGGAAGTGACCTGAAATATATTCCGCGAAAGAATCCGGTGGAAGAGGTACATATGGACACCGATACTGCCGGCAAGAAGAATGAACGCAACGAATGTGAGCCGGCGGAATTGGCGGTGCGGAGCAAATGGAAAGGAAAAAATCTTTCCGAGAGAGTGTGCGGAAGACGATATTTTTTTTGGTTGTATGCTGTTTGGTTTCATAGAGATTATTGCGTTCCGGTGATGCTTTTTACCGCCAATTGAATCGTGGCTTCCCACCCGCTGGTGTGCGGACCCTTCCCTATCGGTTCGAGACCAGCGGGTACAGTGGATTGTATGGTCATGCTGGTAATCGAAAATTCATACGGGGCAACTTCAAGCATCTGCAGAAATTGGTAGATCCCGGAAAATGATCCGGAGACCGTGACCGAAGCATCGAGTTCGTTCGGAGCTTTTTTGATGGTGACCGTATCAAACACGGCTTTCACTCCGACATTTTTTCCATATGCCTCTATTGTTTCGAAAAACGGCACAGGATTGTTCATATCGATGAAGTACGAGGAGAGAGTATCTTGTTGTTCCTTAGTGGCGGCAAAATTCTTTTTGAGCTTGTCGACTTCGGCCTCCTGCGTTTCAAGCGCCCCGACTTCGGCCTGTAGCGAAGCGGTGTGTTCCGTGGATGTCTTTACTGCATGAAAAAGATATCCATAGACACCAAGCGAAGCGAGTGCGCAAAATATGCCGGCGATGAGCAGGCTGTTGGTTTTTTTGCTTGTCGATAAGGAGCTAAATTTCATGGTTATTTGAGTGCCGCTTGCGCGCTAATGGTGAAAGTCACGTTCGAATTCTTGATAAAGCTCATGATGGGTAGATCCACAGCAGTCCATCCAGGGAGCGCCTTGATGCGGTCAGTGAAGGCAAGCAGAGTCTCGCGGCTCTCCGCCGTTCCTGAGATCCGAATGCGAGCAATGCCTGGCTGGTCAGGGACAAGATCAAAGTTAATCATTGAGATTTTTACCGAATTCCCTTGCACGCCGAGCATCGGTTTGATCACGCTGCCGATCACCGGAGATGCAGGCACAGTGGCAGAAAATACCCCAAGCTTTTGATTGATTGTCGAAATCGAAAGAGCGAGTGAATGAGCAATGGAACTGGTCTCTCGTGCCCCGAGCGTGTCGCGTTTTTGCACAAGCACTGCTTCATCGTTTTTTGCGAGAAACAGCGAAGGGAGCAAGAGTCCGGCGCCGATCAGAGAAAGGATTGCCAGCGCAAAAAACGCAACGGTCAAAAACCGCTTGCGGTAGAGACGGATGACGGAGGCCTTATGCGATTCTGGAAGAAGATTACTCATATGATTATTCTCCGGTGTTCAACGACAGCCCGATCGCAGTGGCGTACGAGAGCGATTCGCCGAGCGGAATTTCCGGGACACCATGCTCCGGTAGCGTAATATTTGCCCACACGTCAGCTACCACAGTCTTCACATGGAGACTGGTAGAAAGATAGTCAGAGAGACCCACAAGGTTTGAATCCCCTCCCACAAGGATAATCTCTTCAATCTGCGGCCGAGGAATGCCTTTTTCATCAGGATGCGTGTGCCAATAGATGAAGTGCTTATTGATCTCATCGCGCAGTACGGAAATATTATTTACGAGTAGGGCAAAAAAATCCTGATCGGGTGAATTGCGTCGAAGGCCATAGGTTCGCTTCATCTGCTCCGCTTCTTCGACGGAAATATTGAAATGGTTCACGAGTGTCTTGGTCAGCATCTGTCCGCCCATGTTTACCGTAGCAGTAAAGTACACACGCGATCCGCAGATGACGGCAATGCCCGTCTTCACCTCGCCGAAGTCGACGATAAGGCGCGCACGATCGTCCCCTTCTTTGACGATCGTGCGCGCCAGCGCCTCATCTTCCTGCTCAAGCGAAAGCAGTGTCATGCCGGCATTGCCAAACACTTCGGCATAACTCTCCACGACAGAGCGTGTCGTCACGACAACCGACACGGTAGCATCGGTGCTCGAGCGATTCTCTACTTTGAAATCAAATACTGCGTCAATGACAGGAATCGGTACATGCTCTTCAAGCGTAAGCTCGATGGTATTCCGCAATTCTTCTTCTGTCTTTGCATCAGGAATAGTAGTCTGAAAGAAATAGGTCTGCGCCTCAGGCAAGACAGCCCGGACGAAGGAAAGATTCTTTGTTCGAACCAGCGTACGCAGCGCGTCTTGGAGTTTTTGCGAATCGAGAATGCGTCCTCCCTCGATAATGCCCGCTGGCAACGCAACCGCGCCATACGATTTAAGGCTATGTCCCGACGAAGTCGGAACAAGCTCGGCATATTTTATGTTTCGATCGGAGATATCGATGCCGGCTGCCGGCATGAGAATAAAATTGGGCGGCGGAAAGAAAATATTCCGCGAAGTTTTTGTTGACACACAGTCATTATACGCCAGAGCGACTGCCTTTTCCACGAACAAACTGATAGATCACGGGGATAAACGAGAGTATGAAAATACCGATCACGATCGGAAGAATATAGGCATCAATGTTTGCGATCCGCGTGCCGAGAAAATATCCCAGGAGTCCGATCGAAAGGCACCAGACAATGCCGCCGAGTATATTCCAGAGGAAAAACGTTCCGTATCGCATCTCCCCCACTCCGGCGACAACCGGTGCGAACGTGCGGACAACGGGAACAAATCGTGCGAGAAAAATAGTCTTCCTTCCGTGCTTGCTAAAAAAATGCTGTGCACGCACGACATAGGCATGCTTAAACAACAGCGAATCTTCACGAACGAAGAGTGCTGGCCCAATCTTCTTGCCGATCCAGTAGCCTACACTGTCTCCCGTAACAGCAAAGAAACACGCTCCGGCAAGCAAAAGCTCAATATTGAAGAATCCTTTAGACGCAAGGATGCCTGCGGCAAAAAGAAGCGTGTCTCCGGGAAAGACAAAGCCAAAAAGCAGGCCTGACTCGGCAAAGATCATACCGAACACACCAATATATCCGGCTGTTTGAATAAATGGAATAAGTTGGATCATGCTGATTAGCGAACGCCTGCACCCGAATTGACTTCGACTTCAGGAATGAGGAAGGCCGGCTTGCCATCCTTGCCGTCGACAGCCATAAGCATGCCGTGCGACTCTACTCCGCGAATCGTGCGCGGCTCAAGGTTTACGATGTAGAGAACCTGCTTGCCGACCAACTGCTCGAACTCCGGATATGATTCGCGAATGCCTGAAACAATCTGGCGAA
>JAHFNM010000024.1 GCA_023267415.1 Candidatus Nomurabacteria bacterium
TTGACGGTGATCCAGTAGGCGTACAATTTGGCAACCGCATAGGGGGATCTTGGATAGAAAGGAGTCTTTTCATCCTGCGGTATCGCCTGGACCATTCCATATAATTCGGAGGAGGAAGCCTGGTAGATCCTTGTCTTTTTTTCCAGCCCTAAAATTCTCACGGCTTCCAGTATCCTTAATGCCCCCATACCATCTGCATTGGCTGTGTATTCAGGAGTTTGAAAACTGATATGCACATGACTCATCGCACCAAGATTGTATATCTCGTCGGGCTGAACTTGCTTGACGATGCGAACAAGAGAAAGCGCGTCAGCAAGATCGCCGTAGTGAAGAATAAATTTACGATCGGTAATATGCGGTGGCTCGTACAAATGATCCACGCGATCCGTGTTGATGAGCGAGCTTCGTCGCTTGATGCCGTGCACAATATAGCCCTTCTTGAGAAGGAACTCAGCGAGATAGGCGCCGTCTTGGCCTGTTATTCCGGTTATGAGTGCAACTTTAGCCATGCCAGGGTTTGTACCTATATACTACACTGCGGAGCTTGAAAATCAATGGTTTTAGCATATAATCGAGCTACCAAGGCCTTATGATACGCACCAGACAGTATATCCTCGCGATCGGAGATTTTGCCATGCTTGCCGGCGGGCTCTTTCTCATGATCACCCTCCGCTTTGGCTACCACTACCACCCCGGCATCGTGGCCGACCATATCCGGGCATTCTTCCCTCTTTTTATCGCTTGGATCTTGGTGTTCTTCGTTTTCAATCTCTATGACATCCGCTCCATCAATCCAAATCCGCGCACGATCGGCCGACTTGGCATGGCCGTACTCACGACCACGATCCTTTCTGGATTTTTCTTCTATGTGCAGCCGGACATTGGCATCCGTCCGCGCACAAACCTGCTCATCGTCAGCACTCTTTCATTCGTATTCATCATATTGTGGCGCCGAGTTTTTTATCTTCTCTTCGCCTCCGTCTTTAGCCGAAAGATCATGCTCGTCGGCACAAGCGCCGAACTCGTCGAACTGAAAAATCACCTCGACGAGCAGGTACCGCTCGGCAGAGTCGTCTGGCACGCAGGAACTGTTTCGCAAGTCGTGGAGAAGCATGATATCGGACATGTCGATCTCGTTATCACCGACACAATCGTGCCGGAAGATGTTGTCCGGATCGAAAAGCACATTGACGCTCGCGTCATCACGCTCGCCGATGCGTACAGCGAACTCTTTGCCAAGATCCCGCTCTCGCTCATGAACGATGAGCGCGCCGTGCGACTGGCCGTGCGAACCCGCAACTATACCTATCCATACATCACGCGCATATTTGAAATCATCATCTCCGCGCTCATCCTTATCGTTTTCTCGCCGATACTGCTCATTGCCGGAGCGCTGCAAAAAATGGAAGACGGCGGAGATATGTTCCTGCGCAACCACTTGCGTATCGGCAAGGATGGCAAGATCTTCCATCTGCAGAAGATCCGCTCAATGGTTCCTCATGCTGAGAGAGACGGCATCAAGTGGACGGAAAAAGAAGATTCTCGCATCACTCGCGTCGGCCGCGTCATCCGCAAACTCCACATCGACGAGGTCCCTCAGCTCTGGAACGTCATCAAGGGCGACATGGCCCTTGTCGGTCCGCGCCCTGAGCAGCCAGAATTCGTAGCGAGCCTAGAGAAAGACATTCCCTACTACTACCTTCGCCACATCATCAAGCCGGGCTTCACTGGCTGGGCGCAGATCAAATTCCGCTACGCCCGCACGGTCACTGACTCGAGTCAAAAACTTGAGTACGATCTCTACTATCTGGAAAACCGCTCCCCACTCCTCGATCTCGGCATCATCGCAAAGACGATCCAGATCATTTTTACGCACTAAGCTCCTTGGTTCTTTCTGTATGGATAAATGCACCCAAAAATGCTAGGCTTGGGCTGTGATCGGGCGCCGAAAACGCCCTGAAATCCTCATGAAAAAGATCAAACAATTCCTCTTTCACAATACCAGCGCCAAGCAGACCGTTGCCAAAAACACCATTTGGCTCTTTTCCGGCGAGATCGTGGGCAGGATATTGAAGCTGGCCATCGTGGTCTTTGCCACCCGCAAGCTCGGCGTCGAAGGCTGGGGCTTGTTTTCGTATGCATTGGCATTCGTTTCGTTCTTCTATGTGCTTGGCGACTTCGGCATCAACACATTCCTGACACGGGAAATGTCTCGAGAATCCGCCGATCGATCCACCTATCTCGCCACGTCCGTGATCGTGAAGCTCGTGCTCCTCGGCTCGTTCTTCATCGCCTCGCTCCTCATCGGTCCGCACATAGGCAAGATCGCACTTAGCTTCGGTACCGTGCTGGTCTTTTCGACATTCTTGGTCTTCGAATCCTTGCGCGAGTTCGCACTCTCCATCAACCGTTCGATGGAAAAGATGGAACGTGAAGGATTTTCCAAAATACTGATCAATGCCATCATCACGGTCTTGGGGATCATCCTCATTATTCGCAACAATACTCCCCTTTCGCTCGCGCTCGCCTACATGACAGGAAGCATCGTCTCTACCATATATATTTTTTGGTCCGTCAGAAACGAATTCAAAGGACTCACCTGGAAATTTTCAAAAGAACAATTCAAGATCTTGTACGAATTTTCCTGGCCGCTCATTATCCTCGGACTCTTTTCGTTCATCTTTAGCATCGACAGCATCATGCTCGGACAGATGAAGTCAGCAACTGATGTCGGACTCTATGCGGCATCGCAACGACTCGTGCAGTTCCTGACGATCATTCCCACGTTCATCGCCGTAGCCACATTCCCGATCCTTTCAAAGAACGAGGCCGATGCAAAAAAACTAGCGAACATATTTGAAAAAGTGATGGTCATCATCTTGGCCACTGCGTTACCGCTGATGATCGGCGGGCTGTTCTTCAGCCGACAACTCATCCTGCTCGTGCTCGGACATGGATATATCGCAGCTGTTCCCGTCCTGACGATCCTGATGCTTACCACCATCGCCTCGTTCCCGAATATCATGCTGACGAATGTGATCTTCTCGAAGAATCTCCAGCGCATCTTCATCCTCGCAAGCTCGTTTGGTGTAGTAGTGAATGTCGGCCTCAACTTCTGGCTCATTCCGGCATACGGAGCTGTCGGCGCAGCCATCTCAACCGTCGCTGCCTGCGGACTGATCATGACGGTCAACTGGATCCGCTTGAAGAAATTCGTTCCGTTTTCGATCGTTCCAAAGCTGGGAAAGATACTGATGGCATGTCTTGGCATGACAATCGCCATCCTAGCCTGCAATGCGCTTGGTGTGCCGTTTATCGGGTCAGTACTGTTCGCGATTGCAGTCTATACCTTCGCATTATATATTTTGAAAGAGCCGGCGTTCACGGAGATCCTTTCTCTCATACGCTCACGCTAAACTATTTAGGTATATGAAACTCATCAGCGTCGCCATACCAACATATGAAATGCACGGCAAAGGTGCGGATTTTTTGCGCCACAGCTTCGATGTTCTTCTTCTACAAACATGCACGGATTTTGATGTTGTAATCTCCGACAATGCGGAGAGCGATGTTATCAAAGCAGTGTGCGACGAATACGCTGGCCGACTCGACATTCACTATTTCAAAAACGACGATCCGAAGCACGGCATGTCAAGCAACGTGAATAATGCGATCTCCAAAGCAACAGGAAAGATCATCAAGATCCTTTTCTTAGACGATTTTTTGCGTGGCGACCAGGCGCTCGAAACGATCGCGAACAATTTCGATCTAGAGAACGATCACTGGCTCGCGACCGGATGCGTGCATACGCGCGACGGGATCTCGTTTGAAAACGAACATACACCGCGCTGGAACGACCGCATGACTGCCGGGAAAAATACGATCGGCTCGCCGTCCGTCATTGCGATCAAAAACGACGCTCCCCTCCTCTTCGACACGAATCTTAAATGGCTTATGGATTGCGACTACTATGCGCGATGCTTCAGTACCTACGGCGCGCCAAAACTCATCGACGCTCCGCTGGTGGCGATCCGCCTGGGCGATCATCAGGTAACGAATACGGAGGCGACCAGCGGGCTCCGCAAAGCGGAGCGCGCGTACATGGACGACAAATATTCCAAGGCAAAAAGAGAACCTTTGTATCTTCCGCAGGTCACTCTCGTGGCAGTCTCCGGCATCGACCCGGCCGGGGCCATCAATGCGCTCCTTCTTTCCATGCACGGGATCAAGTACTTCGATGCCGTGCTCATATCGCACAACAAGCCAGCAGACCTCCCTCCCGGCATCACGTTCAAGCAATGCAAATCGACAGAACTCGCTAGCACCGATCCATCAAACAAGGACGACTACAGCAAGTTCATGGCGTACAATTTGTGTGACTATATCGAAAGCGATTTTTGCTTGATCGTGCACAACGACGCGTATGTCCTCCGCCCAAACAAATGGGACCCGGCATTCCTTGATTACGACTACATCGGCGCCCCATGGCCAAAGAATGTCCACTGCACGAACGAAGGAGTGAACGTACGCGTGGGCAACGGCGGATTTTCACTCCGCAGCAAGCGCATGCTTGGCATCTTAAACGAACTCTCCCTCCCTTTCACCGACAACGGCACAGGATTTTATAACGAGGACGGTATACTGTGCGTGTATTACCGTAAGCAGCTTGAAGATGCCGGGATCACGTTCGCGCCGGTCGACGTCGCCGCCCGCTTCAGTCACGAGCTCGACGTGCCAGAATCTATCCAACAATCGTTCGGCTTCCACAACAGCAAGATCGTCTTCCCTGTCTTTCTCTGGCCGATAAAAAAACTGCTCAGAAAATTTCGCATAGTCCTATGATAGTAACCGAAATATACAACGGACAAGGTCTTGGCAACCAGCTCTGGTGCTATGTCGTGACGCGCGCAATAGCAAAACGCGGCGGCTATGATTTCGGCATCATGCATCCTGAGCGCTTCAAGTGCTTGGACTTCATGAACCTGGATTTCGGCCTGCCCGTCATCGGAGGCTCCGGGCCTGAAGGCGGAGTGCCGAGAACATTGCCGGAAGGCATCTCGCACTATTACAGCGAGCGCACGATCGTGGATCCAAAAAACGGTGCAGACATTCGCATGTATGATCCGACACTCGCTGAGATCGTCGACAACACAAAGGTCAACGGCATCATGCAAGACGAGCGATATATCCTCGACCAAAAAGACGAGATCCGCGAATGGCTCGCGATCAAACCTGACTTCGATTCAAAAGAGTACGCAAGCGACAGCATCTGCGTGATCAATTTCCGCGGCGGCGAATATGTGCGTATCAAAGAAGTATTCCTGGCAAAAAAGTACTGGGAAGATGCCGTCGCCCATATGCGCACGATCGATCCCGCCATGTGTTTTGTCGTGGTGACGGACGACGTGCCAACGGCAAAGAAATTCTTTCCGTCGTTTGCGATCCACCACAAGAGCATCGGAAGCGATTACGCAACAATCGCAAATGCGCACTATCTCATCCTTTCAAATTCGAGCTTTGCCTGGTTCCCTGCCTGGCTCAACGAAAAAGCCAAGCTTGTCATCGCCCCAAAATATTGGGCGCATCACAATGTTTCCGACGGCTACTGGAGCACTGGTGGCGCAATAACTAGCGGCTGGTCATACATGGACAAGAGCGGTGCCTTGTCGAGCGCCGATGAATGCAAAAAAGAATTCGAAGAGTATGAGCACGCGCACAGAGATTGGTTTGAGCAGCCAACGATCGCCGAAAACACCCTCATCGTTTCTAATTACTACAACGATCTTTCTTGGGTTCCACAATACACAAATGACTACCTGGTGTACGACCAGAGTGCGGATCCGATCCTTCCTCCGAATATTGACCAGAACAAAGTATCGGAGAGTGAACACCGCGGACATAATATCCGCGATTACTGCACGTATATCATCGACCACTACGATTCCCTGCCAGATCGAACTATCTTCTGCGCGGGCAACGTCTTTCCCCGCCACGTATCGCAGCCATATTTTAATTCCGTCATAAATGCGACGGGATTCACTCCGATCTTTGAGGCGGCGCGGCATTCGCCGCGCCGCCCGATCGCGCACATTTCAACAGCCGGCTTGTATGCCGAATACAACGACTCCTGGTATCTGCGCCATCATCCCACGAAATACTTTCATGACTACAACGATTTTTTGAGCTTCTGTTTCAAGAACGTAACTATTCCAAAATATGTCGAGTTCGCACCAGGAGCGAACTACGTGGTACCCAAAGAGCATATTTTGAAATACCCAAAGTCATTTTACGAAAACCTGCGCCTCTTTGTCTCGCACACCGACCGCGCCATCCCCGGCGAGTCGCATCTTATCGAACGCGCGCTCTACACGATCTGGCACGACGAACACGAATTGAGCGACGATATGAAAAGCGTTCTCCCGGCAGATTTTACCGGAGTTCCGAAGAAAGTTAAGCTCCCATCCATCGGATCGCTGTATCGAAAGACGGCAGGGGCAGCCTTCTCCGCTCAAAGGAAACTGGCATATGCTTCAAACAAATCCCGTGCACTGATGCAGTACTTCACCGGCAAGCGAAATCTCTCTACTTTATGGCAAAGACCAGAACTAGTGGGGAGTGTTCGCATGTATAACCGAATTATGCGCATACTGGCGGCCATCCATACGCGCCTCGCGCTTTCTTTCCATGCACTTGCCAGTCGCGAACAAGTACCCATCTCACTCGCTAAAAAGCGACAAATTGCAGAGTATCGAAAAAAAATCTGCATATATGACGCGTTTATTTTTTTCAACGAACTCGAGCTGCTCGAATTGCGCCTGAGCATTCTCGATCCATACGTGGATTATTTCGTCATTGTCGAAGCGACCGAAACATTTTCTGGAAAACCAAAAGCGCTCGTGTATGAAGAAAATAAAGAACGTTTCAAAAAATGGGCTCACAAAATAATCCATCACGTGACACGTGATACCCCTACGAGTTTTTACGACGCCAAAGTACGCCTCGCAGAAACGTCAGATCCGCTCGAAGCCAACATCTTACATACCGCTCTTACTAGCAGCAATGTACCCCAAGGCGCCACACACTGGCTTCGAGAGTTCTACCAGAAAGAATGCATAAAAAAGGCACTTATTGGTTTGAACGATACAGACATATGCTATATCTCGGACATAGACGAAATTTGGAATCCAGAGACATCTATCAACTATGAGAGTTCGGCCGTCTTTAAGTTCAAGCAACTGGTATATACCTATTATCTAAACAACCGTTCAAGCGAACCCTGGAGCGGAACTTTTGCTACACAGTATAAAAATATCCGTACAAATTCTCTCAATCACTTAGACAGTGCACACCAAACATCGTACACCTATGTAAAAAACGGCGGCTGGCACTTTACCAATATGGGCGGCGCCGAGCGCATCCGCACAAAGCTTGAATCGTACGGGCATCAAGAATTCAATACACCAGGCATCAAAACCCGGATCGAAGAGCAGATGCAGAGCAACAAAGACTTCATCGGACGACAGTTCAAATTCTGGACCGACGAAAAGGACCTGCCAGAGTATCTCAAAGAACACAAAGAGCAATATAAAAATTTATTCAAATAGAGGTCTACCAATTCTTCTTATACCACTCTATTACGCTGTGCTGAAGACCCTTGGGAACAAGCCCGAAGAAGTGATACAACATTGATCGAAGAGTTCCACGGAAAATCGCTCCGGAATATCCCGGATAGTCATTCCGGTACTTTTTCGTCAATGCATTGTCTTTAGCAAATTGGTCTTGCTTGTGCTCGGCACTGATCGAGTTCTCATGCAAAGTGAATCCAATGGCATATAGGGGCAGATTGGTCATGGAGCCTTTCGTACCAAGACGAAGCCAAAGATCGTAGTCTTCGACATGCTTAGCTTCAACACCTTCGCCGTACCCGTCGCATTCAAGCGCCACGCGCTTTGAGAAGAGTACTGTCGAATGAGTAAAGCAGTTTTTGGAAAGGATCTTTCCGCGGATGTCTTTGTCAGTTTCGGGAAGCAAATAACGAAAGACTTCGTTCTTCTTCTCGTTGTATACGACGACACCGGTGCCGATAAGTACGCATTCAGGATGCAGCTGCATATATGCATACTGAGCCGAAAGCTTGTATGGAATGATCCAAAAATCATCATCGTCGATGCGGGCAATATACTCCCCTTTTGCCTCCGTAAGTCCGCGATTGAGCGTCTTTTGGATCCCAAGATTTGTCTCGTTTTTTATATAGCGAATGCGTGCGTCTTTTTCACAATACTTTTGTACGACTTCTCTTGTATTGTCAGTCGAACCATCATCAATCACTAAAAGCTCCCATGCCGCATGGGTTTGAGCGAGCACGCTGTCGATGCTCTGCGCGATCGTCTTTGCGCCGTTATGTGTCGGTAAAATGATTGATATTTGTGGTTCCATTATAACAAGTGCATTTGTTCGAATAATTTTTTGAATCGGAGATCGTAGGTATGCTCGCGTTTGGTACGCTCATGTCCGAGATCACGAATGGCTTCACGCTCTTTCGGATGCGCCAAATAATACTGTATCTTCTGTGTCAAATCGTCGATCGAGTGATAGAACACCGCCTCCTCGTTTTCCTTGAAATAGAGCTCCATACCCGGAACAGCTCCAGTGATGCAGAACCCGCCCACAGCAGTGATCTCAAACGAGCGGGCCTTGATCTGGGGAATGCGCTGCTGCCACCACTGGCGGATGTTTGCAAAGAAGTGCCATCCATTCCAAACGAAACGATTGACCGAGCGCTTCAAGAGAAGCCGCCCCCATGATTCTATACCGAATCCCGACTGCGGCACGGTAAAGTTGAGATTGATGCGGCTGGTACGGAAAATATCCTTCATCTCCGCTCCGCTCACGCGGCCACGCTCCCAACCAGCGCCATATGCTTCGACAATAATGCCTCGAGCAGCGAGCATCTCTACCCATTTTCCACGGTAATAATTCTTTTGTCCGACAAAGCTCACGCTGTATTTATAACCAACATCATCTTTTGGAAGATTGACTGCCTCGTCGATATTCTTGGCGCTTGCCGCCCATTGCGAAAGAAGCACTAATGCTGCGCCGAGCTTCTTGTATTTTTCGATCGCCCCAACGTGTGTGGTGATCGGGTACGAAAAATGCGTTGCGTACTCTTTTGTATATGTATCAAAGCGCCAGTGATCGTCGCAAAACCATCCTGCGGTCGTTGTCATCGTCTTTATTTTATCGAGCGTCTTTAGATCAAGCTCATCTGTATACATGACGGCAAAGACCAGGTCGGGCTTTTCCGATTCGACAAGTTTTTCCAAACCTTCGTTGTATGCCTTTTTGCCTACCGCGAGGATTTTGTCATACGGATATTCGATAAGTTCGACACCCTGCATATTGCGCAGATTGTCGGCGAAAGCCGATTCTTCATAGCTCTTGCCACGCTTTGGGTCATATTTATCGTTCTGAACGGCGAGATAGATGATTTTCATTGGAATTTACTGCTGACTAAAATCAATAATGGGGATGCTGTGGCTCTTTTCGAGGTAATCAATGACCCCATCATAGGTCTCTTTCTGGCTAAAATCAAGCAGGGCGAGGCGTTTGGTAACGACCGTAAAATGCTGAATATCCCCTTTCATATAGTAGTAATAAAAGAAGTGCTTGTATGCATTGATCGAAAGAGCGTTGTCCGGATCGATCCCGCGGCCAAGAGAATATTCAAAATAGTCGAGTGCTTTGTCATATGATGTTTGGCCCTTTACCGCATACAATGCCCCGAGATAGTAATGCGTTTCTGGAAGAGTCGGCGCTTCGGCAAGTACTGAATTGAGCACATCAAACGCCCTGTTTTCCTCTCCGTGATTTGAAAGATGGATGGCATATTCATACAGCGTGTCTTGGCGATCGGGAACGAGTGCGAGTGAGCGCTGGTAATACATGTCAGCTTTCTCGTAGTATCCTTGGTGCGGAGTGATCGAATCTTTTAAATCGTACGCCTTGGCAAGAAGGAGAAGCTCGTAGTATGCGCGGATAGGGCGCTCCGTTTCGTAATCGGTCATTCTTGCCACAGCAAAATCAAGCCGCGGGCTAGAGCCCGAGAAGCTTCTGTCTTTGTACTCCGAAAATACGAAATTGAGCAGTTCGTAGCGGATGCGTTCTTGCACGAAGCTATCCCGAAAGAGCATGTCGTCGTTCATGAGAGCCGACGCATCGCCGTTGTGCGCCTCATTAATATCAGTTTCAAATGCGATAAGTTGGCGCGTCGGCAGAATAGTGAAAAAGAGAAGCACAGACAGAAACAAAAGCGCTGATGCGCAAACGGCGATGCTTGTCAGTGTTGTTCGTTTTCTATCGTTCATATGCATGCATACTCTCAAAAATAATGAGTCCCGTCATTGCAAAAAATGAAAGCGAGGTCACTAGAACATCGAAGTCAAACATGTCCTGGATGAAAAATGCTAAGGCCCAAAAAATGCACAGCGACGCAAGGACCGGCTTTGCTTTGCCGATGCGAATGACTACTCTAAAAAAGCACCACCATACCCCCAAGTATGCAAGGAGTCCAAGAATGCCGGTCATCGTAAGCATATCGAGCAGCTTGTTGTGCGGACGATCGGGAAAACCATGATCTTCGGCAAAGAGCCGGGGCTGATACGAATCCTGCCAGGCAAAGAGATAATTGTCCCATCCCCAGCCGACAAGCGTGCGCTCTACGCCTACGGTCTTTGGATTCACAGCATGCAGAGAAATATTCCAAAAGATCAGGCGCGAACGCGAAGTGGAATCCGCAGTGGTAAATGTGGAGACCCGGTCAACGCCCGGAATATGCGACCAGAATGTGCTGTGGCGAGTAGCGGCGAAGATTCCGCTAGCAATGAGCATGCAGGCAACGACGATAGCAATAGTTCTTCGAATAAGGCTTTTATTCAAAAAGGCATTCTGCTCGTTCCTGAAAAGGATATAGCCGAGGGTCAAAAAAAGAGATCCGAGCAATCCGACAAGCACCGACCTGGTACCGGCAAGCAATATGCCGAAAAACGCAACGATCGAGACGACTAGGCCAGTGATGCGCAAAGTCCGCGAAGATATTTCACTTCGCATGCAAAAGAAATACAGCCCACAAAAGAGGACGAACAATAAATAGCCGGCCAGATAGATCGGATTACCGACAAACGCCACGGGCCGACTCATTCCTCCCGCATAC
>JAHFNM010000003.1:0-6008 GCA_023267415.1 Candidatus Nomurabacteria bacterium
TCTTTTACAACAAGAAGGTCAAATTTCTTCAGGCGGGCATCACGGAGCATTTCCTGAAGCCCGTGGCGTTCAATGGTCAGGTGTCCGCTGATACCTTCGTCGCGGTACTCGCCGATGAACTCCCATGCCTTCGTGTCGATGACCGCGCGACACTTTTCAATCTGGGCGGGAATGGAACTCTTGTCCTCGTCGGCCTGTTGCTTCGTACTCACGCGGGCGTAGATGACGGCTCGAAATGGACGCTCGGCTTTTTTCTGGGCCTTCTTTCTCTGCATGATGTGCATCGAACTTAACAGTAAATCCGTTGAGAGCGGAACAGGGGAGATGGCACTGTATTCAGTTTTATTTAATTCATTTTGCATATAATTTTTATCGTTGTGTGATAGGTTAGCTTACTGTGTAGGTAATACAAGTCCCGAATTTTGGAAACTGGGGAAATCTATTCGGTGCGGTATGTGTTAATTGCATGTGCTGAGAGGGCTTGCCTTAGCTGAATAAGTTCTTTGTCAGGTTTATTACGGGCTGAAATTCTACGCTTCAGCCATTCGCATATTTGAGGTTCGGATGCAATCTTGAGAGCGCTTCTAACTAGTTTTTCGTCAGCCGCTCCGATCAATGGTTCGACGCCGATATGATTCAAACATAGGGTTTTAAAGTACTGCACAATGCGTACTGCACGCTCGTCTTTTTTGGCATTTGCATTCCGTGCTTCGAAAGCATGCGATTCCCTATAAGGGGAAATGCCATCTTTCTTTCTCTTCTCTGGAGTCATCTCTGTTATAGAAGAAACAGACATATTGTAATATTGGGATATAACTCTAACGCTCGCATTGAGGCCCACTTTGTAGTGTAGGGTCGGAAATCCTCTTACTTTTATGAGTTGTGTTTTGAGTATGCCAAGTTTCTCCAGTTCTTTTCGAGATCGATCCTGTTGTCGTGCAGTCAAGGTTGTTTCATTTTGAATTTCAGCCTTTGTTTTGTAGATGTATCCATCGGGTCTTTTCCCTTTGTCTCCCCAGAAATACAATTGCTGAAATAATATTGCATTTGTGATTCCTCCGAATGCTTCTGCAAAAACCGTGTTGAGCAGAACAGGGCGGTTTGATAGTTTCTTCAACAGCTCTGCCATATGCCATTTTTGGATTTCCATGTTTTATAATTATTGGTTCTTAATTTTCGACTGATCTTCCATCTCTCGACGGATTGCTTTGGATAGTATTTCTGATACAATATCTGCGAGTTTTTCCGCTAGTAATTCTGTTTGTAATTTGTTCATTTTATAAATCGGCCGGCCGGCTCGATGTATAAATTCTCCTATGTAACATTTCGTCTGATGACTTCTTGTCCTACAGATGAGGGCACCCCAAAAGCTTTTATTCAAAAAGAAAATAACCCTCGGGTGAGGGTTATTAACAAGAGAAAGCAAGATAATCAGCTTTTACAAAAATGGGTTGTTTATGGAGTATCCTTTGCCGTGGTTTGATTTGATGATTTTCTGGCCGTTCGGCAATTTGTTTACCAGCTTTTGCCCGTTGATTTTTGCCAGTTTAAAAAGCTGTTCACTTCCGAGAGCATTCTGAATTGTTTTGGTATTTATGTCTTCTGATGTGGTTTCTACATCGCCACTGAGAATTCTTTTTTCCAGTTCCTTTTGAATATGGTCATAAGTGATTTCTCCGTTTTGGTCTACTTGAGAAATCACGATATCAAAAGCATTGTAGTAAAGAGTATTTTTCGACATCTCAATTCTATTGCCGTCCATAAAAAAGTTACCGTGTATGTCCTTCATGACTATACGCAGTCGTTCAGGATTTTTTACGCTTGATATATTGCTCGGATGCAATTTGTCCATTGCCGTTTCGAGCAAAGTCTTGTACGCCTTCTCAAAGGCGCTAGCTTTTGTCTTCATATCTTTGATGATTTGAGCATACTCCTCAGGGCGCTCTTTTGTTTTTGGGTGTATTGAGAAACGGCCCTTTACCAGTTTGTCTTCACCTAGGCTATCCGCAAGAAAACCAATAAGGTCTTCAAATTTTCCTTTGAAATCATCAAGGGCTTTTCCTGTTACGGGCTCTCGAGTGTTGAATCCGATTTCCTTGAATTTTTCAGTAAGTTGGTCGATATAGGGAAGAAAGGCATTGTCATAGAAATGATCGTAAGAAAGCCGCTCCACGAAAAACCGTACAGAACGCTGAGGAAAGATTTTTTCTATTTGCTTGATGACGGCGCAGTCATCGGCGAATATTCCGTCTTCTGTTTGAGAAATTTGATCCATAGCTTCTATGTCACATAAAGTGATATGCGCTTTCACTTTGCGCCTTTTTGTTTTAGAATGCAAGGACAACCGAATATGTGCATGTCGCCTAACCCGTCGAGCAATCGGCGGTATGGTGAGAAGTCGTATAAGGCATAAAGAACCCGTCAAAAACGGGGTTGCCTTATACGCCGCGCCTGGAAACGGACGCGGAGGGTCTAACAGCCCTCACCCTTTTTGGCGGGCTTTTTGCGTCCCAGCCGAGGAATTAGTCCTAAAGCAAAATAAAAGTATGTATGGATCTATCGCATTTCACCAGCGATGTACTGCCGACCCTGATCGGGGCACCGCTCATTGTTGTGCTCATTGTTATTGCGGCAAAATCGAGCAAGAGTTTTCATAAGACGGAAAAGGAAAAAGCGGAGAAGTGGAAGCTGGCTTTCAGTGCCATTCCCGATTTCAATCACGACGCACAGTATGTCTCAAAGACAGGCGATGCTATCAGTTTCGATAATACAAAGAAGAAAATTTGTTTCTTCGATAATTCTCTCAAAGCCCATATCTATGATTACAGCAAATTGCTTCAATGTGAGATAGATATTGATGGAGACACGATCATGAAGCAGTCGACTACGGGCACGGTTGGTCGCGCTGTTCTCGGTGGAATACTGACCGGCGGAGTTGGCGCAATCATCGGCGGCGCATCTGCATCACGGACTCAAAAAGAAAAGATACATAACATCGATTTAAAGGTCATTGTGGATGATCCGATGAATCCCATCTACAAGATCAATTTCTTCAAAGGGGAGATGACCAAGGGTTCATTTGTATACAAGGCGGTATATCCGGAGATTGAGAAGTGGCACGCGATTCTCGCGGGACTCATCCGGCAAGGCTCCGCTTCCTAAGCATTCTGATCTCCGAAAGGGAGTATGTTGGAACCTTATAGTTTTTTCTGAATCGCTTCAGGAATTCGATAGGATCTATGTTCGTTCCGATAGGCGATTCAGGATGCAATGCCTTGAATCGGACTTCTTTCCTGATGGTGTTGAACTCGGGGTGTATGTCGATGAATCGTCGCCATTGCTTCTGGGTGATGCTGGCCCAGCGCAGGCATTCCTTGAGCTTTCTGCCTCGTTTCGTTCCTTTCACTAGATAGCCGACCCGAAGCTCATTCTTCCACCAGCCACGTTCAGTCCCCATGACAGGGAAGCCGTCAAAAAGGGAGTCTGATTTTAGCTTGTATGCGACTTGGCGATGTACTCTTCTCATTATTTCATTATGTACCGGTAGTCATAAAGTGTGCAATGCACAGGTCATTTCAAGGATAAAAAAATGCCCTTTTACACCCGAAAACCTCTGAGCAATCCTTTGAATACAAGGAAACATTATGGGCGGTTTTCTGTGTTTTAAAACAGCCAGTTTTCACCTTGGGCTCCCCGTATACCCGAATGATTCGCACGCCCTTCGTGCTCGGAGGAATATGCCCATTCAAGGGACAAAACTTTTCAAAAACCCTTGGAATATGAGGAACATTGTGGGCTCTTTTCCCTGAAGAAAGGCCAGCAAAGGGCTAGTTTTTCCTGCCCATTTACTGCACACGGTGCAGTAAAAATCGCTTCTTTTTACAAAATAGAGTGAGTATTTCAGGAATCCTTAAATACTGAAATACCGCCGTCATTTTCAGGAAAAAATGATAGAATAGAAGTAATGAGAGCAACAAAGCCAAAAGTACAAATCGCTCAAGCCCTGCTTCCTGGCTTCTCACTCGTTGGATCTGCCGTTGAACAGCTTGCCGAGTCGGGAACTGATGATCGCGGGGCTATCTTTACCCGCCGAGAGGTTGTGGATTTTATTCTTGACCTTGTAGGCTATTCCTCAAACTCCAAACTCCAGAATATGCGTTTGCTGGAACCTTCCTTCGGAGAGGGTGATTTTCTTATTCCTGCAATCCAGCGATTGATGGATTCTCTCCGCACGCAGGGAATACTGCCGACAGCTGAGCTTCTGAAAGAGAGCATCCGTGGTGTTGAATTGCATACGGAATCATTGAATAAGACAAAAGCTAAGATTTCGGAGATTCTCAAAAGCAATAGTGTGCCTGCTCCCGATATCAAGATACTGCTTGATGCTTGGCTTGTTCGCGGCGATTTCCTTCTTACGCAATTCGATCATACGTTCACTCATGTTGTCGGCAATCCGCCATATATCCGACAAGAATCTATCCCGAGCGCTTTGATCGCAGAATACCGCCGCCGTTTTGAAACAATTTACGACCGTGCGGATATATATGTGCCATTCATCGAGTATTCCTTGAAGCTACTTTCCGACAAGGGAGTTCTCGGCTTTATCTGTGCGGATCGCTGGATGAAGAATCGCTACGGCGGCCCACTCCGAAAGCTCGTCTCAGGACAATTTCATCTTCGCACATACGTGGATATGGTAGGCACTTCTGCTTTTCACTCCGAGGTTATCGCATACCCAGCAATCACGATTATCGCAAATGAACCCACAGGCCCGACATATCTCGCCAAGCGTCCAGAGATAGAAGCATCAGTCCTGAAAGACTTGGCCCACTCTCTCACAAAAGGCGTTGATGCACGGACTGCAACAATCAAGGATGATGGAATGCCTTGGACTCTCGACGATTCCGAGACTCTCAGTCTTGTGCAAAGACTGGAAAAAGATTTCCCGTCGCTCGAAGAAGCCGGATGCAAAGTAGGCATCGGCGTGGCGACCGGCGCGGACGGCGCGTTCATCGCACCGTTTGAAACGCTCGATATTGAAGCAGATCGCAAGTTGCCGCTCGTTACGACAAAGGATATAAAGGCGGGAAAAATCGAATGGCGTGGGCTCGGCGTGATCAATCCGTTTGACGATGACGGGAAGCTCGTCTCTCTTTCGGAGTATCCGAAACTGAGCGCATATCTTAAACAGCATGAGAGCGTAATCAAGAATCGTCATGTGGCAAAGAAGAATCCGAACGGATGGTATCGAACCATCGACCGCGTCTATCCAGAGATTGCAAAAAAAGCGAAGCTTCTTATACCTGACATTAAACAAGAAGCGAGTGTCATCTATGACAAAGGGGAGTTCTATCCGCATCACAATTTCTATTACATCACCTCAGAAGGGTGGAATCTCCAAGCCCTCAAGGTTGTGCTCCTTTCAGGTATCGCACGTATTTTCATAGAGACATACTCGACCCGTATGCACGGAGACTGTCTGCGTTTTCAGGCTCAGTATCTACGCCGCATCCGTCTCCCGCTTTGGAGTACCGTGCCTGCCGATGTCCGTAAGGCACTTATGAATGCTGTTAAAACCGAAGACCCGAAAGAGTGCAATGAAGCGGTTTCGGCTCTTTATTCTTTATCTCCGGCAGAACGTGCTATTATAGCCAAATAATATGGCTATAGATTTAGCGAAATATGAAGATCGTGCGAAAGAGGCAGTAAAGATGTTCTGGAGCAATCGTACCGCTTCGGCCGAGCAACAGATTGAGTCTGGAAAGACAGATCAGGGAACGCGCGGGGCGGTCACTGCCGGAAAGAACATGGACGGCTTTGCTTCCATGTTGGCTGATCTCGTTGTCGCCAATGGACTCAAAGATGCTCAAGTAATCTACAGCGGTAGACTCGTGACATTGCCTGGTTTTTTCCGTCCGACAAAGCAATGGGATCTTCTTGTCCTCAACAATGGCCATCTTGTAGCCGCGCTCGAATTTAAATCTCAAGTTGGTTCGTTTGGAAATAAT
>JAHFNM010000003.1:6018-16402 GCA_023267415.1 Candidatus Nomurabacteria bacterium
CCGCGAGGGTGCGTTCGGAGAACAGCCGAAGCCTTTTGTTGGATGGCTCATGCTTCTTGAAGATCAGGCTGGTTCCCGTACTCCCGTGAATGACAATTCTCCACATTTTCCAATCTTCCCAGAGTTCAAGAGTGCGTCATACTCTGATCGCTACAACGTCCTTTGTAAAAAGTTGGTACAAGAACAGCTCTACACTTCGGCATGCATAATGCTCTCACCTCAAAGTGCGGTAGCTGATGGCGCGTATGCTGACATGAGTGATCTCACGAGTCTCAAGAATTTCATTGCTACGTTTGCAGGACATATCGCGGCTGAAGCCGCTCGCGTGTAATTCACTAGACTTGTTCGAGTTGTGCCAGTATCGTGTGTCGTGCCGTGGAAGAAGATGACATCGAAGCGGTACTGAAGACCGCCGCGCATATCCATACGACAAACAGGCACAGAATTCTCAACCCGTTGTCGGCTCTTCCTCACTCCAAAATAAAACTCCGAACTGCCATCAAAGAACGCATCAGGCATCTTGCTGGAGCGTACGTTTCGCTTGCTACGTTTGTGGATGATGACGATCTGGAATTCATTGAGCAGAATCCGCAAAGTGCGCGAACACGGGAGATTTATCTGCGGGTGATTGATGAAATAATAAATGCGGAGAAACAGATCAAGGATTTTAAAATTATCTGATATTTTACGCACATGGCGTATATCGATTTCGGGTGATATTATGATATGAGAAGAATCACATATGGTCGAAGTACTCACTTACAAGAAGCGTTCATATAATGTGCCGAAGGTTAAGCCTAAGGTATCTTCTGCGCCGAAAGTACTCGACTTATTCGCGGGGGCGGGAGGACTATCAGAAGGCTTTTTGCGTGCGGGCTGTGAGATTGTTGGTCACATTGAAATGGATAAGAATGCGTGTGACACTCTCGTTACGAGAATGCTTTTTCATTCTCTCCGTGCCAAGGGATTAATGAGCGAATACAAAAAGTACGTTCTTGGTGAAGTGACTCGGGATGAATTGATTGAAAAATATCATCTAGAAAAAGAAAGAGACTCTGTCATCTGCGCTAAGGTCGGCGAAGAAAATTATCGCGATCTCATCAAAGCGATGAAAGAGAAATTGAACGGGGAGGAACTCGACATGATCATCGGTGGCCCGCCATGCCAAGCGTACTCGTACATTGGTCGCGCTCGCGATGAGAACAATATGCAGGACGATGAGCGTAATTTTCTATACAAGTACTACATTGAATTTCTCAAAGCGTTAAAACCAAAAATATTCGTCTTCGAAAACGTGCCTGGACTCAAGAGTGCCGGAAAAGGTAAATATCTCGCCGATATGCAACGCTTGATGAAGAAGGCGGGGTACACAACTGATTTTAGGATTCTCAATGCGGCTGATTATGGTGTACCACAAAACCGAAAACGTATCATCCTTGTTGGCTGGAACAATAGATCAAAACTCAAAGCATATCCAGAGTTTCCTAAGGCGGAACGCGATTATCGCGTGAAAGATTTTTTCTCTGATTTGCCAAAAATTCAGGCAGGGACAGGCAAGGAAGTGAGCAAGCATTCAAAAAAGAATGATGTTCTTTCGCGTGTAGACATTCTTGACCCTGAATTTGAGTACCTCATGGGGCATTTCTCGCGCCCGAACACAAAACAGGATTTGGAAATCTATCAGCGAGCTGTACTTGCCAAGATAGGGGGTGAGAATATAAAGTATACCGACCTACCTAAAAGGCTTAGAACTCACTCTAATTTAGATGGTTTTCTTGACCGTTTTAAGGTGGTAGACGCTAAGGCTACAGGCTCTCATACGGTTGTGGCCCATATCGCCAAAGATGGTCATTTTTATATCCATCCCGACATTAAGCAGAATCGCTCCTTGAGCATAAGAGAGGCCGCGAGACTCCAGACGTTTCCTGATAACTTCAAGTTTGAGGGCCAGCGTGGGCCCCAGTATAAGCAGATTGGGAATGCTGTGCCGCCGATGCTGTCAGGAATAATCGCCCAGACACTCGTTCAGTATTTATAATATGAAAACAACTCAAAAGTCATTTAAACCAAAAGCCAAGCTCTTACTTGAGCTTGGGGATCAACTCATAAAAGATGAAGGTATCGCTCTTTTTGAGCTTGTTAAAAATGGCTATGATGCCGATGCTACCAAAGTTTCTGTGGAGATGAAAAATATTGACTCTGTCGAAAATGGAACCATTGTGATTACTGACAATGGTTCGGGTATGACCCCCGAGCTTGTTCTTGATGTTTGGCTCGAACCAGGAACCAATTATCGCCAGAAGCAATTGAATAAGAATATACGTTCAAAAAAATTCAAACGACTCCCTCTAGGAGAAAAAGGTATCGGCAGATTCGGTGCTCACAAGCTCGGTAAGAAAATCGAGATGGTGACGCGAAGTGCCGGAGAAAACGAAGTCGCCGTTTCTATCGACTGGCGCGATTTTGAAAAAGACAATTATCTTGAAGACATAAACGTGAGTGTTGTTCAGCGTGCGCCTATAGTTTTTACTGGCGCAAAGACGGGAACCGTCATGAAGATTACAGATCTTCGGAATATTTGGAACAGGGGAGCGGTTAGAGAATTGCATCGTGCTATAAATTCTATTTGCTCTCCGTACAAGGCCCCTGATGAATTCAGCGCGGGTCTCGTTCTGGGTGACGCTGACAAAAAGGATTGGCTTGAAAACTTATTCACTTGGGAAGACGCACAGAAATATCGCCTCTTCCATGCGGCCTGCGTAATTGATGGGGACAAGCTCTCGTATACCTACGATTTCCTTCCTTGGGAGATAATGAATAAAGTCACAAAGCGCCAAGTCAAAAAGACGCTCACGGTTATTGATTCGGAAACAAAAAAACCGCTTTCACTCAAAAATTTCAAGATAGGAAAAATTACTTTCGATCTCAGTATTTATGACTTAGAAAATGAGATACTCTCCTTGTCTTCTGGTGTTGATCGAACGGGACTAAAAGATTTTTTGAGAGTTAACGGTGGAATCAGAGTTTACCGTGATGGGATGAGAGTGTACGATCATGGTGAGCCTGGTAACGACTGGTTGGAACTCGGGACACGCCGAGTCAACACTCCGACAGATAGAATAAGTAACAACATCATCCTAGGACAAGTTAATTTGTCTCGCGTGGCGAGCACAGATCTTGTTGAAAAAACCAACCGAGAAGGATTTGTGGAGAATGAGGCTACGAAGGCTCTCAGAAAAGCAATTCTTTTTTCAATACTTCAAATTGAAGCAGAACGTAATAAAGACAAGCTCCGTCTGCGAGCCGCATATAGTGGGGCGAAAAAGCGGGAGCCCGTCTTGGATGATCTCGCTGACCTTCGCAAAAAACTTGAGAAGAAAAAACTTCTCAAGGAATTCGGAAAGGATATAGAAAAAATTGAGACCAACTTTCGAGATATCAGGGAGAAATTACTCACAAGCGCCGGAGCGGGGCTGAGTCTTTCTATTGTAATTCATGAAATTCAGAGAATTATAAACGAACTGAAGGCGATTACGAAGCAGGATCATGGAGGTGCAAGAATCAAGAATCTTGTCGATAGGCTCTCTGAACTAACAGAAGGCTATGCTGTTCTTGTTCGCCAAGAAGGCAAACTGAATCTGAAAGCTAGTGACCTAATAAAACAGGGTCTCTTCAACGTGAATTATCGCCTTAAGGCTCACAAAGTCGAGGTTATAAACGGAGTGACAGCAAAAAATGATTTCAAGATCAATTGCAGTCGCCGGCTAATTGTGGGAGCAATAATGAATCTTGTTGACAATTCAATCTGGTGGATGGAGAACAAGAATCCTGTGAAGAAATATCTTTTCGTATCAGCGAGCCAAGAATTGAAAGAAGGCCCTGCCATTATTATTGGTGATAACGGCTCAGGATTTACGGACGAACTTGAATATATGGTTCAGCCATTCTTTACGCGCAAGGTTGATGGTATGGGGCTCGGTCTTCATATCGTCGACGAAGTCATGAAAGTCCACAAAGGCAAAATCAAGATTCTTGAGGCTGGCGACATTCGTCTTCCACCGGAAATTAAGGGAGCAGTGATCGCCTTGGTCTTCCCAAAGTAAACTTCAACATGGATCTTACACAGACAAAAGTCGTCGTTGTCGATGACAAGCGCGAAGCCGCTCAAAATTTGCTCAAATTACTCGACCGAAACGGAATAGCATACAATTACTATTTCGAGGGAGGGGATATGGGTAATCTCCCTTCTGCTCCGATGAAAAACGTCAGGCTTATTTTTCTTGATTTCGTTCTTGGGACTGACGGACAGACGGTAAAGAATAAAATCGCGACCCTTCTCGGCGTACTCGAAAATATAATTCACAAGGAGAATGGGCCGTATATCATAGCCGCTTGGACAATTAATAACGCTGAATTGCTTGAGCCATTTAAGGTGGCGCTTTTTGCGAGTACTGATATTCCCAAACCAGTGATGATCATCGATATGAATAAGGCCGCAATCATGAGTAGTCTTAGAAATATCGAAAGAAAAATAAAATCGACTTTCGATGGCACTAATATGTTTGAGATTATCTTTGGCTGGGAGTCAAACGGTCAGGCGGCTCTGGCAGATGTTGTGAAGATGTTGAGTGATATCTCCGTTAAAAATATTTCCACTCCGCCTCTTACTCTAGACCAGTTTTCTGCATCGGCAAAAAAAGCGCTTGAAAGAAACATGTACCGCTTCGCTGTCTCTGCCGCCGGAGAGAAGAATCTAACATCAGACACTCATATTCTAATCGACGCGCAGACTCCATTTGCTGGGATTTTTCATGATAATCTTGAAGGATACATCAAGAGTCGCACTCCGGAATTACAGAAGCTATCAAAGAAAATTTACCGAAATAGATCAAAATCCGTCCCGAAGTACACTCCAGCAGAACGGGCACAGATGAATAATTATTTCCTTCTGGAGTCCAGCCCTGAAGCTTCTATCAAGCCAGGAAACATTTATAAGAGAGATGCTATTCTTAGTAAAATTCATAAAACTGGTAAAGTTACCTTCACTAAAAGTGACTTCTATAATAAGCCTTCAACGCCAACTAGGCTTGCGCATACCCAAGAGCTAAATAGGCGTGTGATACCTGTCGTAATGGAGGTTACACCAGAATGCGACTATGCTCAGAAAAAATGGAAAGGAGCAAAATTTGTTTCTGGCATTCTCTACCCTGAGAAATATCTAGATGGTGGGAAGACAGACGATCAGATGAAATCAGCAGATAAGATTTCTCCGCCCATTCCTTTATATTACAATAATCAGGTCTATTTTCTTGTATTCCATGCGGGCTATCAATCCGTGCTACCGCTTACTCAGATAAAAACAATAAAGCCAATTCTTCGGGCGAGAAAAGATCTTTTGGTTGATATTCAGCATTGGTTGGCTTCACACAGTTCAAGACCAGGCAAGCTTGAATTTTAATGACGAGAACGAAGTTACTGCAAACGGTGCAGTAAACCCAGCCGTATTGCCTCTCGGGACAGATTGACAAAAGCATATAATGTGTGATACAATAGAAACCGATAAATCTCCTTGAAATAGAGTGTTTTTGGACTTGCAGGCTTGCTTCGAGTTTCCGGCGAAAGGCGGGATTTCAAAGCAATTCTGCAATCAAAAAAATCCAAATACGCACATAATCATGAAGCCAATTACACAAGACTGGCTCAAGGAGCAGTCACAGAACACGGACATTGACCCTGCGATCAGGGAAGACCTGCTTGCCATGGTATCCAACGGGCACGCAAATGGCACATCTACGGGGTACTTACAGGCACGCACTGGCACCATCTCCGTATCCGGAACGAACGGAAAATGGGACAGGAAGAAACAGGAAAAGAAATTTACCTATTCAGTGGACGGCGACTTTGAAAACTGGAACACTGTCGGCAAGAACGACAAGCCGACAGCGACAATCAAGGCGCAGTGTCACGATCTCATCAAGGATGGCATGTACTCACAGATCATTCCCGATGAGCCGGTTAATTTCTTCCAGAACGCCACACAGGCCCTGCAAGTCATTCATGACAACCAGGCACTGGCCGATGAAGTATTGCAGAACGACAAACGCATACATCTTCCGTTTGTGAATGCAGATGGAGATAAGTTCGTCGCCAACGTCTTCAAGCACGATGGCCGCCTCGGAGTGTACGTGCTCGAGTTTTCCAACGTCCTCGTCTGGCTCGCCGAGTTCGGCTACGTGTTCGTGTTCCCGCTACAAGTTACTCAGTAGCTTTGATTTGGCCCTTAATTACTTAGAACCTTTGACACTTTGTCCGAGGTTCTATTTTTATATATACTGTTTTCGGAACGGCACAATTGCCTGCGGTCACGGCTTCAGGCATGCTCTCCGGTTTTGCGCGGCGACAGAGCGACTGCGGGTACGCCCGCCGTCGGAGCACCTCGCGCGGGATCAAATAAAAAACTGATTTGTAGGTGCGGGGAAGCAGGGAACTTCAAAGTTCCGAATGCTATACAGCGTGGTCGTTTTCGATACGCAGTGACACGGACGCTCCCTCGCACATTTGTTCGTCGCCAACGTCTTCAAGAACGATGGCCGCCTCAAAGTGAACGTGAACAAGTTTTCCAACGACAACGTCTGGAACGCCGAGAACGGCAACGTGTTCGTGTTCCCGAAACACATCGTTTCTCCCGCCCCGTCTATTTTGACTTGGCGGGAGTTTTTGTTTCGAGCCCCTTCTTCCAGCCACCGATCATGCGCCCGATCTCGTCGAGCATCTCGGAGAGGGCGATGAACTTCTCGTTCGGGACGCACTTGTTCTCCCACGCTATCTGTAAAAAGAACTTGACTCCGTCGAGCTTGGATACGGCCGTCGTGAGCCGGACGATCTTCTGCTCGGGCGCGAGATACAGGGAAGTGAAAACGCATTCGAGCAACTCTAGGAAGTAGCCGTCCACCTTGGCCCCGAGGGAATAGCGATGGACTTTCGGGAAATCGGAAACTATCTTGAACCAGAAGCCGTAAGCATCCTTTGTCTTCAGAAGGACTGAGGGCGTCTTAATGCTTCGGGGGGGGGTGCTTTTGTCATGGTAGGATGAGTATAGTGAAAAAATTCTCTCGGCGCTACTTTGACATATTTACAGTCACGACCATCATGATTGCGTGGCGGGCATTCCTCAACGGCAAGCGCAAACGCGCCGATGTCATTCTTTTCGAGGCTCGGCTGATGGATAACATCTTCTCTCTGCATCATGACCTGAAGAATCGGACATACGTTCACGGCGGATATACTGCGTTCAACATTTCCGATCCGAAGCCTCGAAATATTCACAAGGCGACTGTGCGCGACCGATTGCTCCATCATCTTATCTATCAGGAACTATATCGCCACTTTGACTCGAAATTCGTTCATGATTCCTACTCGTGCCGCGTTGCCAAAGGCACGCTGAAAGCCATAGATCGTTTCCGCGATTTCAGCCGTATCGTTTCGAGGAACGGCACCCGCGCCTGCTGGGTGCTCAAATGCGACATCCGAAAGTTCTTTGCCACCATCGATCACGCCGTACTGAAAGGCATTCTCGCCGAGCATATCGAGGATGCCGACATTCTCTGGTTGCTCGGACAGGTGATCGACAGTTTCGACACCGAGGGAAAGCATGGCGTTGGCCTGCCGCTTGGTAACCTGACGAGCCAGCTTCTAGTGAACGTCTACATGAACGAATTTGATCAGTTCATGAAACGGACGCTGAAAGTGAAGCACTATGTCCGCTATGCCGATGACTTCGCCATTCTGAGCGAGGACAGGGAATACCTCGAAAGCCTTTTGCCGAAGATTGCCGAGTTCCTGGGGTCGAGTCTGAAACTTTCATTGCATCCCGACAAGGTGTTCATCAAGGCGCTTTCGTCGGGCGTGGATTTTCTCGGCTGGGTACACTTCCCGAAGCATCGTGTCCTCCGACTCGCGACGAAACGGAGAATGTTCAAGCGGGCCGCCGAAAGCCAGAAGCCCGAAACACTCTCGTCGTATCGCGGGATGCTGGCTCACGGAAATGCGCGGAAACTGGAGGCTCGTTTGAGCGCGATTACTGCACATAGTGCAGTAACTTCCGACCTGTTATAATGGGGGAATAATGACCCAGAAAATCCAGCCCTATCCCGCTTTTCCATTAGTACACCAGTTCAAACACTGTCACGGAGTGTAACCACTCAAAAAAACCAGCTCATCGAGCTGGTTTTTTTGAGGGTGATTTCTATATGGTCTCTTTTGCTCCGGTCATTGTTCCCGGGTGCCATGGTGTTCCGATAAAGCGGAGTGCCCAATAGTCGAGTCCGAGGAATCCGGCCACGCGCCAAGCAAGGATGATGCCTACGGCCAACACGAGGAGGATAGGATTGGTGCTCACTGTTCCTGCGAGAAGATAATTGAGATTCATCAGGAATCCGAAGAAGGCTGCGATTCCGGTCAGGAGTCCGATGATAAGCGCGATACCCACGAATACTTCTCCGTATGCGACGAGATGCGACCAAAAGAGGGGATGAGGGAGTATGACATGCGCCAAAAACCATGCGTACCAGCTTTGCACATCGGGATGAGCTCCGCCAGTCTTTGCCAATGCTCCATTCACGAATCCGGACAGCGCTCCACCAGCTTGGTTGCCGACCCATGCTGGACTATGAATTTTTGACCATCCGGCTTCGAACCATTGCCATCCGACGTATGCTCGGATGATGAGCCAGAACCAGGCAAACTTTGGGTTCTGCAAAATAAACTGCGTAAACTTAGGTTCTTCGATCACATGATTTGAGCTGTGCATATTCGTTGTTTGTTTTTCTAGTAATAATAGGATTCGTCTTTACCTAGTATATCGGATTGTGTCGTTTTAGTTATCCACCGTTGCGCCGTTTTTATCGGCGGGCGTATAATGACTGTCCGATAGTTTCAGTGTTTCGAAACTATGCAATAAGTATACTCCCCTCCGGCAGTCGCGGAAAGGGGATAACGCGGAATCGCGGAACCAACATCAGTATGCAAACAAGACAATCGCGCGTGCGAGTGCTCGGAGTGTTTTTTGCCTGCCTCCTCGTGCGACTGATCCCGTTTCGAGCACCCAATATCGAGCCGATCCTCTCGATGCAGATGCCGTTTGCCAAGCGGTATGGCGCCCTCACGGCGTTTGTGTTCGGGTTTGCAAGCATCGCACTCTATGACGGAGTTACACTTCGCGTGGGTATGTGGACGGTTGTCACGGCACTTGCCTATGGAATGCTTGGCGTCCTCTCAAACATGTATTTTAAAAACCGCTCTGCCTCACAAAAAAACTTCCTCGTTGCAGCTGTATTTGGGACCCTCTTATATGACGCCCTGACAGGACTATCTATTGGTCCGTTGTTTTTTCATCAAAGCTTTGCAATGGCGATTGCGGGACAGATCCCGTTTACCGCCCTTCATCTTCTAGGGAATGTCGTTTTCGCCTATCTCTTGAGTCCTGCGATCTATCGATGGCTCATATATGATCCGGCACCCACACCTGCTTCTGTTTCATTATCACTAATCCCTTCCCCGTATATATGAAAACCATGAAAAAATACGCCTCGCTCAAGCATGTTCAAAAGCGCGACACAACTATTGTTCCATTCGATCCTAAGCGCATCGAACGTGCCGTTGCCCGCGCTATGCAGGCTGCCGGAGAGGGTGGGGAAGAAGAGGCGCAAGCAGTTCTGTATCGGATCCTCGATACGATGCTTGCACTCAAAAAGGAAAAGAAACTCGTTCCGTTCGTTGAGACTATTCAAGATATTGCGGAGAATGCGCTGATTGCTGCGAACTTCCCCCAAACAGCCAAGGCATACATTCTCTATCGCAAGGAGCGCTCACTTGTGCGGGCAACGAAAGGATTCGTCCCTGAGCGCGTCAAAGAGCTTGCTCTCGAGAGTAAGCAGTATTTCCGCAATCCATTGGCAGAATTCGTTTACTATCGTTCGTACTCGCGCTGGATTCCTGAAGAGGGTCGCCGCGAAACATGGGTAGAGACCGTTGACCGATACATACATTTTATGAAGGAGAATTTGGGATCAGGATTGACCGAAAAGGAATACGCCGAAGTGCGTGAAGCCATTTTGAAACAGGAAGTCATGCCCTCTATGCGCCTGTTGCAGTTTGCCGGCAAGTCTGCCAAACGCACAAATGTCTGCGCATACAACTGCTCATTCATCGCACCCAAGACATTCCAGGACTTTGCCGAGATCATGTATATCTCCATGTGCGGCACCGGCGTGGGCTGGAGCGTGGAGAGCGAAAACATTCAAGCGCTTCCGCAGATCAAGCGTCAAAGCGGCAAAAAGCTTCCGACGTATGTCATCCCTGACAGCAAGGAAGGCTGGGCCGACGC
>JAHFNM010000003.1:16412-45948 GCA_023267415.1 Candidatus Nomurabacteria bacterium
GGCGAGGATGTGTCCTTCGATTACTCACTCATCCGACCAGCTGGTTCTCGATTGAAAACGATGGGCGGCAAAAGTTCCGGACCGGAACCTCTTCGATCACTCCTTGATTTTTCTCGCGAACGCATCATTCGCCGGCAGGGTAGGCATCTTACCAATCTCGACGCGCACGACATCATCTGCAAGATCGGCGAGTGTGTCGTGGCAGGCGGCGTGCGCCGAAGCGCCATGATCTCGCTTTCCGACCTTGATGACGATGCGATCCGCGATTCGAAAAAAGGACAATTCTATCTCTCCGAAGGTCAACGCATGCTCGCAAACAATTCTGCCGTATACCTCGAGAAGCCTTCAGCCGAACAATTCCTCGACGAATGGGTCGCGTTGATGAAAAGCGGTTCGGGTGAGCGTGGCATATTTAATCGTGGAGGATTGGCCAAGACGTTGCCGAAGCGCCGGCTCGATCAATGGAAGAATGGTATCTATCCTTCGTGGGGGACTAATCCATGCGGAGAGATCATTCTGCAATCAAAGCAGTTTTGCAATCTCAGCGAAGTGGTCGCGCGTGCTGACGACACCGAAGAGTCACTGCTGCGGAAGATCCGCATTGCAACGATCCTCGGCACCTATCAATCTACGCTTACCTATTTCCCATATCTTTCCGCTGAATGGAAGCGTAATTGCGAAAAGGAGCGCCTGCTCGGCGTATCGGTTACCGCACAATGGGATTCTTCCGTTGCCCGCGATCCAAAGATTCTAGCAAAGCTAAAAGATGCCGCCGTAGAAATAAACAAAAAGATATCCAAACGCTTTGGCGTGAGTCAGTCGCTGTCGGTGACCTGTGTGAAGCCTTCGGGAACCGTTTCTCAAACAGTGGACTGTGCGAGCGGAATGCATCCGCGTCATGCCCCGTACTACATTCGCCGCGTCCGCATTTCGGCCACCGATGCCTTGTTCAAGATGCTTCGCGACCAGGGCGTTTCGTATCTGCCCGAAGTCGGACAGACGATGGAGAGTGCTACGACATTCGTATTCGAGTTTCCAGTCAAAGCTCCCACGGGCGCGATCTGCCGCGACGACATCAATGCAATAGACCAGCTCGAACATTGGAAGGTGGTCAAAGAACATTACACCGAGCACAATCCGTCGGTCACGATCTCTATGGGCGAAGACGAGTGGATCCGCGTCGGCAATTGGGTGTATGAAAACTGGGACATTGTCGGAGGACTCTCATTTCTTCCGCGCTCGAATCACGTGTACCAGCTTGCTCCGTATGAATCCATTTCCAAAGAGCGGTACGAAGAAATGTTGAAGAATGTGAGCCATCTGGATTTTTCAAAGATCGTCACGTATGAAGTGGATGACGAAGGGGATATGAAGCGTGAGCTCGCATGCGTAGCCGGCGTGTGCGATGTTGCTTAATACCATAATAAAAAATATATGCTCTACACAAGAAAAGGAGATACAGGCACGACAAAATTGTTTGATTGTCCGCAAGGGGTGAGGCTCTCAAAGAGCGCTGCGGTCTTTACCGCGCTCGGCACGCTCGACGAACTCAATTGCGCACTTGGGTTTGCCAAGGCTCTTGCCAAGAAATCTCGCGACATGCTCGGGATCTTCGGCCGACGGACCGCATACCATGCCATCATCGAACGCCTGCAGGATATTTTGTTCGTCGTCCAAGCTGAGCTGGGCGGTTCCGCCATGCATCCAGGAAAAGCCGATATACAATTTGCCGAATTGATCGTCCATGAAGTAGAGACGCTCCTTCCTCCGGTGAATTCCTTCATCATTCCGGGAGGCGGGGAGACCGGCGCCTATCTCGACGTATGCCGCACTATCGCACGCAGAGCGGAACGCACCGTACTTATTGCTGTGGAAAAAGAACAACGCCCGGTGTCTGCGGAAACGCTGCAATTCCTCAATCGGCTTTCCAGTGTGCTCTATGCGCTCGCTCGGTTTGCCAATTATCAGGAAGGATATAGCGAACGACGACCGGCATATGAATAAAAAAATCGTTCGGCTCATTATCGGAATAATTGCCATTGTGGGCGCGTTTGCTCTCTTGGTCCATAACGAAGTTGCCGTCGCTCCGGTTGGAGGCAGTCTTGCATCGCAATCGGCTCAGCCAGAAAATGTCCCCAGCATTACACTCAAGGCCGGAAGTTCGACGATTCGATTGCCGATCAAAGAAGGAATCTCGTTGTATGACAGTCTTGTTTTGGATCAACAAAAAGGACTGCTAGCTTTTTCTGGCACGGAATATCCGGGACTCGGATTTTTTATGACCGATATCGGAACGCTTCATCAAGGAGGAGGAAAATATCTTGTGTATTTTATCAACGGTAACGACGCCTCGATCGGTATCTCGTCGTATATTCCAAAGAACGGCGACATGATCGAGTGGCAACTTAAATAGGTATGAAAATAAAAATCGCCTTTCTAATAGCAGGCATGCTCTTCATTACCGTGGGATCGGTCGTGCGTGCCGATGATGCCTTGCCCACCCCCATTTCTGCAGAGACCGTTCTCATAAGAAACGGCGATTCGGTCATCTATCAAGGTGTCTTTGACCTGCCGGTTTCGGGCACGATCGATATATTGGATGATACTGGCGCAAACCATTCCATCAACGCCGATAGCGTGCTTGGCCTTATCTATGCCATAGGTCAGTCGACCGGAACGTTTTCTATATCCGATCTGCAATATTACGATTCGTACGGATCGTTCTATCTCAAGTGCATCACGCCATCGGGAGGCATCAAGCTTTGCGATAATTGGCAGTACGCGGTTGGTGGTAGCACTCCATGGTCTGGCATTGATTCATCGATCCTCTCGGGAGGGGAAACAGTTGGTTTGTATTTTGGCTCGCCCCATCAAGTGATATTCAATGCCACTTCTGTTACGACTCCCGGCACGGTCACTGCAACTGCGCAAAAATATAATTATCAAGACAATACATGGAGCTCACTCATCGGTGTGACGATCGGGGCGACCGTGCCGAATCCTGACGATCTCTATAATCCCATCGTCATTGCATCGCAAGCAGTGGATGGCAGCGGAGTTGCTCGATTCGCTCTCGCTGATCCGGGAACATACAACGTCGGCATCGCCGAAGATTATTATTTTCCATCATATCCCGTGATTGCCTCAACCACCGGCACTCGCTCCGGCGCAAGCACGCCTCCTCCAGCACCTCCAGTATTCAGTATTGCAAAAGCACTCACATTTCTTTCCAGTGTTCAAAGCCCTAACGGCTCGTTTGGTTCCGACATGTACACTGACTGGGCGGCGATCGGCGTAGCTGCAACTCCAAATTCAGTCGGCATTCGTGCGAATATTCTGCAATACATGGCTTCGCATGCGGCAGTGAGCTCACTTCTCACCGACAATGAGCGGCACGCAATGGCGCTTCTCGCACTCGGTCAAAATCCCTATTCATTTTCCGGCACGGATTATATCGCTCCTATTGTGCGCTCTTTCGATGGAAAGCAGTTCGGCGATTCATCGCTGGTCAATGATGACATCTTTGCCCTGATCACGCTCGGAAGCGCCGGATATTCTGCAAGCGATGAGATCATCGCAAAGGATATTGCCTTCATTCTTTCCAAGCAGAATGCAAGCGGATCGTGGGACGGAAGTATTGATATGACGGCCGCTGCCGTCCAAGCATTGCATCCATTCGCTATGGAAACTTCGGTTTCGGGAGCGCTCGCCAATGCGTCCCTCTATCTCCAAGGTGCGCAAGTATCCGATGGTGGTTTCGGTTCGATCTATTCGACCAGCTGGGTCGCTCAGGCGATGAATGCCTTCAAGGCAACCTGGACAAAGAATGACCGCACGGTGGCAAATTATCTTTCAAAGCAGCAGGCAGAGGACGGTGCAGCCCTGCCGTATTCCGAAATCGTGCAAAACAGGATTTGGGCGACAAGCTATGCGATACCCGCTGTACTCGGGAAGCCCTGGACCGAGATCTTTCATGGAGTTTCAAAACCCGTCAATTATGATCCTATCTCTATTCCAATTCCTGTTTCTCAACGAGCTTCACTTTTTGTTCCCGACACTGCTGTCATTGTTCCAGTTTTGGTTCCTGATTTTTCTACGCCTGTTTTGGTCTCGTCTGTTTCCGATCCTGTTGCTGCTTCTTCTCAAATTCTGGCTACCGAATCGGCTACGGTCGCAGAACAGGTTGCAGATGCCGTTCCAGATTTTTCTGCCGCAGCAGGGGATAGTAGATCCGGGGTTTCCGTTGAATTTGCCGTCGGGTCGGTCATTGCCTTAATCGCCCTTGTCGCGCTGTCACGGTATCTTTTGCCTCGCCTATAGCATCCTTGCATTTCGCCTCTCCTTGTTGCATACTTTCGAAAGTATATGGCTACAGCGGCAAAGAAAAAAACAAAGAAGATCAAGCAGCCGCTTCCGCGGACGGCGTATCGCCGCAACGCCGAGACCTACAAGATCCTTGCCAATCCTAAGCGCCTCGAGATCCTGAACCTCTTGCGTGAGCAGGAAATGTCGTGCGAAGAGCTTGTCCGCACGCTCGGCGTTTCAAAAGCCAATGTTTCTCAGCACTTGGCTCTTCTTCGCTATGCCGATCTCGTGACTGTGCGTCGCGAAGGCACCAGCGCCTACTACAACATCATCGATCCGCGCATCGTCGAACCCTGCCGCATTCTCCATCAACTCGCATTAGGGAAGTAATAGCCTATATAAAAATCTCTGCACGCTTGGTGCAGAGATTTATTTCTTATTGATTCGGATCATATATGCGCTGTTGTGGAATCTTGGCGATGACAGTATCGCCTACATCGATTACGCCGGAACAGTAGACACTCCCCACCACACCTCTTTTGTTCATCGCTGATTTCACAAAGAGCGAAGCCAAGCCTGCCTTATCAGGATACCGATCTTGGATCGCCATGCCTGGAGCTATGCAAGGAAGATTTTCTCCTGAAACAATGAGGATTGCCGGCTTGATCGTTGCTTGTTTCTTAAAAAAGAGCAGGGTGCCGGGCGGCAGTAATGTAAGGCTTGGAATTCCACTGATCACCAGGTTCTCCCCGAGAATTCCTTGGGGGATTTCAGGGATATCCATTGCTTTTGCAATTTGCTCCATTTCTTCGATTGAAACTGCAGAGAATTCTCTGAAGTTAGCAATCTCTATTCGTTTCGGCAAGCCGAGGCCAAGGAGTTCTTTCTCTCTTGCGTCAGCCAGTCTTCGTCCGGCGTGACTGTCCCCGCGAATGCCTTCTCGAATGAGAACGTCGATATGTCTTACCGAAGTGGAAATATGGGTTCCAAAGGTGTTGCTGATGAGTACTGCTTCTACTTTTCCATTGACGGTAAAAGCCTCTTTCTGTATGGATTGCGACATGATGTGTTTTTTTAGAATGAATGTTGGCTCAACTAAACCATATTTCTCATAAAACGACAACTATGCCCAGGGAGTACTTGCGGATATACTTGAGGCGTTACATTATGTCTATCCTCGTCCAACTCCTCATCATTATTCTTGTTCTAGCGCTCTTTTACGCCGTGGTTATTCATAATCGCGAGGATATTAAGAAGGTCGTAGACCTTCTGCCGGACTTCAGCAAGATCCGCTTCGGCCATCAGGCTGCCCACGCTCCTGAACCTTCTGCCCTCGTAAAGGTGATCGTCTTTGTGCCGGATGCCCATGCCGAGGCCGTGCGCCTGGCTATTGGCGAGCCGAGCTTCTCCTCGCAGGGGATAGGCCGGTTTGGCGAGAGCGGAGAGGCCAAAATCCTGGAAGAAGAACGCATCGAAGTGACTATTCCTCGCCAAAATCTCTCAAAAGTCGTGGATTCCATCAAACGATCCCACCCTGACCATGATCCGGAGATCGACATTTTGCCGGTCGAAGCAGTTCCAGGGCAGGAGCCTATCCACACCCACTAAACTAGGCAATATTACTTGCTAAGTCGTCAACTCGTATTGTCGATTTTACCCTTATTTTATAAGGGTTTTATTGCTTTGACACCACCAAAAATCATGGTATAACTATTGACTTTTCCAGCGGTCTGTGATACTATATGGGGGAACCTGATATGTAAGGATCGAAGCTCGATACTCATATTGTAAGGTTCTTTTTTCGTTTTCTGGCAAGAAACCGAAAAAATCTTCTGAGAAGTAGACGTTGGTGGAGCGTAATCACCACACTATGCAAAAAAAATTCAGTAAAATCCTACAGGCATTCGCCGTCTTTCCTATTTTGACAGCGAACTTGGCCCTTGCTCCATTCGGAGCCGGTGCCGGGGCACCCACTGTAGCAGCTATATTTCCGGACCAAAATGGGACCCTCGCTAGTGAGATCGCTGATAACAAACAGCACGATCTCGAAGTTGAGGCAGCAAAAGTACAAGTGTACTTTACAAAATACAAGCTCCCATATGCAAAATATGCAATGAAGCTTGTTACCGAAGCAGATAAAAATAACCTTCCGCCATATACCCTCGCAGCACTTTCCTTTGTTGAATCAACAGGAGGCAAATATGCTTGTGGACTCAATGGATTCGGATGGAAGTCATGTAAGGGAAGCAATTTCAAGTCTGTAGACGAGGCGATCGAAACGGTCGCAGCTGCCCTCGGAGAGAATAGTGACGGAACCCGTCATTACTACGAAGGTAAGACAGACGAAGAAAAATGGGAAACCTACAACGGCCGTGCGAACTCAGATTATGTGTACAACATGAAATGGGTCATGGCTCAGTTTGAAAAACAGGCAGTTCCCGAATCCCTCGCTGCTAAAGTAGAAGCGAAAGCCTAATCTTAGAAACACACAAAAGCCCCGCCGGCGAAAGCCGGCGGGGCTTTTGCTATATAAAAATAAAAAGCAGCAATTTCTTGCTGCTTTTAGTGTTTTATTTTTTAGCTTAGTCTTGCTGGTTATGAAATTCAGGAAATAATAGAGGGCTCCCAAAATTCAATCCACCCTTTTTTACCTTTCCATATTAAGAACTGTAAAGGTACAAAGAAAAAAACGGCTAAGACGGCAAATATCAAATGCAGTCCAATGTCTATGAAACTGGAATATTCCGGTGAAGGATTCCCCATGGCCAATAACAGGCATAGCATTCCAATACCAAAGCATAGAATAGATACCATCCCTTTAAGGATGTACTTCAAAATCAATTTTTTCTTGCCCATAACAATGTAGTTTATTAAATACAATAATGCCACATTGTTGTATTTAATGCAATACCTTATAGCACTGCGAGATACGACGCGACAATAGCGGCTGTTTCGCCACGGAGAGTGAGTGAGCCAAGAGAGGCTATGGCGACGCCCTTGTCTCGGGCGAGAGCGACTTCCTTATCGGAAAATCCGCCTTCGGGGCCGATGAAAAAGGAGGTTTTAGTTTCTAGGTTATAGGTTCTAGTATTTTCGCCCGATAAATCAAATACGATAGTTTCTTGTGGAATTACGGTTTCAAGTGCTTTTTCAAACGAGAGCGGTTCGGAAAGTTCCGGCAGTGTACTTCGTCCGGATTGTTCGGAGGCCTCTTTGATTATCTTTTCCAAGCGGTCGCGATTGAAGCCGGTTTTGATGGTGCGTTCGGTGAGGAGGGGGACGATGCGGGAGATGCCAAGCTCGGTGGCCTTTTGGACGACGAGTTCGAAGTTCTCGCGCTTGAGAACCGCGCAAAAAAGCGAAGCTTTTTTGTGCGGTTCACGTTCGGGTGTATCCACGCTCTCAATCATAAGCCGAATGCCGTCTTTGCTCATGTCCGAAATGACAGCCTCAGCTTCGCGCCCGGCCCCGTCGCACAGGATCAATTTGTCTCCGGTTTTTAGGCGGAGTACATTGCGCCACTGGTTAAGAAGCTCGTTGTCAGTGACGAGGAGTTCTCCGTTGTCTAAGTCGAATTGTCCGATGAATCTGTGGAGTCGCATATCTTTGAGGTTCTAGGGGTTAGTTTCTAGATTCTAAGAAATATAGCATTCCAATCTACTAGAACCTAGACCCTAGAAACTAGAACCTGACTCATTCCATGAGTCTTCCTGCTTCGATCTCGATTGGATCGGCAGGACGCAGATTTCGCTCCATGGTCTTTGTGAGAATGTCGAAATGGGGCGAGTCGTCGAGCGCGGAGGCAATCTCGAATATGTCGTGCTCTGTCGTTACCCAACGCGTGCCGAAACGCTTATGTACGTCGAACGGCTTGGAAAAGCTGCGTAGTGTTTTCTTCCCATCATTGTTGGTGAAGTACTCGTGAAAATAGGAGAGTGCAAGCTCGCGAAGTGTTTTGTAGATCGGTTCGCGGTAGCGGAGCACTGCATGGCTGGTCTTTGATATTGCTCCCCAGTGTCCGTCGCGTTCAAAAAGTGCTACCACATGGTCCACGTCGTCATCGTTGTGCTTACCCACTTTCAAGTCAAAGAGCAGGGCTTTTTCGCCGTGATATAAAAAGATCGCTGCGGCCAGGAGTGCTCCCTCCATGCAGTTTGCAGTACGGGTCTCAAGTACGGTTCGCGGCGACCGTACAATGTGGGTATTTTTTGTTTCCGGTTTTTTGCTGAGCGAATTCACAAAATCCTGGATCTTCTTCGGATTATTAAGCGAACGGAAGAGTTTTTCTTCCGCCGCAGTGAGTGTTTGTATCGGAGAGGGCATACGCGTATACTATACAGGTGAAAGAGAAAATCAAAAAACTGTATTGCGATTTGATCGGCAGAACCTGGGTCCAGGCCATCCTTATTGGATTTTTGGTTGCTCTCTGTTTCGCCGAGATCAAGGCGATCCTTATCGATGTCCGCACAGTCTATCCTTCGATCGAATTCTATAACACATCACAGTCCCGTCGAATGGTGCGTTTTTCGGATCCCGTCACTCCGTCCGATATACAGCCATGGATGACCTTTGCCTACATCAACACCGTCTTCAAACTCCCCGGATCTTATTTACAAGGCGCGCTTTCCATCTCAGATCTGCGCTATCCGAATATTTCCATCACTCGATATGCCCGAATGCATCGCATGAATGAAGTGCAGTTTTTAGCAAGCCTGGAGCAGGCCGTGTCGGCATACGTGAAGTAGTGTATGAATCCGCACAAACTTTCCGCAAATAGGATTATAAGAAGTAACAAGCTTTCGTTTCCATTGAGTTTTTTTCACAAAAAATTTAAGCGAATTGAAAGTTTCGGCAGATGAATTTCCTGATACAGATACTCTTGCCCTACTTGCTGCTCTATAAGTATTGGGCAATATTTTCTATCACGCTCGTTGCGGCGCTTATCCTTCCCATTCCGCCCGGAACACTCTTGATGGCTTCCGCCGCATTCGCGAGCCAAGGATACCTCTCCTTTGGTTGGGTTGTTGTGGTGGGAATCGCCGGCAACATTGCTGGCGACAATCTCGGATATTGGCTCGCCTGGAGGTATGGTAAAAAGGCTTTGCATAAGATCGGGTTCGGAAAAATACTGGATTCGGAGAAATATAAAAACATCGAACGACGGATCCGCAAGAAGCCGGGCGCGCTCATCTTCTTCAGTCGGTTTGAAGTGTTTTCAAACTTGGCGGTCAATCTCATTGCCGGACTCGGCAAGGTTCCGTACAGAAAATATCTTTTGTATGAGGGGATAGGCGAGGTGTTCCAGGTCACGCTCTACTGCGGGATCGGATACTTCGTAGGCGACAATTGGCAGGAGATCAACGCGCTCATCGGCAGATTCCTCCTTCTCATTATCCTTGTCGGGGCCATATTCGTCATCATTTTTTGGAATAAAATTTGGGCTCGAATCACGAGGGCGCATACGGCAGAAAAATAAAAATCCTGATCGTAGATCAGGATTTTTTAATAGATGCATTTCTAAACGCTTCGCAAATCACCGCAAATCCTGCTAATAGCACTAGTTGCTGTTTCCATGTGTCCAGATTGTGGCAGAAGGTCGTGTAGCCCATCTGTTGTTCCTGTTTAAAATCAACCCGAGATTGACTATCGATGCCGAATTGGCACGAATATATGGCAAGCGGCGGATAGAGAAGAAATCCGTGATCATCGAGACCTCCCACAGCTCCTTTAGGTTTTTGCTCAAAAAGGATTTTGAAAGCACCTACTATGGCACGCCTTACCTTTGGATTGACTTGATTGCGCAGCCTATCGTTTTGATTATAGAGCCAGAGCGTAAAATTTTTTGAAAGATCGGCTTTCATTGCTCCGCCATACACCTGAGGCTTTGCGCTGTATCCTGTCTCGATCAACATCTCCTGTTCATCGTCAAGGCGAGTCGCCGGCTTGTCTTCTGCGATGTGCTCCAAAATAGGGAACAGGTCGCCGAGGGTTGCAGCAATGGCCGTTCCGTTTTTCAAGGTAAGCGGTGCTTGTAGCAACAACATGCCTTCCGACTCGTTTTTACAGAAACAATCGCTGTAGCCAAAACGGTCCGGCGAATCAAAATGCCATTCTCCCAGGTTCAGCTCATCTTGTCTCTCGCGAATATTTTCTTGCAGATTAGGATTGCTGTAAAGGTCGATGTATTCCTTTTTTGTCCGTATCTGGAACGAACACCTTTTTTCATCGAAGGACAATTCATACTTTCGAGCGAGCGGTTCGCTACGGATAAAAACTGATTCACTATTCATGTTGTGATGATTTTCTTCACAATACACTTTTTTATTCTTTTGTCAAAATACCGATCATTAGAGAGAATAGCGCTATTTTTCAAGCATGAAGTATAATGGCCATGTCACATATTACGAGTTTAATGCGTAGTAGAAACATATGAAAAACACCAATAGATCCCTCGCTGTGCTGGCAGTCTTTATCATCATCGTGGTTGCTCTTGTGCTGTGGTATCGCGCTCAGTATCCAAAACAGACACCTGTTGTCACGCCGGGTGCGGGCACGCTTGTGCTTGATCAGAGTGTTTCTGACGGAACGATAACCATTGCCTATCCATCAAAAGATTATGGTTTTGCTACAAATCCCGAACAGGTACTTGTGCACTCGTATATCCCTCCTTGCTCCGAAAATTTTGATTACTGCCTTTACTACAACGGCTCGTCATATGCGGGAACGAATTTTGAAAGCGCAGGATTGCGGATAGGGAAGCGCTCCGATCTCTCGACTGAAGCTCTCTGCGTGAAGACTCCGCCGTCTGGCTACGATGCTGGTGTGATGCCAGATTGGACTACTACGCGCGACGCGTACTCAGCTAGCACCTTCAAGGTAGGTGATGCAGGCGCTGGACATTATGCAAACGGTGCATTGTACCGATTGTATTACCGTGCTTCGAATACATGTTATGAATTCGAAACTCGCATCGGCGAGACACAGTATGCCAATTATCCCGCAGGAAGCATCAAGCAATTCAGTGATGTAGATAGGGTTGCGGTGCAGGCAGATCTCGCACAGATCATCTCTTCGATCAAGATCCCAAACGGAACAAAGAATCTTTGGGTGCAGTAAAAATGGATAACCATACAAAAAGAGCGGCGGGCGAAAGCCTGCCGCTCTTTTTGATTTTTTATTATCTTGCCTTCTTTGCTGCCTTTGCCTTGAGCATCACTTTCTTCGCTGCGATGCGCTTGGCCGTCTTGTGCGGATGACGCGTGAATTTTTTTGGGCTAACGCTAGTCTTTCTTTTTGCCATGTTGTTTTCTCGGATGATTAATAATCGATACTTGAAGAGTATACAGCATAAATGAAAACCATGCTCATGCAGAGAATCCTTCTCGCCGTGACAGCATTAATGTCGTCACGAAACACACGATTTAGGCTTATGGCATAAGGGTATTTTTTGCTTGTTGCTGTGTGATGACCAGATAGTAGGCAGTAACGGGTTTTTGAACGATGATTGGTTAAGGATATTCATTCGCCGAAATGAATACGGTCGATGGTGAAAGAAAAAATCCCTATTAATTAATCTTATTACGTATTACATACTATGAAAAATACAAATTCAATCAGCCGTTTCGCCGTTTCGGCAGCAGTGCTCGCTGGAACAATCGCACTCACCGTTCTTCCTGCCATCACTTCAGCTGCGACGCTTACCCGCCAGCTTGAGCTTACGATGTCGGGCCCAGATGTTTCTACCCTTCAGTCATTCCTCGCGCAGGATCCTACGATGTATCCACAAGGTCTCGTCACTGGTTACTTCGGTTTTCTTACCAAAGCCGCAGTTTCCAATTTCCAGGTTCGCAACAACATTCCGGCAGTAGGCCGCGTTGGACCGATCACTCTCGTTGCAATCAATGAACAGATTGGCGTTGGATTGGGAGACGTTGACGCTCCGATCATCATGAACAACTATGTCGGCACAACCGCCAACACAGCCACTGTTTCTTGGAACACAAATGAGCCAGCTAAGGGCCTTGTATACTACAGCACGAGCCCGCTCTCAACCTATGAAAACGCAAACTCAGTCACTGTTAGCGGTGCTACAGCGATGACCGATATGAACCTCCGCACATCGCAGAGCGTTGCAATCTCAGGACTTGCGCCAAACACTCTCTACTACTACATGGTGTATGTCACCGATGCAGCAGGGAATGTAAGCGTCACTGTTCCGGGTACTTTCCGCAGCATGTAATACTGAAGGAATAAAAAAAGCCGCCGGCGCTCTCAGGCCGGCGGCTTTTTGATTTGCACGAACCCCTTTCCATTCGGGAAAGAATACTGTACACTTTGCTTGCATGTGCGTCACTCCTTTTAAGGGCCATATTCAGTGAACATTCAAAAAGTCATAGAACAGCTGGGTTATAAACGCAAGGAAGCGGAATTCTACCTTGCGGCACTTCAGCTTGGTGAAGCAAAGATATCCGACCTTGCCGAAAAGCTCAAGATGCCGCGGACAAGCGCATTGATGATTGCCGAGAAGCTTCAAAAAGACGGCCTGATCAATTATTATGTGAAGCGTTACAACAAGTACTGGGTGGCGGAGAATCCCAATAAGCTTTTGCTCAAGCTGAGGGAGGTGGAGGAAAAACTCAAAGAAATACTCCCCGCATTGAAGGCGATGGAATTAAAAACTGCTTTGGGCAAGCCGACCGTCAAAGTGTATGTGGGCGCGCAAGAGATCCAGTTGATCTTTGCCGACATTATTCTGGCGAAGAATAATTTTCGAGCCATCATTGCCTGGGACGATCTGACGAGAATACTCGGCGCGAAATTCATAACCAATTTCATCGACACGCAGAACAAGCATTTTTTGAAACTGCGTCTGCTTACTCCCGTAGGAAACACCGGTCGTCTGCTCAAAGAGGCTGATAGTAAGGAGTCCCGCGAAACTCGTTTCCTTTCCAGGCATACAAAATCGCTCAACACGGCCACATTCATCTATGGAAATAAAGTCGCGATTGTCTCTCTGAACGAAACACTCTCCACAGGGTTCTTGATCGAGGATATCGATGTGCATAACACGATCACGGTCTTCTTTGAAGAATTGTGGAGCATTCAGCAGTAAGGATATTTGAATCACTTTTCTATTTTGATGACGACAAATAAGTCGTCATTTTTTTTGTCTGCATCCGAAAAAAGAAAACCATAAATCATATTATCGCCTTGAAAAATAAGGCTTATTTTAAGAGCCATCTTTGACTTATTGGCACGCCGTGCTAATAGATCTTTCACTTGTCGTAACGTGGCAGCTTTTTATCGATGGGGTGCACAATGATATTGGGAGCAAATGGGAAACAGTCGAATGTTCCTATTAGTTCAGATCTGCGTTATTAGAAACAGCTAAAGAACAATCATCATATGATCACTACTATCGGAATTTTTTCAACGCAAGCGAATGCCGAAACTGCACTCTCCGAGCTTCGAGCGATCGATGTTCCCGAAGAAGACATTTCATATATCTACGTTAACATTGCCGGTGAATTGGTCGACAAACAAGTCGGTGAAAAAGTAGGACATGCTGCCGGGTCGGGAGCCGCAACGGGGGCTGTATTGGGAGCAGTGCTTGGTTTTGTCGTCGCAAACGGAGTCCTTCCCGGCCTCGGATCGCTCATCGTCGCCGGACCTCTTGCCTCGGTGCTTGGTTTTACTGGATCAGCCGCGGGAGTTGTAGGAGGTGCAATGACCGGAGCGGCCGCAGGGGGATTCGTCGGAGCGCTGCAGGGACTGGGCATCAGTGATGCCGATGCAGAACGCTTCCAAGAATATCTTCGAAGCGGAGACGTGCTCGTCATCGTCCATGCTCCATCATCTGAGCCAAGCAGCATTTTTTCACGAGCGCATGCGCGCGAGGTGCAGGAGTATACGCAGTAATCAATATTATCAGCATAAGCTTATTTATTTTATGATTGAAACAATTGCCATCATCTTAATCGTTCTCTGGCTCGTCGGCTTCGTAGGTTTTCCTGTGCTTGGCGGCTTTATCCATATTCTCTTGGTCGTTGCCATTATCATGCTTTTGGTGCGCGTAATCGGAGGCTAGCCATGAATGCGCTTTCTGAAGAAAACGGAACCGAGATGCTTTTGAGTCGGGTAGAAGCCGCGGACTCAGCAACACTGCTTGGAGATACGTTTTATCGATCCTACTACGATCGTATCTATCGTTATTTCAGTTTTCGTCTTTTTGACAAGAGTGAAGCCCATGACCTAACACAGACAGTGTTTCTCAAAATTTTTTCGTCTCTGCAGCGTGGCCTTTGGGACGGGGCAGGCGACATTCATTACATCTTCACCGTTGCGCGTAATACGCTCATTGATTATTTTCGTCAGAACAAGCACGCAATGATCGTTTCTACGGATCTCGTCTATGCGCTTGCCGATTCAGTGACGGATGCAGGAATCATTGATCAAGGCCAGCATAGGGAGCTGCTCGCTTCTGCGGTCGGCAAGCTTCGCAAGGAAGAAGGCGAAGCGGTCGCCTATCGATTCTTTGCGGACATGGAATACAAACATATTGCGCAAATAATGGGCAAGGAAGTGTGCACAGTGCGTCAGTTGGTGCATCGCGGACTCAAGTCGTTGCGAGGAAAACTGGAATCGCACACGCATTTTTTCTCATAATTCTCTGTGATAAAAATCGCATTGTCACAAACCTAACGGCGGGCCGTTACCCAACAAGCGGATGGACAACCGGAATCTATCCCGATTATCAATACAGCATTATTTATTAATTAAGAAAGCAATTATCATTATGAAAAACACAAAAATACAATCTACGCTTCGAGCAGGTTTGATGTTTGGGGCGTTGACCTTTGCCGCTTTGGCGCCAATGTCAGCGGTACTCGCTGATGCACCGATGGTAAATGTCACCATCGCAAAATACGTTGATGGACAAGCTGCTACTGCGCAGTCAGTCAATTCCGCTTCGTTCCAAATGAACGCAGCATGGAATGCAGACAACATCGGAGCAGGATCAGGCCAATACGCCTTGCAGGCATCTGGCTATGCTCCTGACAACACGCCATACGTCGCAAAGACCGTGGATATGACCAGTAACGCAAGCTACAGCACCGACGAAGTCCTCGACGGCACAATCGTCGGGTCAGCATGTAATTCTACCGGCTCGAACCCTTCATATGCCCTTGCAGGATATAGCACTGGCGACACAATGGAAGCAGCTGTTGCGGCAACTCCTACAATGACAGCACCGGCATTTACCGGACTTACGAGTAATAAATTCGTGATCGTATGGAATACGACTTGTGTGCCAGTGACCGCTACTAATGTATCAGTCACCATTGCAAAATACATTGATGGAACCCATGCTACTGCTCTCAACGCAAATAATGCATCATTCCAAATGAACGCGACATGGAACGCGCAGAATATCGGTGCAGGATCGGGACAGTACGCACTTAGCGCTACCGGATTCAATACTTCGACAGCATATGAAGCTTCCACAGGAGACTTCACTTCTGGTGCAAGCTACACCACCGACGAAGTACTCGATAGTACGACTGTCGGAGCAGAATGCAGCACTTCATCTGTTGCTCCAGCGTATGCACTTGTCGGTTACTCTTCAGGAGACACGATGGCAGCAGCAATTGCCGCTACACCGACTACTACCGCTCCAAACTTCACCAACCTCACTTCAAACAAATTCGTCATTGTATGGAATAAGACCTGTACTTCAACCAGCACCTCAGGATCAATCGGCGGAACAGTCACTGGCGGAATTGTCCCTGGTGCTCTCGCAGTCACTTCTGTGACGACTGTGAATGGCACGGCGACAGCCGATGGAACATTCGCTCATGGATGGAAATACACATTCAATATAACTGTTCCCGACAATGAATCTCACCTTTCGATGAAATTCGCAAACTGGACCAATACCGCAAATTCAAGCACCATTCCTGCTGCAAACAATATCCGCATCTCATCCGCGCAAGCTGATAATTCCGGAGCGACCATCCTCCTCACCGCAGCTGATACCTACTCTACTCCCGCACTCAATATGACTTCCGATCTCGATGCAAACACCCCTGGCAAGCAAGTCCAGGTCACGGTTGAAGTCGCTGTTCCGTTAAATTCAGTGAACGGCACCTACAACACTTCCTACGGCGTACAGACGCTCTAATGCAGCAATGAAAAATACCATGAATAAAAAAATTACTACAATTATCGCAGGCGCCATGCTCTTTGCTTCGATTGCTGCAATGCCCGCACTCGCTTCCGAGGTTACAGGAACGCTCTCTTCCGGGGGAGTCGTAAACCAGAACCAGAGCGGAGGAGGACAGACAACCAACGGAACGCTCTCCGGCTCAGTTGTTGGCGGCAGTTCGACAGGTACTCCGACCAGTACTTCTTCAGGCGGCGGATCGTCGTCATCGAGTCACGGTGGAGCGGGCGGGGGAACGACAACCTCTACTACTCCATCAACATCCACTTCTGGCTCGAGCACAAGCGGAACGATACTCAGCGATGGATCCGGATCGGTAAACGGTAATGTTCTATCTCCGGGCGGAACAACTCCATTCCAGCCTATCGGCAATGACGGAATCGCTCTTGCTAATGGAAACACTCCAGCCGCTGATCAGGCAGCCCAAACTGATGTTACCGCTCCGACTCAAACTGACACTATACCGCTTGGCGCGGCAGCAGGGAACGCAATGCCACTCGGGGTAAAGATCGTCTGGATAATCATCGCCCTCCTCCTTCTTGCCTTATTGACCTACCTGGCCTATCGCCAGTATGGTTCCCAAAAAAAGGGGCCGAAGGGAAGCAAGATGAATCCGTAGGATTATTATTTTATTCGCATTAATCATTCAAAGCATATGGAAAATCAAACCAATTATCCTTCGGCACCACAAGTTCCGCAGGAAAACAGCTCAGGAGCAAACACTGTTCTTCTCGTGATCATTATTCTTCTTATTCTCGGCGGCGGATATTGGTGGTATATGCATCGGCATGCCGCTGCTCCGGCGCAAGCAAATCCGAGCAGTATTAAGGTTGATGTAAATCTGCCGGCGTCGAACCCTCCAAGTACTACGACGACGCAGACAACGCAATAGGAAATTAGAACAGGTAAACCAGAAAAGCCGCCAGCGCAAGCGCCGGCGGCTTTTGCTATACTGTCTGCATGAATGCAAAATCTCTTATCTGGATCGGCCTCACTATTGGAACCTTCGTAGGAAGTTCCATCCCGCTTTTGTGGGGATCGGACATGCTCTCTATCTCCTCTGTCATTCTTGGTGCTGTTGGCGGGCTTGCCGGCATTTATTTTGGATTCAAACTTGTCCAGTAAACAGGTAGGTTTTTGATCAAATTACATTCCTTGACAGCGTCAAAATATCGGCGTAGGCTTCATTTAACTAAATACTACCTTGGTATGAAAAAAATGATGTTTTTAAGTGCCATTATCGGCGCTGCGATTACGCTTTTTGTTTGCTGGCATTTATTGCCGACGTATGGGCAACCATATTACGAAAAAGGAGCTTACGACGATTCCGTAAAAAATTTCCAGAAATGGACCGACAACGGACACAACGCGGGAGTTAAAGAAGTAAAGGATCAGCAGCAAAAACAAGCAGATCTTGCCGCTCAAGCTGTAAAAGAACAGCAAGCAAATGCAAGAAAAGCCGCGGCCGCAAAAAAGAGAAAGCCCGTGTTCACGGGAAACTATGAAGTGATCAAAGATGACCAGGGTTACAGGGTGGGCGCTCAAATTGCCGACACATCCGGGAGAACCGCAAAAAAGTAACAAGTAAAAAACAAGAGAAACAAAAAAGCCCCGCATATCTGGGGCTTTTTCTTTTGCTATTTTATGAGCATTGCAACCTGTTCCGTATTTTTTGCTGGGCGAATCACGATGAATCGCTTCTTCCAGCCGGCAAGGAATCCTCCGACTGAGATCTGTTTTTCGCCAGTCTTGGCAGCCGGGTCGTTGTAGTACACTACTCCGTCTTCGATTCCGTCGATCACCACGAGATGGGGGATCGAGCTCTCCGGATCGAATTTGTAATGGATCGAAGCAATGACCGGGCCATTTTTCAAATACTTCTTGAATTGTGCGAGTGCGACCGCCGAACTCGATTTTCCAAAATCGTAGCTTGTGCCGGTCAGGCCGTATTTTCCCGCGAGATGAATAAGCCCGGAATAGATCCAGCCGGCGTTGTTGTCGTAGGCGCCCATGGCGATGCCTTGGCCGAGGAGTGTGTTTACTGCTACCTTCGGCTTATAATAGTCGATGATCATGGCCAGGCTGGTGATTCCACAGCCTACTTTCTGCCACTTAGGGGAAGCGATGTCTACGAATTGGGAATAGAACGGCACAGTCGGTATGGCGGGGGGAACTGGTACTGTAAATAGCATACCTATATGCTCACATACATCTGCTTTTTACACAAGGAAATACATTTGGTTTTTGTCCATGCTAGTTTTGTACAATGACTGCAGTGCCAATATCGGCCCATTCATAAAGCTTTTTTGCGTTTTGCGGCGAAAGGTTGACGCATCCATGAGACCATGGTTCGCCGAAATGGTTGTGCCAATAGGCTCCGTGGATGACCGCCCCGTCAGCGGTAAAGTAGAGGTTCCACGGGACGCCTGGAAGGTCGTATGCTTGATCGGAGAGGTCCGGGATCGGTCCTTGCATGTATCGGCTCGGCGTCTTTTTGAACACGGTGAATGTTCCTGGAGGGGTAGGGGTGGAATCGAGTCCGGTGGAAATAGGTTCTTCCATGAAGACCGAGTCGCCATCATACGCGGTCAATGTTTCTTTTGAGAGATCAACGACGATGCGCTTTGTCGTGAACGGATCACCCTTTTTCAAGAGGATGTCGCCAGCATTGTCGAATGGGCGAACCGATGTTGGGTCAACGGCTACATACCAGTCTCCCTTCACTCGCTCAGGGTAGCGTATCTCCCCGTCAAAAATGATCTTGTACCAATCATGACCATCACCCGGAACCGTTTTTTCTTCTACTTTGAGTACGATGCCGGTGCGCAGGCGTACCGCCACTTCCGAACTGGTGCTCGGGCCAAGTCGCATATTCACGCATTCGCCTGAGTATTCAAAATCGCATCCATCGATGATCTCAATGTAATGGAAGACTGGTTTGTCATTTAGCATCGGGTCGGGCTGTAGGGCGTCAACGACGGCAGGAAGAGCGCTCGCTCCCGTGGGTACACCGTCTTTCGGGTTGCCATTAAAGTGCAAGTTACTGAAGGCTAGTGCTGCAATGATAAGGGCGGGGACGATGATGATCGCATACAAAAAAATGTTCTTTGCGGACAAGTGATGACCTTGTCGTTCATTCTTCTTTTCCGGTCGCATTGCTTCCAACATGCTTCCATGCAAGAGCGGGTGACCGTCAGCCGTATGAATTTGTTGCATGTGCCTTGTCATGGTTCAATCATAGTCTTTTTTTCACAAGTCACAATGAAAATGAATAACAAAAACAAATGCATTATTTTACAACGAGAAGATTCAGTCTCGGATCCTATCAGGTCCATCTCTGTAAGGCTTAAAAAAGATCGCAATGGTTACCGTGCAAAAAATCATGATCAAAAAATGACGACAATTTTGTTGTTGGAATTTAATTATGTAAAATTCTTGTGGTATACTCATATTATGTCTACCACAAGAAAAGAGACAAGAACGTATTCCGATCGAGCTGTGTATATGCGAGAAGCAGTCAAAAAGCGCAGGAAAAAACTTCGTGAAATGGCACGGGAATATGCAGGGGGAAAATGCGCTATCTGCGGATATCATAAGTGCGCTCGGGCACTAAGCTTTCATCACCTTGATCCAAAAAAGAAAGATTTTGGTGTGGCTGCAAAAGGACTGACCCGATCATGGGACAAGATCCGCAAAGAAATCGATAAATGCATTCTTATATGCGCGAATTGTCATATGGAAGTGCATGAAGGACTGGCTAAAATACCTAAAAAATAATGCCTCTTAGTCTTTGCATTTTGAGCCTATTTTTGCTAGTATTTTGAGGTTCTTTTGCAGTTTGAATATTCCCCTGTAGCTCAGCGGTAGAGCAATCGACTGTCAGTAAGGCAGCTTTATGGAGAGATCCATATCGAAAACGAGGTGAATTCGGTGAAGCCCACACAATAGCTTTAGAGCCATTATGAGGGTAATACCGAGCCAAGCTCTGATGCAAATCGGAGAAGGTGTAGAGACTATCCCTTTACGGGAGTACTCCGGCGTTCGCGCCGGCGGAAGCGCCTCGCTTCTTGCGCAAGCATGAAGATGATATAGTCCACCCCTAGAAGTGATTTTAGGACAAGTGTAATCGATTGGTCGCAGGTTCGATCCCTGCCGGGGGAGCACAAAAGAAAAAACGCCATGATGGCGTTTTTTCTTTTGTGCTCCCCACGAGCGAGTGAACTGCTTCACTCGCGGGCAGGGATCGAAAGACTTTTCGTTGCTGAATTTTGATTCGGTCGAAAAGTACCCGCGACGGTAGTCGAGGTCCCCGCCCTAATATTTATTTGACTAACTACAATATTATTGTAGTATCTATCTAGATACGTTTTTTAACAAGTTTTTGTTGGTGACCGAAGAAGGTTAAGCCTTTTACGGTCACCAACAAAAGTAGATAATGAAACAGTCAATAATTTCCGCGATACGTTCTTTTTGTGAGACTTGCTTAAAATTTCTCAGAAAAATAACACATACAAAGCTGAAACCACTTAATACTAAAATGAAGTATGTACCTGGTACAGGATACATAACTACAGTTGGTGTGCACCTTGATAAGTACGGTGGAAAACCTTTGAGTGATCCGATAACGAAGTCTATGCGTTCAAACGGTAAAAATTATTTGCACGCAAATATAATAAGTAGAGACCTTTATTGTGGGCACGATGAAAGATTCCCATGTGCCTCCTACAAGATTGAGTATTGGTTGGAAACAAAACCCGATATCAGTTTTACTGGTTATGATATATTCGGAGGCTGTGGTTATCCCGGGTAGTTAATTTCTTCACGATTGATTTCATACAAAAACCAACCACGTATAAAGGTGGCAAGCGACGCCGATTTGCTTGAAAAAACGATTGGCATATAAAAAGCTACTTATTAATGAGTAGCTTTTTCTTTTTCGATATTAAAAACTCTTTCTTCAATTTCCTCAAAATTATACGCAGCAGGAAAATGTTCTTCAAAAACCTGCATTGCAGGCTCGCCGGCAAACTCACCACGACGCTCAGCATAATGCATGGCGAGGATCATCTCTTCTGGCTCTCCAACGCAATCAAGTGGCTTGAATCCTTCGAGGCCGAGAATGCGTCTGATGAGCGGTAGGAAGCGCCTTTGGGAATAGAGGTTGGCGCCAAAGATGGCAACCATTTCTTCCTTTGGCAGAAATGCCGCGAATGATGCAAACAGGAAGATGCATTTCGGGCATCGGTTGCACCAGTAGGATTTGCGATAAGCGAGTTGCCAGACTCGTGGGAGCCAAAAATACGTGTTGCAACTCGTGAAGTAATGGAGATATTGCGGATACTGCACAAAACGCTTCACGATCTCAAGCTCACTGTATTTTCGAAGAAGTGAAGTCGTGGAAATATCTGGAGTAATGTATTTATGGATGTAGTCGTTGGTCATCTTCTCCGCCTCGGACGATTTGCACCATTGATGATTTACTTCGAGTCCGAGGTAGGTGAGGTTGCCAAAATCGGCACTGCGTTCGTTGGAAAAGACGATGGAATTGTAGCCGAGCACTTCTGCAAGGAGAGCAGCGATGAACGTGAATGTCGAGACCGACGGATATGCAGTCGATACACCCGGGCGTTCCAAGATTGTATTCAGTCTTGAATCGCGACGACGAGTGACGGTGATGGTCTTTGCTCCGACAAGCTTGCCGATACGTTTGTGTGCCGGTGTGGGGGCAAATGCAAAAAAATCGAAAGGTGTATTTGAGGCTTTTAACATTTCGGCGGAGAGAATGGAATCTTTACCCGCACCATTTAATAGAAGTGCTCGTGTGGGAAGTTCAATTCGTGCGGGTGGTATGGCCATGGCCGATGCATCGTAAGGAAACTTGATGAGATCATGAAAATCCATTTTCATGTCGTAAAAAAATTCCCCAAGGCCGTTGAGATACAGTGATTCCCAAAATTCTGCCTGTTCCCGAGTGAGACTAAATCCTTCAATATGTATGTTGTTTGTGGGAAATATGCACCAGTAATTGATACCGAGCATGAGGAGGAGTGATTGGAGTGTGGGTTCGAGCACAGCTTGTGGAACCTTGCCCCACGTATCTTTTGCAACATCAGGAAATATGAGCCGATCGGTAAAAGTTTTTGTTTTCCTGTTTTGAAATTCGACGTGATAGGTAAAGTCGATAGTCGAACTACGGGGATTGATTTTGTATGTGCCGAAGGTAAATTTTGTCGCGACCGGGATTTTTGTGAACATTTTTATATCTTATCATGACAGGGTGGGTACACGAATTGAAACAAGCAATTTGATATACTACACATAATGAAAAAACTCACAAAACAAAAATATATAAAATATCACAATGACGGGAGTCTTTGGGCAAAAGGCTTTACGCAAGACGGAAAGATGACTGGTAATTGGACGTGGTTTAGAAAAGATGGCAGTAAAATGCGAACAGGCAATTTTGTTGATAACAAACAAGCGGGGAAATGGGTGACCTATGATAAAAAGGGAAGAATTGTTAAGATTACTCAAATGAAATAATCACGTATAAAGGTGGCAAGCGACGCCGATTTGCTTGTGAGAACGATCGGCATAAAAAGCTACTCAATGAGTAGCTTTCACTGCGCTTGGCTTGATAGTCGGCATTTTGTTGCTATACTCAAAACATGCAAAAAATAGCTACCCGAATATTTATCTGTGCCTCCATTGCCTTTGGTATTATTGGAATTTTGGTCGTCATCACTGCTTCCGGAGCAGATACGCCGGATTCGCATATAAGCGAAATATTGATTAAGCTCCTTTTCGCAACAGTCTTTATCATTCTGCCTTCATTTGCGCTGAGTCTTGCGAGTAAGTACTTTAGTGACAAGTCGTAATACGCAATAGCACGCAGTCATCTTCTATGTATAAACAGCCTCGACACAATGTGTCGAGGCTGTTTTTTGTGTCATTCTCAATTAATACAAATGCTTCTTTGCTCCACATCGGCAACCAAACGGTGCGATGAACTCGTCGAAATATTCCTTGCCGTAGTCGTATTCGAGTTCTTCCCCGGCTTTGATTTTGCGCGTTGCAAAGATGAGAACATGGCCACCGCGAATGTCCACTTCGCAATTTGGCTTACAGGAGTGGTTGAGGTAGCGAGCGGTATTCGACCGGCTGCTGCCGTCGATAAAGCGGTTTTTGCTGGTTTCAAACAGATATTTGCCGCCGTGCTCATCCGCTTTGTTTTTCGTAAGGATCGTTCCGACATATTCGATGACGAAGCCGCCTTTCTCGATCGGTTCCATTGTCATCATGCCGAGTCCGGAGTGGGTTTTCTTGACCTTGAGCGAGCGATGGGTATTCTTGTATTTTTTGGGAAGCATATATGATTCTTAGTTTGTAATGTACGAGCGATGCGTGCATCCGGCCCAACAGCATGGCCGGCGCATTCCACCCTTGAGCTTCGAGAGAGCCTTTTTAATGCGAATATCTCTTGTCTCTGCCTTTTTGCCGGAGGTGATCCAGCAGATCCACTCATTGCGCGCGAGTGGGGTGATGTCCTTCCATATGGCTTCTATCTTTGGCTGATTCTTGAGAATTGTTTTTAGGTCGGCAGGCATTGCATGCACTGTGCCGCCGGGGATTCCTTTCTTGATCATGGGGCTATTCTATCAAATTCTTTGCATTATCGCGCCTAGGCATTTTGTTGTGATAAACTTCCCATATATGTATATCCGCGTCAATGCCGTCCCCGGGGCGAAAAAGGAGAAGGTCACAAAGGTTGCTGGCGATCGTTATGAGATATGGGTGCGAGAGCCCGCAGAGCGCAATCTTGCCAACGGACGCATTCGCGAAATCTTGGCAAATGACCTCAATATCCCGCAAGCCGCGCTGCGCCTTGTCTCCGGACACCGCAGCCCGCACAAGATATTTTCTGTGGCCGAGAAATAGGGTGTATACTATGCATATGCTTACATACAAAATCACGGGCGACGACGTACCGGTTAGCGATGCTGACCGGGAATATATCGAAAAGCGCTTTGCGCGGTTCGGGCGTTTTTCTAAGGGTGAGCACCATCATGATGTGACGGTCACGGTGCGCAGGATGGTGGCCCACGAACGCGGACATGCTTTCAAGGTGGAAGTATCGTTCAATCCGGCAGGGCAGAATTATTTCGTATCCACTGAACAAAAAGATTTTCATACCGCAGTCGACGTGGCCAACAACGAACTCTGGAGGGGGATTACCGGATCGAAAGGAAAGAAAGACACGCTCTGGTACCGTGGAGCCAAAAAGATCAAGGATATGCTCAAGCTCGGTTCTCGGGATTAGTTTCTCGGTTTCCGACGATAAATATTATCCCTCTTTTTCTCTTTTTATCGCACTGATTTTTGTATGGCTTCAAAGAACCCCGTAGTAAATCTCTTCTCAAATTTCTGGAGATATTCAAAAGGTAACAGAACTAACGTTGTTCTGTTTCTCTTTATGGAACTTGTCGCAAACATCCTCATGCTCGGCAATCCGATTGCCGTGAGCAGGGCTTTTAACGATGTCCAGTTCTCTTCCTCTGATCCGAAACTCCTGTATTTTCTTATTGCCAATTTAAGCATTCTGGTAGCCATTATCCTCGTATTCTGGGCGCTTCATGGAGCATCAAGAGTCATGGAGAATAAAAATGCATTTTGGATCAGGAAAAAGTATAAACAAGAGATGGTTAGCCAAGTGCTTACTCTTCCGCTCGATTGGCATAAGCAGCATCATTCCGGCGAGACGATCGACAAGATGAATAAATCAGCCGAGTCTCTTTTTGGTTTCTCAAATAGCACGTTTATGATAAATTTGTCTCTCGTCAGGACTGTCGGCTCGCTCATTGCAATGTTCTTGTTTGACAAATGGTCTGCCATCATTGCCATGGTCTTTACCATTTTAGCTGTTTATTCCATGCTTAAATTTGACGCTGTGATGCGCAAGGCATTTCTTCGAATGTACAAATTCGAAAATCGACTCGCTTCGGCAATTCACGATTACGTTACGAATATTTTTTCCATAATCACTCTTCGTCTGGAAAGTCGCGTGAATAGAGAAATAGCCGAGCGAGCGGAAGGGGCGTTCCCTGACTACAGGAAGAATATCATTGTGAATGAATATAAGTGGTTTACCATTGGTGTCTTTACGACACTGATGACCTTCGTTGTGCTCTCCTTGAACGCATATCTTTCGTTTCGTCATACGGGGGTTATTGTCATCGGTACACTGTTTGCTCTTTATACCTATCTCCAGAATATTGGGAGTGTGTTCAGTAATTTTGCCATTCAGTATGGAAAGATCGTTGAACAGGATACCGCCATTCGAGCCGCCGATGCTATTCGTGAGGAATATAGGAAGATAGCTCATAGAGAGGATAATTCCTTGCCGTTCGGATGGAAAAATCTTGAAATTCGAAATCTCGTATTCACTTATGCAAACGAAGTGGCGGGCTTTAGTCAGCCTAGGCATCTCAACGGGATCGATCTTACCATTGCACGCAATCAAAAGATCGCATTCATTGGGGAAAGCGGGTCTGGAAAGAGTACCACCCTTGCGTTGCTTCGCGGATTATATGAACCCGAACAGGTGACGGTACTTTGTGATGGCGTTGATTTGAATAGCGGACTTGCAGCATTGCATGGCCATGTGACGTTAATCCCACAAGAGCCTGAACTTTTCAATAGTACTGTTGAGGATAATATTACAATGGACACGCAAGCGGATCCTCAAGATCTGCAGAAGGTGATACAACTCGCGCAGTTTGAAAGCGTGCTTGAACGCCTTCCACAGGGTCTGGCGACGAATGTTATGGAAAAAGGAGTATCGTTCTCTGGAGGAGAAAAACAACGCCTTGCACTTGCTCGCGGATTGCTTGCCGGATGGAATAGCGACTTCGTGTTCATGGACGAGCCGACATCGAGCGTGGATTTTACCAACGAGATGAAGATATATGAGAATGTTCTCGCTGAATTCAAAGACAAGACAGTTATTTCAACGGTACATAACCTGTCTCTTTTGAAATACTTTGACTACGTCTATCTTTTTGGAAGCGGATCACTTATTGCTCAGGGAGATTTTGGGGATTTGAAAAAACATCCCGCGTTTAAGACTCTATGGGAAAACTACAACAGAAGTCTGAAATAATGGTGTGGCCTTATCATGCTGAATTGTGTGGTCTGTAACGAAGGTGGGGTTCTTATTTGCCTAGTCGCGCGAAATCGCCATATGCGATCTCATTCTTGCCTTCCGGCAGTACTCGGTCGATGACAAATGTTCCGTTTTCAAGATGGGCCTTTGTGATTATGACGCGCTTGCCGTCATGCGACGATTGCTCGGCTTGCGCGCGGTTATCGTTTTGAAAAAAATACGTGCGTGGCCATTCGATATAAGCGCGGAATTTTCGGTAGTTTTCAATTGGATCGCCGGCGGGATCTATGAGCCCGTCTTCTTTTTTGATCTTGCCCGATCGGGTGGCGAGCGAGTCGTCTTGTTCGCGTGCATTCAGTTCTCCTGCGATGTATTTTGGCAAGGTTTCAACAAGTAGTTTGGCGCCTATATTGGTCAGTCGTCTGCGAAGATCAGTGGTTGTCTCGTCTGGGCCGATAGAAGTGATCTCTTCGGCAATGATCGGACCTGAATCAAGTTTGAATCGCATCACTTGGATCGAGCACCCGGTCTCGGTGTCGCCGTTTAGTATGGCTGACTCTGTTGGCGCCGCGCCTCGATACTGGGGAAGCAGGGAATAATGCACATTGAGCGTGCTGTGCTTCGGCAGATCGATGAAATTCTGAGGGATGATCTTTCCGTATGCTACGACAACAGAGAGATCCAAGGCAAAAACAGACAGTTCATGGAAAAAAGCCTCGTCCAGCTTCTCTGGCTGCAGTACTGGAACATTGTGCTCGATTGCCCACAGTTTGGCCGGAGTGGCCGCCATTTCCTGGCCGCGGCCTTTCGGGCGGTCAGGATTGGTGATGATGACAACAGGCATCATGCCGGCAGTCTTAAGTGCATCGAGATATGTTGTTGTAAGATCCGGGGTTCCCCAGAAGGCAAGATTCATATGTAGATTAGGAATTACGAATTAAGAATTGGATACGATTCAATCACCTCACCCCACTTGTTTACGAGTCGACCCTCTCCTCAACAAGGAGAGGGGGAAAATACAGATTACACTTTTTTGGTTCGTTTTGGCTTTGCCACTTCCGGTACGATTCCTGGAGCGACATTGCGTGCCTTGTCGATAAAGAGGATGCCGTCGAGATGGTCGGTTTCGTGTTGAAAGATGTGTGCCAGAAGTCCTGAAGCTCCGCGGGTAAATTTCACACCGTGTTCGTTATATGCTGTGACAGTTGCATGGGTGGAGCGTTCGACTTCTCCCCAAAGCGGTCGTACGGAGAGGCAGCCCTCATGCATCCATTTCTTTGTCTTTGAAACCTTGGTGACTATGGGATTGATGAAGACGAGATCGGGAATGGTTGGTTCTTTTCCTTCGAGTATCTCAGCTCCTCGTTTGAAGCTATCCTCAAATATCTTTCCGGCCACTACGAAAATGCGCAGCGATACTCCGATCTGCGGGGCAGCGATGGCCACGCCGTCAGATTGGGTGGCGAGCATCTTTTTCATGTCGCGCAGGATCTTTTTGATCTTCGAACTGCCGATCTCGGAAAGAGGGACTTCCTTGGCAATGGCTCGAAGCACAGGATCTTCCTTTTGAATGATTTTTGTAGTCATCTTAGTGGTTTGGGTCATCCTGAACTTGATTCAGGATCCAGCATTCATGGATTCCGGATCAAGTCCGGAATGACACATGTTTCGTTATTTGAGTCCCTTCATGTACTCCGCAAGCTTGGATTGCTTTACATTTTCCTGCGAGCGGGTTTCCATGTTGCGTACGATGACAGTCTGGTCGATGGCCTCTTTCTGGCCGAAGATGATGGTGTATGGCGCGCCTGATTTTTCGGCCATGCCGAGCTGGGCTCCGAGTGAATCCTTGGAGAGTGCCTGCATCATTGGCACGTGTGCCTTGCGAAGGATCTCGATGATATTAAGCGATTTCAATTTTGCTTCAATGCCGAGCTGGATGAAGTACACCTTTGGCTTCTTGATGATGCGCGGAGTGTGCTTGTTGTACCAAGGCATGCTGATGATGCGGTCGACGCCGAGCGCCACGCCGATTCCCGGGATGTCTTTCTTGCTGCCGAGTTGGCGGCCGAGATAGTCATAGCGTCCTCCTCCTGCGATGGTGAGCGGAGGGTTGCCTTCACCCATGTCTACGATCACTTCAAATACGGTGCGTGAGTAGTACGAGAGTCCGCGTACGAGATTTTTATTCAGTGTATATGGTACGGCCATTTCCTCGAGATATTCAAGGACCTCCTTGAAGTGCTTCTTGCATGCAGGACAGAGGAATGAGACAGATTCAGGAGCCGCAGCATTGAGTTCGATGGTCTTCTCTTCTTTTGAGTCGAGGATGCGGAGGGGATTGGTCTTCAGGCGCTCGCGATCGACTGCAGGGAGTACATTGAGGTGTTTTTTGTAGTAAGAAACAAGCTCGCGGATGTATCCGGGGCGGCATTCTTTGCACCCAATCGAGTTGATGTCGATTGAGGCTGACGGAGCACCGCTTTCATTGATGATGGTGAGCGTGGTTTTGATGATAAGCGCATCAAGAACACTCTTTTCCGATCCTAATATCTCCATATCAAATTGGTAGAACTGTCGGTAGCGTCCCTTTTGCGGATTGTCATGGCGAAAGGCTGGGCCGTATGTATAGAAGAGGAGAGGTTGTGGTTGAGACCCCATCCCATTTTCAATATACGAACGCATGATTCCAGCAGTAAATTCCGGACGGAGCGCAAGATGGTCGCCTCCCTTTGTGCGGAGCGTGTACATTTCTTTGTCCACGATGTCGGTGCCCTCGCCGATTCCTGACGTAAAGATCTCTTCGTGCTCGAGCATCGGCGTTTCGATCGGCTTAAAGCCGTAGTACA